>JANOPS010000001.1:0-31719 GCA_031421995.1 Gemmatimonadaceae bacterium
GTGCGCGTCCGGATAGGTCGGATCGATCGGCACGTACGCGGCGCCGCACTTGAGAATCGCGAGGACCGCGAGCACGAACTCCATCGAGCGCTCCGCCTCGAGGATCACGCGCGACCCCGGCGCGACGCCGTCGGCGGCCAGTCGGTGCGCGGCGGCGTTGGCGAGCGCATTGGTCTCAGCGTACGACAACGCGCGGCCATCACCGCGCAGCGCAACCGCAGCTGGCGTCCGCTGCACCTGCTCCTCAAACAGCGAAACCACATCGGACAGCACGGTCGGTGTTGGCAGCGCGGCGACCGGTGACGCGATCAGCAGGTCGGCGACCCGGCGTGTGTCGGGCGCCTGCATGACGGCGTCGAGCCACGCGATCAGCATATCGGTCCACGACTCGATCAGCGAGGCGCTGAAGCGCCCACTGGCCGCGAGCACGAGGAACGAAAACCGTCCGTGATCGTCCATGGCAAACAGGCTCAGGTCAAACGTCGAGTATTTCTTCGCGTTCACCTGCAGACTGACCGACACATCAGCGCCGGTCCACGTAGGCGAGGTCGCCTCCAGCGAAAATGTCGCCGCGACGCGCGAAAGGCGCCGCCCGTCGGGCAGGTCGCGCAGAATGCGCGAAAGCGTGGTCGACTGATGATCGAGCGAATCGAGGATCACAGCGCGGTTCGCCGCCAGATACTCACGGATGGAGATCTCCGGCGTCGTGACGCACGGCAGTGGCAGAAAGTGCACACCATGGCCGACCAACCCCGGCAGTCCGGCCGACGCCTGGCTGGCAACCGGCGTGCCGATGCAGAACGACTCCTGCGCCGAGAGACGCGCCAACACGTCGCGGTAGGCGGCGAAGAAGAGCATGTACGGCGTCACGCGCTGTGCCTTGCAGAACTCGGCGATGCGCTGGCATAACGACTCGGGAAGCGTCCGCGTGGACGATCGGCACGCGAAGGCATCGTCCGCCACCTGCAGGTCGCCGGGCAGCGCCAGCGTCGGGGGATTCGACGCGAGCTGTGCCACCCAGTGCGCGGTATCTTCCGCACGCTGCGCGACGATCTCCGGCAGTTGCTGACGATCGACAGAAGCACGGAAGGGAGTCGCCGCAGGCAGCGGCACGGTGTCCCCGATGGCGCAGCGATAGTGCGCCTGAAGATCGTCGTAGACGACACCGAAGGACCACCCGTCGCACACCGCGTGATGCGCGACGACCAGTAGCTCGTGCCGGGCCTCACCGAAGGAGAGCAACACGAAGCGGCACAGCGGGCCTTCATGCAGGTCGAACAGCGCGGTCATCTGCGTGTCGCGAAACGCCGCGATCTCTGCGTTCGACGCCGTGCGCAAATCCGCGTCGACGATGCGGATACCACAGCGTGCTGCCGGCACAAAGCGCTGTGCACTTCCATCGCGCTCGAACACGGCACGTAGTGACTCATGACGAGCCACCACGGCACGGACTACCGTGTCAAGCGCGCGACGATCGAGCGTCCCTTCGAAGCGAATGGAGATTGACTCGTTGAACGCACGCGAGTGCGCTTCACTCATCGCTGAGGCCACCAGCACCTCTCCCTGCTCCGGCGTGACCGGGACGAGATCCTCATCCGGGCCTCCCGGCAGGAAACCGCCCTCCTGCAGTGCCGTCAGGCTCTCACGGAACGCGGACAGCACCTGGGCGACGTCGTCATCCGAGTGCGCGACCGAGAGGAAACTCGGGCGCGTCTCCCAGATGTGCACCCCTCGCAGGCGCATATGGTAGAAGAACAGTGACGCGTACTTGAGCCCCGGCGCGAAGTTGACCATGAACATTGAGCTGAACCGCGTGACTTTCACGGGGACCCCAGCCTCCTCCGCGCACGCATTCATCGCGTCGACGAGCGAGGCCGTGCGGCCGTCCAGCTCTTCCTGCAGGGATGGACCACGCGCGTCAAGCTCAGTCAGCACCGCGCGGGCAGCGGCCAGCACCAGTGGATGCCGCACAAACGTGCCGGCAAAGAAGGTGACGCTCGCGTCGGGGCCGGAATCGTCCCCATAGTTCCACGCGCCACCGTCCAGCGCATCCATGTACTTCTTGCGCCCGGCCAGTGCGCCGATGGGCATCCCACCGCCCATCACCTTGCCGTACGTCACGAGGTCTGCGTCGACACCGAACACGCCCTGCGCGCCCCGCGGGTGGCATCGAAAACCGGTCACCACCTCATCAAAGATCAGCGCGATGTCATGCGCGGCGGTCAGCGCACGCAGCTCGTGCAGGAACTCCCGCGGCTGCAGGTCCGGCCGACGACTCTGCACCGGTTCCACCAGCACCGCAGCGAGTTCACCCGCGTACCGCTTGATGAAGGCCAGCGACTCCGGATTGCCGTACTCCAGTACCAGCACGTTCGCCAGCGAATCGGCGGTGATCCCAGGCGCAATCGGCACAGTGGTCAATTGACCGTTGCGCACGACGGCACGTCCCAGCACCTCGTCGAAGATCCCGTGATACGAGCCCTGAAAAATGGCGATCGTATCACGCTGACTGACCGTCCGCGCCACGCGAATCGCTGCGGTCACCGCTTCCGAGCCCGTGTCGCAGAACGTCGCGCGATCCTTTCCGGAGACGGCGCACAGCATCGCCGCCACTTCGCCTGCCAGCGGCGTCGAGGGACCGATCTCGAAGCCCGTGCGCAGTTGCTCCGCGACAGCGCGTTCCACGAAATCCGGCCGATGACCGAAGAGACCGAGGCCGAAACCCAGCGTAACATCGACCCATTGATTCCCGTCCAGATCCCACAAATGTGCGCCCTTGGAACCGGTCGTGACGACAGGGTACACCATCTCCTTCCACAGACGGTTGAAACCCGCGCCAGCGCGAGGATCCGCAAGCATGGTCCGGCTGGCCGCGATGCTCGCCTTCGACTTCGGTGTTCGTGCCGTGTAGGCGTGAATCAGCGCCGACAAATGCGCACGCTGGCGTGCGGTCAGGGCGTGTGCATCAGTCGCGTCGGTCGCAACCCGGCGGAACGGACCGAACGAGATTGGCGCGTTCCCGGCCTTGTGCAGCTGGCCCGCTTCGTAGCGGCGTGTCGTCGTGACCGCGGCCGACGCAGCAAGCGGTGGTGGCGACGACGGCGCGGGCACCAGTTGCTGGAGCATGGCTTCGAGCCGCGCGACACGATCGTCGAGGCTGCCGGCGCGCGATGGCGTCGGCGCGATCATCGGCCCGTCGCCGTGCATCGACATCGGCGCCGGTGCAATCTCCGCAAACTTCGACGGATCGAGGACTCCATCGAGATATCCGGCAAGCTTCAGCACCGAGTCATGATCGTCCATCAGGTGCTTGAACGTGATGCGCGTGCCGTAGTGGCGGCTCAGCGTTGTTGCTGCCTGGCCGATCAGCAGCGAGTCGAGCCCGAGATCGAGGAACGTGCTCTGATCCACGATATCGTCGAATCCCGTCAGCTGGTGAATCTGCTCGCGAAGGTCGGCAACCAGTCGTTCCTTGCGCGACTGCGTAGGCGGCGCAACCGTCGGTGGTGCAACGAGCACCGGCGTCGCATCCGACGACGACGCGGCAATCGTAGAGTTCATGATCATGGTCGTTTCCGATGGCGCGGTCTGCGTCGCAGCCATCTGGCGAGCGGCGAGCGGGAGGGAAAGGGTTCGCGCACTGGGCCAATGGCGCTTGTGCTCGAACGGGTACGTCGGGAGCGACACACGTCGGCGTTGCTCACCCCTGAAAAACTCGGACCAATCAATTCGACCACCGGCCGCCCACAACGCGCCCACCACCCCAGCAAAGGCGTCACGGTCGTCCTCCTTGGGAAGTGAGGTCACGATTGGATACTGAGCGCCGTCGGGTATCGACTGCCGGGCGAACGTGACGCCACTGCGTCCCGGGCCCACTTCAACCAGCACACTCGTCGTTTCCGCCACGAGGCAGCGAATACCGTCCTCGAAGCGCACGGTTTGCCGCACATGGTCCGCCCAATAGTCCGGCGACGCAACCTCCGCCGCCGTGACCCACGTGCCCGTGACGTTTGACACATACGGGACCTGTGGCGCCGCAAAGGACACATCGGCGACGGCGTCGCGGAACGGCGCGACAACCGGATCCATCATCGCCGAATGAAACGCGTGCGACGTGCGCAGATCACGATGCGGGATGTCCGCCGCAACGAGTCGCTCGGCAAGTGCGGCGACGGCGGGCGATGGTCCCGCGATAACGGTCATGACCGGCGAGTTGATCGCGGCAATCGCGATCTCGCCAGTAAGCCACGGTGTGACCTCGGCGGCCGGAAGGCGGATGGAGAGCATGGCGCCACCCGGCAAGGCATCGACCAGACGACCGCGCGTCGCGATCAGCCGCAGCGCTAGATCCAACGGAATTGCCCCGGCCAGACAGGCCGCACTGTACTCGCCAACGCTGTGTCCGATCATCGCTGACGGCGAGACACCATAGCGCTTCCAGACCTGGGCCAGCGCATACGATGTTACGAACAGTGCCGGTTGCGTGAAGCGCGTCCGATTCAGGAGTTGTGTAGCCTCTTCCGTCTCGGTGAACATCACCGATCGGATGTCCGTCCCGATCAGCGGCTGCAAGAGCGCCGCGCACGTATCCACGGCCTCACGAAACACGGGCTCGGTGGCATACCAGCGACGACCCATGCCGGCGAACTGCGCACCCTGACCCGGGAACAGAAATGCGACCGGCAGGTCACTGCGCCTCGTTGTCTGAGGCTGGATGTCCGGTGACCGCAGTTTGCCGATTGCGCTCGCGACAGAGTCGACCGGGATTGCCAGTCGATGCGCAAACACCTCGCGACCGGTGGCCAGCGTGAACGCCACATCGGCCAGCGAGATGTCCGGGTGACTTTCGAGATGATCAGCGAGCGCCGCGCGCATGCGGTCGAGGGCGACCGCCGACCGTGCCGACAGCACCAACAGCTCTGCTGTTCGCTGCGACGGCGACGACGCCACTGGTACCGGTGGCTGTTCCAGGACCACATGCGTGTTGGTGCCGCCGACACCAAATGAGCTCACACCCGCTCGACGCGGTGCACCGTGATGGGTGGTCCACACTTCGTTCGTCGCGACCACACGGAACGGCGATTGCTCGATGCGCAGCGCAGGGTGGGCCCGCGAGAAGTGCAGCGTTGCCGGAATGACCCCGTGTTTGACCATGAGCGCCGTCTTGATCAACCCGGCCATCCCGGCGGCCGCGTCGAGATGGCCGACATTCGACTTCACCGACCCAAGCCCCACGTGCTGCACGCGAGTGGTTTTCTCACGGAAGGCGACTGTCAGTGCCTCGAACTCGATCGGATCACCAAGAGCCGTCGCGGTCCCGTGCGCCTCGACGTACCCGACCGTGTCCGGTGATACGCCGGATTGCTCGTAGGCGTCCCGAATTGCGCCCGACTGCCCCGCCACGCTGGGTGCCGTGAAGCTGACCTTGTCGGAGCCGTCGTTGTTCACGCCCACGCCCTTCACCACGGCGTAGATGGTGTCGCCGTCCGCAAGCGCCTGCTCCAGTGGCTTGAGCACGATCGCGGCGAGTCCGTTGCTGAACACCGTGCCGCCGGCATTGGCATCGAACGGACGGCAGTGGCCGTCGGGCGACGTGATCCCGCCGTCTTCGTGATAGTAGCCGCGGTTCTGCGGAAAGGTGATCGACACGGCACCGGCAATGGCCATGTCGCAGCGTCCTTCGCGCAGCGCGTACACCGCTTCGGCAACCGCCACCAGTGAGGTGGAGCACGCGGTGTAGATATTCAGCGCCGGACCATTCAGGTTGAGCTTGTAGGCCGTCCGTGTGGCCAGGTAATCCTTCTCGTTCCCCATCATGACAACGAGGTCACCCAAGTGCGACCGCAGTCTGGTGTCACCCTGCACGTATTGCTCGTAAAAGGTGTTGTTGCTCATGCCCGCGAACACACCAACGCGCCCTTCGATGCGTGACGGCGCGTAGCCGGCATCTTCGAGCGCCGACCACGCCGTCTCCAGGAACAGGCGTTGCTGCGGGTCCGTCGCCGCCGCCTCATTGGGCGACATCCCGAAGAACGCCGCATCGAACTGGTCCGGATCAGGCAACTGCCCGCGTCGCTGCACATAGTGGCCCGCTGCGCGCATCGCTGCGGCATCCAGTCCCTCGAGCCGCAGCTCGTCGTCGGTGAACGTCACGATCGACTCGACATTGTCCAGCAGGTTTTGCCAGAAGGCCTGCACGGACTCGGCGCCGGGAAAGCGCCCGCTCATGCCAACGATGGCGATATCCTGCGCCTTCGGCAGCGCGCGCGCGGCACGCGCACCGACCGGCGGCGACATCGTGTCCGGCGCCGGTTGCAGTGCAGCAGCCAGCTTGCGGATGGTTGGATTGCCGAAGACGTCAACAACCGACAAGTCGCGCGCAAGCTCGCGACAGAGCAGCGCATGCACCCGTATCAACAACAGGGAATGACCGCCAAGATCGAAGAAGTTCTCGTCGATTCCAATATCGGACAGTCCGAACGCGCGCTCCCACACGACCGCGATCTGCTTCTGCAGGGCCGTCGTCGGCAGGGACGACGTTGCACCGCGCACGGGTGCGACAGTCGTCATGACCAGCGTGGGCAAGTCGACCGCGGCGGTGCAGCGCTCGATGGACACGTCCGGGGTCTCGACCACCAATGACAACATCGCCCCCATCGCGCCGAGCAGCCGCGCAGCGGTGGCGTCATCAACGCGACCGCCCTGATAGATCAGGTCCAGATGCAGCGCCGACCGATCCGGCCGAACGACGAGGGTAAGCGGATAGTTCGTGCGCACCGGTGCCACAAAATCCTGCACCCGGACCGTCTCCGTCCACCGCAAGGCCTGCTCGTCAATCGTGTAGTTCTGAAACACCAGGAGCGACTCGAAGAGCGGCGATCGGAGCGGCACTTCACTGAGTTCCTGAATTTCGCGCAGCGGCAGGTGCTGATGTTCATCGAGCGTGATCGCCTGTGCATGCAGGTCGCGTGCGAGGTCCTTAAACGTCTGGTCACCGCGAATGCTTGCGCGGACCGGCAGGTTGTTGACGAATGCGCCGATCATCGACTCAACGCCTTGCACCTCCGCCGGACGACCGGAAAACGTCGCACCGAAAACGACGTCGCGCTGATCCGCCTGCCGTGAGAGCACGACGGCCCACGCCGCTTGCACCAGCGCATTCAGCGGGCACTTCCACCGGCGGGCAAGCGCGTGCAGCCGGGTGCCGGTATCTCCGTCAACCGTGTGCGACCTCTCATGGAAGGCCCCATGACCGCGGGTGCCTGAAGCCACTGGCGTCGGCCGGGTAAATCCCTGCAGGGAGCGCTGCCAGAACGCGCGCGAGCCATTCAGGTCCTGCGAGCGGGACCACGCGAGGTACTCGCGAATGGAGGCACCGCGAGACAGCACGAGCGGTTCGCCGCGCGTCAGCGCGCGGTACGCCGCAGACACGTGCGCCAACAGCACCGGCCACGACCATCCGTCCACCTGCAAATGATGATGCGTCCAGATCAGGCGTGTCGGCGCGTCGGGCATCTCCACGAGGGTCAGCCGCATCAACGGTGCCTGATCAACGCGCATTCCGCGGGCCCGGTCGGCGCGGAGGATGTCCTCGAACGCTGCCACGTCCGCAGCCTGCACCACGTCCATGGGGATCGCCATGCGCGGTCGTACCACTTGCACTGGGTGGCGGAAACCGGCCCCGTGAAACTCAGTGCGCAATCCAGCATGCTGCGCGAGCGCCGACTCAAACGCGGCGCGCACGGCCGCCGCGTCCACCGGTCCGGTCAGCGCCCAATGCCACTGATCGATCGCCGAGCCCGGACGTGCCAATTCCATCGAGTAGTACAGCTCCTGCATGGACGTCAGCGGCAACACGTCCTCGACGTCACCTTGCAACTGTGCGACATCAACGTCCCGCAGCGCCGCCAGCGGAAAGTCCGCCGCAATCCACGCAGACGCGCCGGCGTCGTCGACCGACAGCTGCCGCAGCGAGGCAGCACACCGCTCTGCCATGGTCGCGACCAGCTCGCGCGGCAGGGCCGCGAACGTCCACGTGAACTCCAGGCATCCGCTCTTGATCCAGCAATTGATCTCGAGTTGATGCGAGCGCGATGACCCGGCATCGTACCACGACCCGGAGTCCTGCGATGCGAACGCGAACAGCGTGCTGTCGCTGGTGACGCGATCAAACCGACCGAGGTAGTTGAACAGCACATCACGACCGGGATCCGGCACATCCAGCAGTCCAAAGCCGAATCCGCGCTCCGGTACGTCCCGCATGGCGCGTTTCGTGGTCGCGACGGCCGATACCAGCGACGCGGTGGGATTTACGCGCAGGGCCAGCGGATACATCGTGGTGAACCACCCAACGGTGCGGGATACATCCAGCACAGACGCTTCGCGCCGCCCGTGACCCTCGAGGTCAAGGGCCACGTCGCTCACTCCCAGCTGCGCGGCAAGAGCGTGCACGACACCGGCGACCAACACCTCGTCGACCTGCGCGCGCATGGCTGTCGCTGCGGCCGCGAGCTGTTCGGTTTCGCGCAGGGACAGTCGAACGGTGATCGATTGGGCGTCACCGACCGTCGTCACCTGACGCTCGCGATCCGGCTGCAACCGAAATAGTCGCGCCTGTTGCTCCCAATACGCGCGTTGCGCTTGCAGCGTGGTGTCGCTCGCCAGCGACGCCACATGGTGCGCCCAGTTCACGAAGGGCGTCGGCACCGCGTCGACCGGCTTGCCCAGCAGGAAGTGTTCAAGATCCTCGAGCACAATGCGCCACGAGACACCATCCACTGCGAGGTGATGAATCGCGAGATACAGCTGCGCCCGGGACGGGAAATAGACGGCGGACAGCAGACGACCGGACGCGACACACAGCGCGCGCTGCGCCTCGGCGCAGATGGCCGGCATCGCGTCGTCAAGGAGCGGGCCGTCAACTTGCCTGAATGCGTACGCGACGTCAGGCTGCACCTCCTGTACGCCGTCTCGGAACGCGGTCCGCAAGGCGTCATGATGCCGCACCAGATCGCGCAGCGCGCGCTGCAGACCTTCGGTGTCCAGGACCGCCCGCAGATCAAACAGGAACGACTGCGTCCAATGGTTCGCATCCGGCAGATCGTGCCGGAAAAACCAGCGCTGAATCGGCGTCAACGGTGCTGCACCGGTCAGTGCCGGCGCTGACGGCACGACGTCGTTCGTCCGCGTGTCGGCAACGGCGGCCAGTTCCTGGATCGTACGCCGTTCAAACAAATCGCGCGGCGTCAGGCGTATGCCCGCGCGACGCGCCTGCGAGACAATCTGGATGCTCAGGATCGAGTCGCCACCCAGCTCAAAGTAGTCCTCATCGCGTCCAACACGATCAACCTGCAGGACGCGGGCCCAGATCTCGCCGAGCGCGGTCTCCGTTGCACCGAGCGGCGGTGCATGGTGCCCCGACAGGACCCGCACAGCGTCCTCCGGGTCGGGCAGCGCTTTGCGGTCGATTTTCCCGTTCGTCGTGAGCGGGAATCGATCCACGTACACGAAGGCTGACGGGATCATGTACGGCGGCATCGACACGCCCGCGAAGTCGCGCAGCGCCTTGACCGAACCGGCAATGCGGTCACCGACCAGGTACGCGACTATGCGTTTCTCCGCGCCCGTTCCATGCACCGTGACCAGCGCCTCACGCACCGCCGGATGGCGCAACAGCACCGCCTGAATCTCGCCGAGCTCAATGCGGAAACCGCGAATCTTGACCTGATCGTCGATGCGGCCAAGGTACTCGAGATCCGCCGTGGGCAAGAATCGCGCGATGTCGCCGGTACGATAGACCACCTCGCCGCGCCGGAGCGGATGCGGAACAAAGCGCGACGCCGTCAGGTCCGGTCGATTCAGATAGCCCGCCGCAACGCCGGCACCGCCAACGAAAATCTCGCCGGGCACGCCAATGGGCACCGCATGTCCGGCCGGATCGAGGAGATGTATTTCCAGGTCCGGCAGCTGTCGGCCAATGACACTTCCACCGGAGATGTCCGCCATGCTGATCGGACGATACGTCACGTGAACGGTCGTCTCCGTGATCCCGTACATGTTGATCAGCTGCGGGCGAACGTCACCGTGACGCACAAACCACGGGCGCAGGCTCGCGAGCTCCAGCGCCTCACCGCCGAAAATTACGTGGCGCAGTGCGAGCGTGACCGGCGGGCCGACGCGACGTGCTTCGGCCGCAATCAGTTGTCGAAACGCTGACGGCGTCTGATTCAGGACCGTCACGCATTCGTCGGCCAACAAAACCAAAAAGTCATCTGGTGAACGCGTGACGTCGAATGGCACGACGACCACTCGGCCTCCATACAAGAGCGCCCCCCAGATTTCCCATACCGAGAAGTCGAACGCAAACGAGTGGAAGAGCGTCCAGACATCGTGTTCGTCAAAGTGATAGAGTGCCTCGGTCGCGGTCATCAGGCGCGCGACGTTGCGGTGTGTCACCCGGCACCCCTTCGGCTTCCCTGTCGAGCCGGACGTGAAGATCACGTATGCCAGATCGTCGAGGTCCGTCTCGACGGCGATCGCGGTCGCGGGCAGCGTCGTGTCGGAGGCGATGCCCTCAAAGGTCACCACCACCGCCGTGGTCTCCGGGAGCTGCCCCACGAGCGCCTGCTGTGTCAACAGCACCCTAGACGTCGCGTCCTGCAGCATCCACTTCAACCGATCGGCGGGATACGCCAGATCGATGGGCATATACGCCGCCCCCGTCTTGAGGATGCCAAGAATGCCGATGATGATATCGGCGGAGCGCTCCACGCACAGGCCGACGATATCGCCACGCGTCACGTCCTGTCGACGAACGAGCGCCTGCGCCACACGATTCGCGGCGGCGTCCAGTTCACGATAGGTCCACTGGCGCGTTCCGCAGGACACCGCCAGCCGATCCGGGGTCCTGGCCGCTTGCGCGGCAAACCACGCCACCAACGTGCCCGGCACCGGGAACGTCTGCGCGGTCGCCCATGTCGCGTGCAGCTCCCGCCGTTCCAGCGCGGTGGTCAGCTGGAAGGCAGACAGTTGTGAATCTTGCATCGCCGTGAACTGCTGAAGCAGTGCATGGAGATGTCCGAGCATGCGTCGTACGGTATCAATGCTGAACCGGGCCTGGTCGAACTCGATCTTGATGCGCAGGCGCTCCGCGCCATGATACGCTGCCACCGTGATGGGGAAATTCGTGCGCTCGTACAGCTCGACCTCGCGGTGCGCCCATGCTCCACCGCGAGACCGCATCGTCTCACCCAAGTCGAAGGTCTCGAACACCAGGATGCTGGAGAACAACGACTGCCCCTTCTCCAGGTCACTCCATCCCTGTACGCGACTGAGCGGCGTGTGCTCATGTGCACGCATCTCCATCCACTGCTGCCGCAACTCCTGCAGGAATTGGAACAGCGGCTTGTCCGGATCGACCTGTGCACGGACCGGAAGCGTGTTGATGAACAGCCCGACGGCATCGTCCACGCCGGGGATCGACGATTTCCGACACGCACGCGTACCGCCGAAGACCACGTCAGTTTCGGACGCGTAGCGTGACAGGAGTAACGCCCACGCCGCCTGCACCAGCGTGTGCACCGTGACGTTTGCGCGCATCGCGAGCGCCTCAAGCGCACGGGTCTCGCCGGCAGAACAGGACAGTTCTTCCTGCCATGACAGCTGCCCGGGATCGACGTCCGGCAGGTCGTCCACCACCAGCGGTGTTGGCGCGGTGAAGCCGCGCAGACGGTCCTGCCAGAAGGTGCGCGACCGGGTCTCGTGGTCCTGTGCCGCGCTCCACTCGACGAACTCACGAAAGGCGAGGCGCGGCACCGCCGCTGCCGGCGCGAGCCCTCGACGGTAGGCGTCGTAACAGGCGAACAGGTCATCCAGCAGGATCGGGAAGCACCGGCCATCGACAATCGCGTGATGCAGCGACAGCACGACGCGGGTATCGTCATCGCCATACCGCAGCACCGAGGCGCGGATCAGCGGCGCACGAGACAGCGGGATCCCTTCCGACCGATCGGCGAACAGAAACCCCTGAAAGTTGCGCACGCGCTCAGCCTCCGGCAGCAGCGTCCGCTCAAGCAGGCGGACCTCGGGGAGCGCCGTGTCATCGATCTCCTGATACGGTGCGTCGTCGGTGTCCCAGACAAAACGCGTGCGCAACACCGGATGCCGTTCCACCAGCGTTGCGAGTGCGCGCGTGAACGGTTCAAGCTCAATACGCTCGCCCGTCCGGCAGACAATCTGCTCGATATCCACCCCACAGATCTCGCGCACCTCGTGAAAAAGCATGCCGCTCTGGAGCGAGGTCAGAGGATAGCTGCGAACCAGTTCGTGCATCGCGGCCGTGCTCATACGCGCGGCGGAAGCGCCGCCAGCCGCGCGCTCAAGGCGTCATCAAGGACGGCGGCCGTCTGGCGCAGCGACGCGAGTAGCAGAGGCACCTGCCTACGGCCGAAGCGCGACGGCGCCGATAAAATGCGAAGCGCCGATGCAATCGATCGTGCGGCGCGCATTGACCATCGAGGACGTTCCCATCCCCACCACCAGGACGGCGGCGTCGGCGGCGCGCGCCGCCGGAATGGCGGCATCATGCGTGAGTGGTGAACTCACAGCGATCAGAAGTCGCGCTGCCGACCCGTTAAACTGCTGGATGGTCCCCAGAACGCCCTGCAGGTCACCCGAGGCCACGTCGCCTGCGTTGATGACCTGAATCGGCTCGAACTGATAGAGGCGCCCCACGTCAGCCAGTGCTTTGGCGGCGAAGACGGTCGAATCGCCAGGATCCGCCGGCACGAGGACGAGTGAGTTCCACTGCGCCTGCAACAACGAGAACCACGTCTGCCCCCAAGGATGATTGGGGGGTGCGACATCCGGCGACGGCAGCGACCGAATCGCTACCGGCGTGCTGACCAGTGTGCTGACCAGCGTGGGCGAGGAAACAAGCGTCGCGTTCATGGAAGGCTGGGTGAATGGATGCGCGCGTGTGTGAAAGCCTACGATTCAGCCGAGCGTGTCGTGCGAACCCATTCGCCTTTCTGCGCCGCGTTACCGCGCCGACGGCCAAAGAGTTTCCACACCACGAACACGGGCGCCCACACCAGAGCGCGGACGGCTGCCGACGGATGGTCGGTTAACCGTATGCCTTGCACGATATAGACCAGAAGGGCGACCGCCGACAGTGCCCACGGCAAAGCGCTCCAGCGTGACCATCCGACCAAAACCGCGACGGTGGATAATGTCACACCGGCCAGCACTGTGACAGCGATGGCGGCGAGTGGTGGCACGAGGAGGTCGGCAAGCAGATCAAACGCGAATGGCTGTGGTCGCCACGCCACACGAGCGAGGGGCCGAGTCCACTTCGCCCGCAGCGCGCGTCGACCGTCCTCCCAGCGTTCGCGCTGCGCACGAGCTGCCTCCCCGCCGCCGGTTGGCATGTCCCCGCGGACCTCCGCGCCCGGCGCGTACACCACCCGAACGCCGGCCAGCCCGAGCTGAATTCCGTATTCGACGTCCTCGACGACCGAAAACGCGTGATACGGAACGCGCGCCAAGGTACTGAGCGGGAAGGCCATCCCGTTCCCACGCAGCCCACACGACACGCCGAGTCGCTCCCGACCCAACGAGCGCACGGTGTGGTGCAGGGTGAATGCCAGCTCCATCAGTCGCGTGCGCCAACTGTCGTCGGCGTTGCGCACGCGATAGTCCGCCTGCACGGCGCCGGCACCCGCCGCAAGATGCGAGGCAAGCGCGCCCAGCGTGCCACTCGACACCGAGGTATCCGCATCGATCACCACGACGGCGTCGGCGAACCCGTCGGCGGCGCTCCACGCAAAGGCATGTGCGAGCGCATACCCCTTGCCGCGCCGCTGCGCGTCCGTGCGTTCAAGCACCGTCGCGCCGGCGGCCCGTGCAATGGCTGCCGTGTCATCGGTGCAGTTGTCAGCGACAACGACCACGCGCATCTGTGCGCGCGGGTAGTCAGCGAGCAACAGACTCTCGATGGTGGCGAGAATGCCGTTCGCTTCGTTATGTGCCGGTACGATCACATCGATCCGCGGCGACGTACTCGGACGAGGCGCCGGCGATGATTGGGCGGCCAGGGCGAGTCGCGCGAGGTAGCCAGTAGCCAGCAACGAGACGCTCCCGGAAAACGCCAACGCTGGCGGGACGAGATCAGCGGGCGACATGCGCCTTCGCAACCGACCAGACGTTCGACGACCGCTGCGGCAGCACGAACGGCGAGGATGGCCATGCGCCGGTCCGACGTACCACGACCGACGTCGCGGCAAATGCCAACGCGACCAGGACCGACGTGGTCCACCCTTGCGTTCCCATATCCGACCATGCCTGAAGCTGATACGCCGCGATGGTTGCAATGGCCGTGTAGGCAGCGATGCGATCACTGGACATGGTGGCCCGTCGATGGGCCAACGCCGCGAAGTGGACAACAAGCGCATACTGCATCCAGAACAACGCGAACCCGAACACGCCCGCGATACCCATCAGCCAGAGCACGCTGTTATGTGCGACATAGCGATACTGCTGGAAGACGTTCGAAAGATCGTAGGAGCTTGGTCCTTCTTCGTACGGATGCCCGAAGCCCGAGCCGAGCACCAAGTTGTGCCGGAGAGTGAGCGTCAGGTTGTAGTTCTCGACGTCACGAGAATCGCTTGAGCTGTCATCTTGATTCGTCACCGAAAAAATCGCCGCTGCGGGCTTGAAGAATGTGCCGCTTCGCGACTTGCCAACAAGGAGATAGCCCGCCGCAAAAGGAGCGAAGGCCAGCGCACCCAGCATCACGGCGCGTCGAGTGGCGCGCGGCAACAAGAAGACCAGCAAGAGCAACACGACGAATACGCTGACGTAGGCCGTCCGACGATTGTTGATCACAATACCCAATGTCATCCACAGCATCGCCGGCAGCGCGATCAGCGCCCGGGTCACCGTGGGCCGAAACAGCATGACGGCACTCCAGAGGGCGATCACGACCGTGAACAGCACGGTGTCGGCGTGACTGGTCACACTATGCGGCGCCTCCAACCCCCGCGCGCGCGCCCACATGAAGATGTACAGCCCAACGGCCACCTTGAGGCACGCCACTGCGGTGACCAGCACCGCGACTTCCGTGAGCTGTGTTGATCGTCGAATGGCGTACATGCTCAGGGCACCGAGCAACGGCGTCCACAGCAGATAGCGAAGCTGCCAGAACGACTGCCGCGCATCACCACCGCGCGACAGGCCCCACGCTTCCATCGCCAGCACGGCAACGAAGGCAAGCCCCAGCACGGCATAGAGCGGGATGACGGGAGCCGCCGGGGTGCGAAGATCCTCGTTTTTGGCACAAAACGCGCGCAGCAGCACTAATCCCACCAGCAGCAACAGCGCGACCTCCATCCCCGACACACGCAGTGCCTCAACACCGGTCGCCTTGTTGAGATTCTCAAGCAGAAACAACCGCATGAGCTGGAAAGGCCGAAGCACCGGATCATCAGCCGGTATCGGCACGGGCGTCGTGATATCACCGAGCATGGCCAACGTGACCACCGCGTACAGGGGCATGCGGGTGGGCATCCACCACACGGCCATCAGGGTCAGGCCCGCCACGATCGGCAGCGCCCCAATCAGCGGACGTCCGCTGACGAGCAGCGCGATCATGGATGCGACGAGCACTCCCCCAATGAGCACGTTGGAGAGCGAGCGAATCGCGAGGGGCTTTGTCGGGCGATTACCGTCGGTGAATCGGACCGAGACCCCGTCGGCTTTCGGCGTCACGTCCTGTGAATCTCGCCGAGCAGCGGAAGACCTAGCTGTCGACTGATCTGCCACTTCTCGACGACGCGCCCGCCGAGGACATCGCGCGCCGTGGTGGCGAACAGGGCCGCGAGTCCGGCGCACACCAACCCACCGATGATGAGCACGAGGACGTTTGGTGCGGCTGGCTGCTTCGGATACTGCGCCGGCGAGATGATGGTATACCGGTACTTGAACGCGGCACCGGCCGTCTCCAATTCGATGCGCGCCGCCTCAAGCCGATCGAGCATGTCTTCGTAGTTCGTGGTCGCAATTTTCAGTTGGGAACGGGCGTACGTCACGCGTGGATCTTCGAGTGAGTCCGCCCGTTCGCGCATCAACCGTTCAAAATTGAGGCGCTGCATGGCCAGTTCGGCGCCCGCATCGGTGGACCCGGGCACGGCCGCGCCCAGCTGTGCCAACTGTCCCACTAACCGCTGCTCCTGCGTGCGCAGTGTCACCATCGCGCTGGGCTCGATGCTCGCCGTCTCATAGGCTTTCCGGCTCGCCGCCACTTCTGGATGTGCCGGTCCAAACTTGGATTCAAGGTCCGCCAGCTTCGCTTGTGCCGTCGATACCCGCTGCGTGTAGGCAGCTTCTTGCTGACTCAATGCGCCGCGAATCGAAGTGAGTGACGCCTGCGCCCGTGCCATCTCCGCCGTGATCTCGCGGGAGCGCGCGGTGGTCTTCGAAGCGGCCGCAATGGTCGCCGCGCCCCCTTTGTCGGCGCGAACGCCCGGCAAACGACGCAGATCCGCCATCGAGGTCGCGATCGACTGATTCGCCTGCAGGACATACCGCTCAAGAATGCCAATACTCTCCTTCACCAGGCTGACCTCTTGCTCGTACCGCTTGTCGAGAAAGCTCTTCTGTGCCGTCTGTACGATCGACAGGGCGGTCGCTGGATCACGCCACCGAATCCCGATGGAGACGGTGCCTTCCTTGTCGTTGTCGGCCGCCACGATCATGCGCTTTTCAAGCAGCTTGACGAGCGCATCGATCTGATCGCGCTCGCTGCGTGGACCCTTGATCATGGCACGCACGTTCTCCTTGATCAGACTGAGCGGAGAGATGACGTCGGGCAGCACCGCCAGCAGGTTGTTCTGTTTGATGATGCCCGTCAGACTCTCGCGACTCATCACTGCTTCAACGGCGAGACGCGCCGGAGCATCCGACTCCGTGGGCACGGTACGCCGGGGATTGCCAAGCGCCGGCAGGACCATGCTGCGGCGAGCGAGAATGCGCGTCTCCACTTCATACGTTCTGGGCAGGAAAAACGCCGCCAGCAGCGCCGTCGCGAAGATGGCGAGAAACGACGTCCATGCCAGCGACGCATGCCGCCGCAGCGAACCGAGCGGAAAGCGCAGCAGCTCCGTCAGCCGGACCAGATCGACGACCGGCTCCGTCGTCGCAGCGCCCGCTGGCTGCTCCGGGGCCCTCGCGCGACGGGGTGCCGGCGCGTCATCGGCCTCGCGCTGTTCGCGGACGCTGAGTCGCAGCGTTTTATCGCGGGTCGAGGAGGAGGTCTGGGGAGCAGGCATGGGAGAGAATCTCGCGTCGCTAGACGAACCGGGGAATGACGATCGTGATCAACACCACGTACGCGGCGGTGGTCATGAAGAGCAGAAGGATCGTGCGACGCACTCCGCGTACCGCAGAGCCATCGCGGGCCGCCAGCAGTGGCACGGCCAGTGACATCACAAGAAACGACAGCTGCAACAGCTTGATCACGGTCGACTAGTCGACGAGGATGACGTCGCCACTGCGCAACCGGAATCGCGACGACGGATCATTCTGATCGAACAACGCGCCGAACCGAAACCGAATGCGTTGTGCCTGCGGCACGCGGCGCAGCACGTAGATCTGGTCACGATGCGCGAACTCGCTCAGGCCACCGGCCGCGGCCAACGCATCGGCAACACCGCGCGCCGACAGCAACGGATACGAGCCGGCTCGGGTCACCTTCCCCAGCACCGACACCGTGACATCTTCGTCCACCATGACGGTGACGCGCGGATTGAGCACGATCTTCCCGTTCGTCAACTCGCGCTGCACGTTTGCCGCGATCACGTCCGGTGCATCGCCGGCAACCGCGATGTCGCCCACCAACGGCACGGTGAACTTGCCATCGCTGCGCACGCGCGCCTTGACCGACAGCGCATCGTTGCTCCAGACCTGGACCGACAACATGTCGCCAGGCTGTACGCGATACACCTGGCGCTCAGGCTCCGCGGCCAGCTGCGACGCCCAGACATAAGGCCCCTGCACATTGGCCGAGGCGCACCCGGTCGCCAACAGCAGAACCGTGGACAAAGCGAGCAGATGAAGTGACGTGCGCATCGTGATGTGCTTGGGGTGGTGATCCAAAACGGCGTGAGTGCTGCGTGGCATTAGCGTCCCCCCCCGTAGCTGAGTTGCAGGCTTCCGCCCGTGTTGGTAATCCGCCCGCCGTCCAAACGACGGCGAGCGAACCCAACAGTAGCAAGGCTTAGGCCACCCCCCAACGCATGCCGCCACTCGCCGGTTAACGCAGCGAAACGCAGCGAGACCCGCGGATCGGTCGGGTCGGTACTGCGCGATGCGTCTCCGATAAGGCGTACGTAGCCGTCCTTCGCGCGTCCCCGCTGAAGTGACATGGCAAACTGATCTGTTTCGAGCGCTCGTCCGAAACCGAAAGCCGGTGTGACTGCACGCGACAGTCGTAGAGAATATGCAACACTGCCTCGCGCGCGCAACAGCTCCAGTGAGCCTGAGGGCCGGAGGACCGACTCGCCGGCGCCGACAAGTTCTTGCAGCGCGGTCGCGCCGGCCCGAAGCCGAAGCGACGCCGGCCCAAGGTCACGCCGGAAGTCGCCCTCCAACGCCTCGGTCACCACATTGGTCTGATCAAAGGCGGCCTGCCGCCCCTCAAGCACAGCGCCAACGGTCGAGCGCATCGACGGTTTGGCGGAGAGCGCGATCACGCCTCCGAACGTCGTGCCGCCTGCGAACGTGGTATCATCAAATCGCACCCGCGAACCATCGAGTGCCGCCGACAGTTCCACCCGTGGGCGTACGCGCGCGTTCAGTGCGCCGACCAACGACTGGGTCCGCGAAATCGTGAGCGGAAGAAGCGCCGTCGTGCTGAGCGTCGGCAGGCCGATCGGCGCGATGCTCGTGACCGCCCGAGCCGCGACCTGCGTAGCAAGGCGCCCGGTCCATCGCCGAAAGAGGGTCGCGCCGACGTCATACGTCTCCCGGTCGAGCGCCCCCAGTCGCGCGAAGCGTACCACGTCGCCACGAAGGTCGAGGTCCAAGCGCGTCCTCGTATTTGCCACACCGCCCGTGAGCACTGCGGCCACGCGATGATACGCATCCGCGACCGGCGTGTCCTGCGCCCCAAACAGCACGTTGCTCTCGTACGCAGACGATGCGTCGACCGACAAGAGCCAACGCGGGCGCAACTTCGCCGGTGCGAGCGTGGACGCGCGATCATCCCGCTGCTGCGCACCCATGGGTCCGAACGCCACGCTCAGTAGCGTTCCGAGTGTCACCGCGCGTCGCACGTGCGGCGCCCACCGGGTCACTTAACCGACTCGGCCGTCGGCCAGCGTGTTGGCGACGGCGACGCGGACAGGGGCTTGCGCGTGGCATTCAACCGCAGTTCCCGATTGTTCGCCATCTTGCGCGCCGACACAATGGCCGCATCGATCTCCGGCACGTCAACCGGGATGGTCTCGGTGATCGTCTCCGGGATAACCGAGGCAACGGACACCGGTCGGCGCCCACCACCGGTCATCACGGTCGCTATCAAAATGCGCAGATCGACCGCGAAGGAGACACGCTCCACGTAGCGGAGGTCGAACTCAATCCACTGGTGGAAGTCGCCCTCGGACCGATTGTGGCGACAGACCTGCCACAACCCGGTGATTCCAGGCCGCACCGACAGACGTGCCCGACGCCACGGCGCGCAGATCTGATTCTCGCGCAGCGGTGATGGTCGCGGCCCCACCAGACTCATCTCGCGACAGAGCACGTTGAAGAGTTGTGGCAGCTCGTCGATGTTCAGCCGTCGCAACCATCCACCAATCGATGTGAGTCGCGGGTCGCGCTCCATTTTGAAGTGCGGCCCGTCGGCAAATTGCTCAGCGGCAAGCTCGCGCTGCAACGCATGCGCGTTGACGCGCATCGTGCGGAACTTCCAGCACCGGAATGGTCGCGCCGCAAGCCCTTCACGCCGATCGCCGTAGAACACGGGGCCCGACGATGTCATTTTGATGACCATCGCGATCACCGCAAACAGCGGCGAGAGCAGCACCAATGCGACCAATGCGACCGTCGCATCTATCCAGGCACGCACTCCCAGGTACGGCGCCGGGTGCGGCCGAATGGCCACGTTGGCGAGCGCGGTTGGCGTGCTGGCATGCCGCCGCTGCGGCGCGATTGCAGCGCCGATCGGTCCGGAGACAATGCGCTGTCGCACACTGGCGCCGGGGGGGACTTCTGTACCTGGCAGCACAATGCACTGCGCGAGACGGGCACCCGCGCCGACAACCGCACCCGCCGCCACTAGCGTCGGTCCGACAATCAGGACGTCGGATGAGACGAACGCGCCTCGTTCGATGATCACCGCGCCGCGCGCGCGCGCCACCGTATCGCCAGGTGCTCGGCTATAGGCATCGCGCACGCGCTGGTGAACAAACGCCAGCGCACTCTCTTCTTCTGCCACATCGTACACGTGGCCGTCCTGCTGAAGGTCAGCGGTGGGCACGCCCCGCTGCACCAGTTCAGCGCGCAGCATGTCGAGTGAGGAGATCGTCGAGACGCCTTCCAGCCGCAGCAAACTTTGCACAGGCACCAGCGACGCAATGACCCCGCTCGTCGGCTGCGTTGCGGTCACGGGATCGAGATAGCGTTGAATGCGCTGACGCCCCCCGTCCGGCGCCGTGTAGACCAATTCGCGACTGGCGACCGCCTCTGGAGAGGTAGCCAGTAAGTGCAGCACCGAATTGTCACCATCTTTGTGTCGACGGTGCAACGCCACGATGCCATCAGGCGAAAGCGGGACCAGCCGCGCCGAGACAAACAGCACCCAGTCGAACGGATCGAACAGACTTAGCGGATCGCGCACCAACTGGGCGAGACCCTTTCGAGCGTGAATGGCTTCGCCGCGCTGGACTTCATGCGGCACATGTTCGCACATCGGCGACAACAGTCGGCGCCACAACTCACGGATCGTACCATCCACGCACGGCATCGCCAGCACAGAAGCGCTGGCGTCGGTCGACGTGGCGAAGGACGGCCAATCGTCAATGAGTACGGGCACGATGTACATGCCGCTAACGCGCCGCGGTGGAAGGCCACGCCGAACGGAAAGACGCCACCGCCACCGCTCGCATGCCACGCCGCACCGTGGGCCGTTCCGTCCCCACCACTCGATCCTCCACCGTCGCGCGACTGCCGACGACCGCGTGCTCCAGAAGCACCGAGCCATCGACGTGCGCCCAGTCGTTCACGCGCGCCCCGTTCAACAACACGCTGCGCGACACCGTGGCGTGCGTCTCCACTACCGCGTCGTTGCCGATCACGGCCGGCCCAACCAGCACCGCTTGCGCGTCAACCCGCGCGCCCGCGCCGATCAAGACGGGACCGACAATCGTGACGTCCGATGCGACCTGCGCCGACGGATGCCGGAGCCCATCGAAAATCGGGAGGAATCCGGGGTACTGCGCACTGCGATCGGCCAGCGTTTCCACCAACCAGCGACTGACAGCGCCAAAGGTCGCGAAGTCAACCACCGTCGGCGTTAAGCCACTGCGTTCATACGCGTGCACCCCATGCCCCGCACGTTGCACGAGCTCCAACAAGCCTTGCTTGATATCATGAAAACCGGTCGAAGGCACCAAGTCGAGCGCGTGCTGCTCGAAGACGTACAGCCCTCCAGGGACGCGTTCGCGCATGCCGGCCTTTCGGCGCCGTTCCGTCTCGACGACCATCGTCGCGGCTGCACCGCTCTCGCGATGGGACCGGAGCACGTCCTGGAGATCGATTTGCGGCAACCGTGCGCCCTCGACGACGACATACCGGGATGCTGGGACCAGCCGCGCCGCATCCTTGAGCGTCCCAGCCGGTCCACGGGGATACGCATCCGCCCAATAGTCAATGGACAAATCGCCAAAGGACCGACTGCGTACCCACGAACTCACGGCGTCTGTCACGTCCTGCGCACTGATCACGACTTGCGACGTGACGCCAGAATCAGCAAGCCACGACAGCGGGTACGCGATCAGCGGCGTCAGCGCCACCGGCAACAGCGGATGCCGAAAGGCATGCTGCCGCGGATCAATCTGGCGCCCGTGTCCACGCGCCAGCATCACCGCCGAGACGTCCTCGCGGCGATCCGCCTCAAAACGCGTCGTCGCGTGAGGATCGGTCGTACCTGAAATTCTATCCACTGGTATCGCAGGCTCTGAAATGGGACGCCTTAGGAGATCGGCACTACGCGCGTTGAGCTCCCGTGGTCGTCTGCAACCGAAGAGCTTGCCACTGCTACCGTTAGACCATACCTAGCGCCATGGCCGCGCTCGCCCATGAGAGCAAGCAGTGTGCCACTGATCACCATACACGGTAGAATGTACCTACATCCAGCCGCGCACTCAACGCCGTGTAAAATCGTGATGCAGTTGACACACATCACACAGCGCTTGTCACATCACGCGGAAGTCGAGGGGAAGCTATCGCCTCGACGACACAGATTGTGGCGTCGCTGCTGCAGCCACGTACGCCTGCAGGTAAAGCTCAGCGGATCGCGTCAGGCTGAGTGTGTCTCGGACAAAGTCACGCGGCGCATACGACGCCAGCGATCCCCACAGGCGATCGAGCGCCGTCGGAAAGGCCGCGGCGCTGGCGAAGCGCTCACCACAGGACGGAGCAAAGAAGGGGACCGAACTCGCCGCCACAGGGTCGGCGCTCCAACGCAGGCGATTGGGGTCGAGCCAGTGCCCCTGATCCCACGCCAGAATCGGCACGTTGCACGCCATGGCTTCCTGGTAGGCAAGCCCCTGCGTTTCATGCTCGCACAAAAACAGCATGGAGTGCGAGCGACCAAGGAGCCGCCGATACTCGTCATGGTCGTAAGCACCGCGTACCAACACGTGGGTTCGGAGACCGCGACGCTTCAGTTCCTCAAGCACGGGCTCCATCACCGTGGTCACAAAATGCTCGCGCTCCCAGCGCAGCTTGTCATAGACCAGCACATCAATGTCCTTCTCGTGGTGCAGGGTGTCGGGCCACTTGTCAACGTCGATGCCACCAAACCAGATGTGACACTGCTCGGGATAATACGGCTCGAACAGGCGCTGCATCCATTCGCACGGCACGATGTACGAGCGAAACCGCGGGTCCTGCATGAGGTGCGGATTCTCCGCCGGATGGTCCAACAAACCAGGTCCCAATACGGCCGGATTGGGGAGGTTCCAGCGCTCCAGCACGTGAGGATACCCGGCAATGCCGATTGGATGCTCGGGATGCCGACGCGCCAGAGCAGGATTGTTCACCACGACGCGACACCCGACATGCTTCAGGGCGCGCACCAGCGATCCAAACGCAATCTCAAAACCACTGACACGCTGACCGTCGGTCACCGCGTGATACACTCGGCGCGCCGCGCGCCGGAGGTACCGATCGTACGTGACAAGACGGTCGCCCTCGATATCCTCGTAGAACAGCAGGACAGTCCGATCGGGACCGGTCGTAATCGGAGCCGAGTAGTCACCCTGTCGCGTCAGCTCACCGAGGGCGCACTCGGCCGCGCGCTTACCACGTGAGACCGCGAGATCGACGAGCCCGCGGGCGGCGGCGCTCGGGGAACGCAGACGGCGCAGCGGCCTCATACAACACGCTCGTCGTGCATCGACGGCTCGGCGGCGGCGTGTCCCGTCACGCCATCGCGCGATCGCACAATCATGGCGGGTGATTCCACGACGCTGCGCGCTGGTACACTCGCGGACACTACCGCGTTCGCCGCGATCTTGCTCTGCTGTCCGATCACAATCGGACCGATGAGTACCGCACCCGGCGCGACGTGAACATGTGGTTCAAGCGTGGGGGCACCCACTTCACGCGTCACCGGATGAATGCTCTCACCCAGCGTGACCTGTTGAAACAACACACAGCCGGTACCCACGCGCGCCGCGTGACTGATCACCAGCCCGATGCCGTGCACAATCACCACACCGGGTGCAAGTTCGGCGTCCCAGTGCACATCGGCAGAATACAGGTGGCGCATCAGACGCGAACAGATCCGTGCAAGCAGTCCGAACCGGAGTTGGCGGCAAAGCCGCATGATGCGGTACGCCACCAGCAACTGAAAGCCGATGCGTTGCACCGCATCCCCCACCACACCGCGCGCGCGGGTGTTCGGACGATACCGCCCGTCGGTCTCGCAGAGCATCGCATGATCTGCACCGATGTCCGCTACGCATTTCGCCAGCAATCCGATCGCCCCCAACTCGCTTGGCTGCTCCGACACGAGATAGGCACGCATGCCCGCGAAGGAGGCACGCGCGCTGCCAGCCGCGGCGCGGACGCCGGTGTAGTACCACAATCCATACGCGAGCGTCGTCCCCGCCATGGCGGCCCGCTCGGCACCAACCGCGGCAACCGCGCGCGCGACCGCGAGCACCGTGCGCGCAAGCATCACGCCGACCCTCGGCGCAACGACCGCCAACACCAGCAAGACGCGGGACACGGGATGCACGCGAAACAGAAAACGCCACGGACTCGCCTCGGCCACACCAGCGTGCTTGGCCGCAATCCGCGAATCGGTTTCGCCATACGCCATGCTGCGCGCGATCCATTTCTCGAGATCGTTATGATCGGACGCGTGCTCAGACCATGCGGCATCTGCCAAACAAAGCTGCGCGCCAGCGCGCTCAAAGCGAATACCCAGCTCGGCGTCTTCAGAAAGTCGGAGGCCGGAATCAAATCCGCCGACGTGCAGATAGAGCGCTCGAGCGAATGAGACGTTGCCGGTGTACAGGTGTCCCCCGCGCAGACGCGTTGGATCTGCAGCGACCTCGCGCGCCAAACGATCGAGCTGGGCCAGCTGATAGCGCTCGACGAGCGTGAGCGCCGCATCCGCCGGTTGGCGGAGTCGACCGAGGACCACGATCGACCGGTCGGCCGCCTCATCACCGTGCGCCACCCCAGCGTTCGCCAGCGCCTCACGATGTGCGGTGCAGTGTGCTTCCAGAAATCCCGACGCAATCCGCATGTCGTCGTCGAGAATCACGATCAGTGCACCACGCGCGGCGAGGATACCGGCATGTCGCGCCGCTGCGGGTCCCTGATTGTCCTGCCGCAGCACCATAAGCGAGAAAGCGTACCGCGCGTCCACCAACACCTTGTCCAGTGGCTCCGCAGACCCGTCGTCGACCACAATCACTTCGAACAGTGGCGTCGCGAGGGATTGCGCATCCAGCTGCTTCAGCAACTGCTCAATCGACGCGCGACGATTGAAGCACGCGATCACCACCGAGACGGATGGTCCCGTTGGGGATGGCGGCGATAGGGATGGCGCGAAGGCGGCCACGGTCATGGAGCCACCGCAGGCGCGCCGCGCGCCATGACAGTTTTGGCGAGGGTAATCAGCGCCCGGACATTGATCAGTCCGAACGCTACACCGGCCGCGAGATACGCCATGACATCAATCGGCAAACGCCAAGCACCGAGTGGTCGCAATGCGAGATCCAGCGCGCCAACCCCGATCGCCAGGGCGAGGGTCTTCGTGATCAGCAGCAACGTTGATCGATCGAAGGCACGCGACCCCAGGGTCCACGTCATCATGCCCGCGGTGAAGCACTCGGTAAGGGTCAGCGAAACCGCGGCGCCCATACCTGCCCCGCCGGCGCCGAAGCGGAGGGCCAGGCGCGGGACCAACAGCATATTGAGTGTCGGCGAGAGCACCATCCCCAAGAGCGAAATCGCCGTGACCGTCCACGCGCGGTCAAGTCGCACCAGCAGACTCGCCGAGACCATCGCGAGATACGTCAATAAGAATGTTGGTGCGATAATGCGGAGACTGGACACGGCTGGGGCGAAGGCGTCGCCAAAGGCCTGAACAATCAGGATATCGGCCGCCGCCCAAATACCCAGTGACGCGGGGATCGCGATGATCAGGACGAACGCCATCGATTGTCGCATCACGTGTACCAGCTCCTCTTCCGAGCGGGCCGCCGCGCGCGACGAGAGCGGGAGCAAAACCCATGAAATGATGGGCGAGAGGAGCAGCGATAACCCAGCGATGGTTGAGGCGGCGCCGTACCACCCCACTTCGGTGTCAGAGGCGAGGAAGGACATGATGCTGACGTCGATTCGCGCGTAAATCGTTTGCGCCACGCCGGCAATGAAGAACGGCAGACTGGCCTTCAGCACCATGCCCGTGGCGCGAAAGTCCACGCGGAAACGCAATTTGACGTGTGTGCGACCGAGCGCGACCAGGACCGTGCACCGTGCGACTTCAGACAGCACCATGGCCTGCGCGATGCCGATCACGCCAGCGCCGCGATTGAGCGCGATGACGATGCCCACCGCCCAGAGCAGCTTTGCCGCCACGTTGAGCGACGCCAGTCCACCCACAGCGCCGACGGCGTGGAGCAGCGCCGCATACAGCGTGTTGACGTTGATGACGATCTGTGCAAGCGCCATCCACGCTACGGCCCAGAGCACGGCTGTTGGCTTGCCTGCAGCGGCGAGGCTGGGCAGCGCAAGGGCAACGGCGACGATGCCAAGCAGCAGCCCGAGCACCAGTGTGCCGCCAAAGAACTCTGTCGCATGCTGCGGACGCGTGGCGACTTCTTTTCGGATGTACGTATCCGACCCAAGCGTTGTCACGACCAACAGCGTGGTGGTGAACACGTCGGCAAACTGCAGGACGCCGAACTGCTCAGGCCCCAGCCACCGCGGGAGCGCGAGACGAATCGCCAGTCCAATTACCCAGCTCCCCAGCAGGCCCACGCCGAGCTGCATGGCACTCCGCGTCGCCACTTTGATGTCGGCGTCGAGAGCTCCGGAGGACACGGATGATGAATCGGGCGGAACGGGATCGCTGGACAAAGTGGCTGCGAGAGTGGGACAAGAACGCGAGCGATCAACGCCGACCGTCGCCGATTGCGACAGCACCCTACCATAACTGGGCGAGGCGAACCGGACTCGACGGGCGTGTTCAGGGCAAGGAATGTACCACGGTTGAGTCCGTGATCTTGGCCGTGCGTCGGCTAGCCCGCTCCCGGAGAAAGAGCGAGCGCGAGCGCGGTGATCACGAGCTCCGTGGTGCGGGCATATCGCAGGGTAAACCGCCGCCCGCGGCGGAGTTGCGGTGTGAGGTCAGACACAAGTTGGAGCTCCAGTGTCACGTCGTCGGGACTGATGCGTACCAGCTCCGCCGCGTCGAATCCGAAGAAGTGTCCTACCTGCTCAAACAACGCTTTGTAGAGCGCTTCTTTCGCTGAGAAGGCGAGAGTGAGAGCGACCGGCATGTCCAGGCCGCCAAGTGCTGCGGTCCCATTGCTCACTTCCGGCGCGACAAGGTCGCCAATCTCTGTGGCGATTTTTAGCGACACTATCCGCTCACAATCAACACCTAAAGACGACACTACTGACTTTGAACCGCAAACAGCGACACTTACGTCGTCGGTGTGCGAGATCGAGCCAACCCAGCCCAGCGGCCAAACCGGCCCACCCGACCACGCACGCCCGACTTCCGGGATCGGCGTGGGGTGGCCGGCAAGCCCGAGCGCCTGATTCGCGCAGTACCGGCCTGCCAAGTAGGTAGAGATCCGGCGCGGGGCAGCGCCGACCAACTGCTGCGGCAGCGCCACACGAAATGTCGACCCTCCGTCCCCCGCGTCCGGCTCCAGCGTCGCAGTTTCCGGCGATCTAGATTCCCCAGCAGCGAACTCATCATTTACAAAACGCACCGCGCACCACCCCAACCGCGGATCCGCAAACGGCGATTCACCGCCCAGCGATGTAACCCGCAGCCTCGGGGCGATGCGCTCCTGCGGCACAACATGGTGGGTGGACATCGGGCCAATGCTAGGGCCTCTACGGCCGAACCAACAGCCCTTCGGCCATGCGGTCGATTGGACACACTCCTGCCTCCACCCCTCCAGCAAGACCTCAAGGGTGAGGGGTGGAGTGAGGGTGAAGGGAGGGGTGAGGCACATGCAGGCGTGGGCTGTGAGCGTTGCGGTTTCAGGGTTGAGCGCCAGCTTGAGGGATGAGGGGTGAGGCTTGGGCGACTCAGGCGTGAGGTTTGCGGTGTGAGGCGCACGGACGGTGTGAGGGTTGAGGGGCGATGGGATTGCCCTTCGGGCAGTATGGCGGTCGTGTGGTGTGGTGATCCCGGGCTGAGAAGCCGCCTCAAAGCTCACACCTCAGGCCTGAGTCGCCCAAGCCTCGCCGCTCACCCCTCAAGCAGGCGCTCAAGCCTGAAACCGCAACGCTCACAGCCCACGCCTGCATTTGTGCCTCACCCCTCCCTCCGCCCTCAGCCGCCCTGAGCAGGTCGCAGGCCTCACACACCGCACACCTAAATCATCAGCAGCTACGCGATACTCGAAACACAAACACTTCGCGGAAAAACGACCTCACGAAATGCATAGCACGACGTGAAAGGCTGCGAACGCCTACGCCCGGAGACTGGAGGCAGCAGCACCGGGTGCCTCACGCTCCAGTTGGCGAACGAGATCCAGTAACATCTCGTCGTCCCCACGCGCAGCGATCAACGACAACCCCACCGGACAGCCGCGCACCAAACCACCCGGCATGCTCACCTGCGGGAGGCCACCAAGCCCCGCGATGCACAGCAGTGCCAACGCGCGCTCGCGAAACGCAACGGTCTCATTGGCCGGCAATCCCAGCAGCGGCGCAATATCCGGCACGGTCGGAATGACAAGCACGGCGTGATTTGCCAGCAATCCGTCGAGACGTTCACAGATCGACGCGCGCATGGACCGCATGCGCACCACATCTGCCGGATCGATGGCCGAGGCGGCCGCAAAGCGCGGCGCTATCTGTGGCCCGAACGCTGGGTGCACGCGTCTGACCCACTCCTTGTGCGTATCCCAGATATCCGCGAACTGCAGCACGCGAAACACATTGAACCATGCCGTGAGCCCATCGGCGCTCACCGTGACACGCTCTGGTGCCCCAAGAACGTTGGCCACGCGGTCAACCGCTCCGCCGAGTGCCTCGGCGACCTCAGCGTCGACCGACGCGAACGCATCGATCGCAAGCAAAAGCCGACCGGGACGCGCAGGGGTGAGCGAACCGCTGAGCGCGCCGCTGAGCGAAGCGCTGAGCGAACCGCGCCCCTCGTGCAGCAGCACATCGCCGACACGCGCCAGCAGCGCCGCGTCGCGCGCAAACCATCCGCACGTATCGAACATCGGCGCCAATGGGCAAACGCCGTCGAGCGCGATGCGGCCGTGTGTGGGGCGAATGCCGTAGATCCCGCAAAAGCTTGCCGGCGCTCGAACCGAACCGCCCGTGTCGCTGCCAATCGCAAAATCCACGAGGCCACCCGCCACCGCCGCCGCCGATCCACTGGACGACCCGCCCGGCACTCGACCGGGCGCGGCCACGTTCACGGGTGTTCCATAGTGCGCGTTCTCGCCCGTCAGACTGAAGGCCATCTCTTCGGTGTGCGTCTTGCCTACCAGCGAGGCGCCGGCGTTCAGCAGTCGCGTCGCGACCGAGGCGGTGTGGACGGCGGGGTCGTGCGTCGCGAACCAGTCGGGACTCCCGAATCCTGTGCGGTGTCCCGCCACATCGAAAATGTCCTTGAGACCGAAGGTGAGGCCGGCCAAGGGGCCCGCTGATGCGCCATCGTACGTCACGTGTGTGTGGCGACAAAAGGCGCCGAGGGGGTCACGGTCCAGAATACTCATGGCGAAGATGGTAGCGCCTTGGGTTGGCTTCCGCAGGCCCCGCGCATGATCCCGCAGGGACGAAAGACACCCGCTCGCGCGTGATCCCACCCCCCGCGGGCGCCCGATGGCAGTCGACCGTGGCACTGCGGCGGCGTAGCTTGAAGGGTAGATCCTGACCTCCTTCCTGCAATCCTGCGATGCGCTTCTCAGATCTTCTTCCCGCACGACGTGCCGCGCGGATCGGTATACAGATGTCCTTGGGCGTCAGTCTCGCCGCCTGTGCGACAACACCATCGCGAGGTCCGGCTTTTCAGATGGGTGACGCCGGCGCGATCGTCCGCGCGCGCGCCGACAGCCTGCGCTACCCGTACACGCAAGGTGACATCGACTTCATGTCGGGTATGATCCATCATCATGCGCAAGCGATCACCATGTCTCGCTTGGCACCGTCGCACGGCGCGAGCCCGTCAGTCCTTCGGCTCACCGCGCGCATCATCAACGCGCAGACCGATGAAATTCGTCTCATGCAGACGTGGCTCAAGGATCGCAATCAGGTTCCGCCTGTGGTGGATTCGACGGGCGCAGTGACGATGGGTGCGATGGCCGGGCACGCGATGCCGGGCCACGACATGTCGTCCATGCCGGGCATGGGTGCGATGCCGTCTATGCCGGGCATGCTGTCAGACGCGCAGATGAAGGAACTCGAGAACGCGCGCGGTACGGAGTACGACCGCTTGTTCCTGACCTTCATGATTCAGCACCATCGCGGCGCGGTTACTATGGTGAAGACGCTGTTCAACGCACCCGGTGCCGGGCAGGACGAAACCATCTTCAAATTTGCCAACGACGTTGAGGTGGATCAGAGCACTGAGATTCGTCGCATGCTGACCATGATGCTCGACATGGGCTTCGCCCCCCCCCCGGGGTGTGGGCGGCGGCCGCTCGCGCGTGCGTCCGCACCCCGTTGTTCTTCCGTGTAGTGCCGTTTCGCGTATGGCTGCATCTCACCTTGCTGTCCGTCGTTGTCCGTCGCTGTTCGTCGTTGTTCGTCGTTGTTCGTCGTTGTTCCTCCTCTCGTACCTGTTGTTCCGCCCAGATCGCTCACTCAGAGGCCTCAGGAATGCACCACTCGTTTACACCGTATCGCGGCGCACGATCGCTCATCACGAACACGGCGGCGATCGCGGCGATCGTCGCAATCAGCGCGTGCGCCAGCACCAAGCCAACCCCCATGGCACGACCCAATCCCGCGACCGACGCGCGCGTTGGACTCAAGGCCGGACTGTTTGACGCCGGCGAAGCGCTGTCCAACATGAAAGTCATGGCCCGCGTCCCGTCGCCGCCAGGATTCCTGGGCGTCACCAACTCCGATTTGGCGTTCACCGGCAACTACGCCATTCAAGGGAACTACAACGGTCCGGTAATTTGGGACATTTCCAATCCCAGTAAACCGACCTTGGTCACCGCCTTTACCTGCCCGGCGTCGCAGAACGACATCTCGGTCTACAAGAACCTGATGTTCATGTCCGCTGAAGCGATGAATGGCCGTGTCGACTGCATGCCCGGCGGCGCGCCTGGCGCGGTCAGCAAAGAGCGTTTTCGCGGCGTGCGCATTTTCGACATCAAAGACATCAAGAATCCGAAGCTGATTGCCAATGTGCAAACATGCCGCGGCTCGCACACCCACACCGTGCTGGAAGATCCGAAAGACAAGGACAACGTCTATATCTATGTCTCGGGCTCGGCGGGGATTCGGTCGGCCGAAGAACTACCTGGCTGCGTCGACGACGTGACCGCGACGAATTCGTCGCGCTTGCGCATTGAGATCATCAAAGTGCCACTCGCCGATCCGTCGAAAGCGGCGGTCGCCAGCCGAGCCAATATCTTCGCTGGCCTCACCAACAACCCGTCGCATGGCTTCTCGGAAGCGGACAAAGTCGCCGCCGCCAAGGCCATCGCTCCGCAGCGCGCGGCCGGTGCGTTCATCTACTTCAATCCGCAGAACGGTGCCGATGCCGTGGCC
>JANOPS010000002.1:0-4368 GCA_031421995.1 Gemmatimonadaceae bacterium
TGGGCCGCGATGAAGGGGCGCGATGCGCTCAAGATCACGTGGGACAACGGGCCCAACGCCAGCTACGACAGCAAGACGTACAAGACCGCGCTCCTGGATGCCGTGCGCAAACCAGGACAAGCCGGCCGCACGGTGGGCAACGTGACTACCGGTTTGTCCTCGGCCAGTCGGATTGTGAAGGCCGAGTACTACATGCCGCACCTGTCGCACGCGCAGATGGAGCCGGTGGTCGCGCTCGCCAACGTGGTGAGCGGGAAGGTCGAAGCCTGGGGCCCCACACAATCACCGCAGGACGCGCGCAATGCAATTGCGCAGTACCTCAAGGTCGACGCGGCAACGGTGACGATGCACGTCACGCTGCTGGGCGGTGGCTTTGGTCGAAAGTCCAAGCCCGACTTTATCTGTGAAGCAGCGTTCCTGTCGCGCGAAGTGAAAGCACCAGTGCGCGTGCAGTGGACCCGCGAGGATGACCTCCGTAATTCATATCTGCACTCAGTAGCGGCGCACCATCTCGAGGCGGGGCTTGATGCCAACGGCAAGGTGACGGCGTGGTTGCATCGGTCCGCCTATCCGGCGATTGGCGCCACCTTTGCGCCCAATGTGAAAGGCGCGGAGGCCGACGAATTGACGAACGGTGCGAGCGACATCCCGTTCGACGTGCCGCACATGAGTGTCGAGATCTGCCCCGCGGTTGCGCACACACGGATTGGATGGTATCGCAGTGTGAACGCCATTCATCACGGCTTTGCGATCGGCTCATTCGTTGACGAGTTGGCGTTTGCGGCCAAGAAAGATCCTGCCGACTTTCTTCGCGCGCTGATCGGTCGCGACCGCGTCGTCGACTTGTCGACGGCGGGGCTCGTGAAGCCCGCCAGTAACTACGGGGCCACGTGGGCCGATCATCCGTTGGATACCGCGCGCGCACGCGGTGTGGTGGACGTGGCGATTGAGAAGAGCGGATGGCGCGGCGCTCCGTTACCGCGCGGCAAGGGACGCGGCATCGCGATGCATCGCAGCTTCCTGTCCTACATAGCGATGGTGGTGGAAGTGGAAGTGCTGCCCGACGGTACGGTGCTGGTCCCCAAAGCCACCGTGGCGGTTGACGCAGGTTTTGTGGCCAACCCCGATCGCGCGAAGGCACAGATGGAAGGCGCGCTGATCATGGCGATGAGCAACATCCTGTACAGCGAAGTGTCGTTCGCCGAGGGCAAAGTGGTGCAGTCGAACTTTCGCGACTATGGCGTGACGCGCATGCGGGCCGCGCCGCGTGTGGTTGACGTGCACCTGCTTACCAGCGAGGGGTTACCGGGCGGCATTGGTGAGCCGGGCGTGCCGCCGGCTGGTGGCGCGATTGCGAACGCGATCTTCGCGGCTACTGGTGTGCGGGTACGCGAGCTGCCGGTGGGGAAGCAGCTGGCGGGATGGCAGGCGGGGAAAGCGGAGGATTGAGTGGAGACTCCGGTCGCCGTGACTACAGCAACCCGGGTTAGGAAGCATCCCACACGACCGTTGGCTCATTCGCGCCAAAAGCACGGGCTTGCAGTCGCGCGCCGCGCTCGAGCGTGCGGTCGCGCCCCACGCTAAGGGACGGCACATAGCGCACGCCCGTCAACGGTGCGTCCATCAACCACGAACGCCACGTCCGGCGTGATGCGCTGATCACACGCCCGCATCCAGATGGTGTCTCACGAGGCATGGGACGGGGCCTATACTCAGCCTACCCCGATTGAAATTCCTATCCCGACGGCACTTCCCGCTGCTCAAGGTCAAGTGCGACGCCGATCGTCACGTTGACGTCGTGCGATGGGTTCGCGAAGAACACTCAACCGCGCGCATCGCGGTGGATGCCAACCAATCATGGACGCGTGACCTGCTTGAGCAGGTGCTGCCAGCACTCGCCGCGCTGGGCGTGGAGATGGTGGCGCAACCGGTGCGTCGCGCCGAAGACGCCCAACTGCGCGGACTGCGTTCACCACTACCCCTCGCAGCCGACGAATCGTGCACGGACCGTGGCTCGCTGGCGGCGCTGACCGAGTACTACCAGTGCATCAACATCAAACTCGACAAATGCGGTGGACTCGGGCGCACGCGCCGGGGAACAAGGAGGAGTATGGCACCCCACAAGTTTAGTGGCGAACAGCCCGTAGCGGAGGGATGACGCGCCGATCGTCCGCCAACGGCCTTACCATGCTCCGTTCCGCTCTCGACACCCACGTTCCTGCCATCCCTCGAGGTCTGGAGATCGCTACTTGTACAGGTATTTCGCTTTGCAGAGCTGCACAAGTAACGATCGCTCCACCATCGCAGGGCTCCAGTAGCGCAGGTACGCGTCTGGAAACGGTGGAAGCGTCCCTGAGTACATCGAATTGAGATTCCACGCACCCAGTGGGTGGCGCATCCCGTACTCCATGAGCGCAATCTGCAGATTGTAGCGCTGTGGCGCGGGGATTTTCGATACCGCCTTCAACCCCAGCTTGTACATCACTTCATCGCCCGGGCGCTCGGGCTTGAACGCGGATGTACCAACCAGCGCCTTCATGATGCCGGCCACGTAGCAGACGTACATGTGGCTTCGCACCCGCGTGACCGGGCCGGCCATGTTCGCAATGCCAATTTCCACGAACGACCCGAGAATGATCCCCACCATGGGCGCGAACGGTCCGGAGACTTTCGCGAGCGAGAGTCCAAGATCGATGAGGTCGACAACGCCTTTGACGGCGTCGCCGTCGGTAAAGCGCCCGTACACTTTGTCGGCGGAGTCGGCCGCCGTAGCGGCGATCTGAAACCCGGAGCGGGCCACTACACCGAGCTCGTCAAGCATCGAAACACTCGTTCCGACCCCAAGCTTGAGCGTTTCGACAAGAATAGACAGCGGATCGTCGGGATTCGGGCCGATCGGGTTCACCGGCATCTTCGCGACTTCCTTCGCGATCTCATAGACGCGGTCAATCAGGACTTGGACCATTCGCCGACCCTTCACCAAGTCACCGTCGAAGTCGTCGCTATACTTCTCGATTTCGAACCACACCTTTCGCCCAGAGGGGGTGGCCATCGCGTTGCGACGCTCGTACTCGTCTTCGAGACGCTCACGCTCCGCCGATTGATTGGCCGTCGTGATGCGGTTGACGGAATCCTTGATGTGCAAACCAATGCCTTGCACCCACCATTTCTGGTCCGGCGTTCGTCCCCAAAAAAACTCCACGTGCACGCGCCACGTTGCGGGCTTGTTCGAGCCCGCAGACGCCATCGTCGCCGGCGCGTGTTGAATGTGTCGCAGAATCTCGGTGAAACCGGATGCAGTCACCACGAGATTCATGGCCCGCGCGCGGGATACGAACCCGGCCAACCAGTTCGTGAGCTCGACCACGAAGTCCGCTTCGCTCTTGTAGGAGACGTCCTTGACGTAGACGCCATTGCCCAACTTCGGCGGCTGTTGCTTCGATACCGATATCCTTCCCATCGCTTCTCCGGCTTGAGAGGTGCCACTCGTTCGGCCACCGTGAGTCCAGGAGGGGGAATTCGCTCGGGGTCGGTCGAGGGCCCTGTGAACGTACGGCGCGATCGCCGACCGCGCGAGGACCGACGACCGGTGTCACGCCGCGCCGCTGCCATACCCATACCGCTACGGCATGCGCACCGCCTCAAATCGCCATTTCTTCGTGATCCAGTTGGTCGCGGGCGTTGCAAAGGGGAAGGTGACGAGTTCGAGGTCGCCACTCAGCACATCGCCCGTTTTCTGCGCGGTGACCGTCATGCGGAAGTCGTGGAAGCTGGACTGGAACACGGGCGTGGAACTACCGGAAATTGTGCCCGATCTCGCGTCACCGAGGTAACTGAACGTCCCCGTGGCCGGCCGACTGGATTGGTATGCTTGGTTGAAGCGATGCAAGAGCGAATACATCGCTGCGCCGTTGGGCGGACAATCCCTGATGTTGGCCCCGTCGCCAACTACATCCACGAGTAAGCAATGTGCCTCCCGCTTGCACGGATGGCCGCCGCAGCGTCTGAACGCCAACGTCACGTCGCCATTGCGTATGCCTTCAAGAAACTCGCTTCGAAAAAGTATCAGCGCATCGTGGTTGAAGTCACATAACGCTGGCTTCCGCCGCGGGCGATCAAATAAATGCGAGCGCAGCGAGCTACCGAAAACGCCCGACTGCAGCAAGCATCGTTATGCGCGGCATCGCACGACCGTCAGCACCACGACGGGGAGTGAAGTTAGCGGCGGGCCGGCGATTCACCCTTGAGTTGTCGCTGATACTCGTCGTTGTCAAAGTGACCATCGGACTTCATGAGCAGCCCATTGGCACCGAAGGTCCACCGCTCGTAACCGGTGAGGTTGACCGCTTTCCCGGTACCACCCGGTCC
>JANOPS010000003.1:0-2161 GCA_031421995.1 Gemmatimonadaceae bacterium
GTGCACAAGAAGGATTTGGTGATCGCCACGCAGGGTCGTGCGATATGGATCATTGATAATCTCTCTGCGCTGCATCAAATCGGCCCGCAGTCGTCAACGCAGGCGGTCGCGCTGTACAAGCCGCGCGATGGGTACCGCACCGCGTCGGGCGCCGCGTTCCTTGGCCCGCAAGTCGAGTACTATCTGCCGTCGGTGCCAAGTGATACGGTGCGCGTGGAGATCATGGACGCTGCGGGCAAGACCGTTGCCAGCTACAAGAGTGACGTCGTGGTGGCCGCGCCTCGTGGCGGCCGTGGCGGCGGTGGTGGTGATCCCGACGATCCAGAAGCGGCCATGGCCGAAGGGCGCCCGGGTCGCGGTGGTGCCGCGGCCGTGATGAACGTCGTGTCCAAGAAGGCCGGACTCAATCGCTTCACGTGGTCGGTGCAAGACGCCGCAGGACTCGGCGCGCCGCCGGGCGCCTATCTGGCGAAGCTCACCGCGAACGGCCAAACACAGACGGTTCCGTTTACGGTGATGATCGATCCCCGCCTTGCAGCAGAAGGTGTCAGCGCAGCGGATCTCAAGCAGTTGTACGAGCACAACGTGAAAATGCGCGCCATCGTCGCAGACGCGAACGCTGCGGTGCAGCGCGCCAACGCGGCTGAGACGCGCTTACGCAACGCGACCGGCGCGGCTGCCGATACCTTGGCGAAAGTGAAGGCGGTGTCGGAAATTCTTAAGGTGCAGCCGGTGCGGTACGGCAAGCCGGGGATTCAGGCGCACATTACGTACTTGTCCGGCATGACCGCGCGCGGCGATCAGAAACTGGGCCGCGATGCGACGGAACGGTATCTGGTGCTGCGGAAGGAGCTGGATGCGGCGGTGCTGGCGTTGAACAAGGCGCTTGGCGTGGGGAAGATTCAGTAGCGCGTTGGCGATGTGAGGTTTGCACGGCGCGTGGTCAGAACGCCGAACGGGGGAAGTCCCGTTCGGCGTTTCCGTTTGCTGTGGGTTGCACGAGGCAAAACCGCATGCTCGCTCTGCGTGTTCTCGACTCGCAGTACGAACCCTCTCAGGCAAATATCAATCGACTCAAACCCGTCAGCTCATACTGCCGAGGCTCTGCACCATTCCTTGGCAACGACGCGACGTACCCCTGCCGCACGAGGTACGTCAGCGCCTGCGAGACGGCCGGCTGTGAGACCTTCCACAGTGTGCCAAGCGATTTCTGGGTGTGCTGCGCCGTTGCATCGCGCTTTCCCCATGCGACAAGTTGCGCTATGCGCCCTTCTTCATTCAGCGACGCGAGATCTTCGGCGTACTGTTGCTGCAGAGTCGGGCGTATCTCATCAAACGAGAGCGGTCGAATGGACGGCGCACGTGGTCGCCGTGTTCGCGTGGGGAGCGGCGCGAGGCCGATGTTGGGCGTCACGCCGTCCTCCATGGCCTTGAGCAGACCGCGCAGGTCACCACGAAACAAGTCGTACAGCGCGGTGATGGCTCGTTTCTCGATGGGAGGAATGACGGCGCTCTTCGCATCAAGCCGCATATGCGCATAGCGATGTTCCAGCAGGGCGTGCACGTCATTTAACGGAAAGGGCTCCAAGGGCACCACGCTAAAGGTGGCGCGTACCTGAGCGTGCGTCAAAACGGCCGAACGTACGGCTTCGTGTGTTCCCACCACGATCACATGCAACCCATTGTGCATGAGCAGCGGATCTCGCAGATCTCGCAAGATCGTGCCTGCGCGCTCCACGTCTGCCTCACTCAGGTTTTCGAGATTATTGAGGTGGAGGACAATGCCACGTGCGTCGCTCTCCCGCACGAGCACGAGAAGATCACGGAGGACGCGCGGGCCGTCCAGCAGCATGTCCCGTGGTGACGTCGTGGTGATACTCTGACTGACCGTCGCGCCGACGCCGAGTATCGAGATGCCTCCGCCGCGTGAACGTTCACGCGCGGCGCGCACCAGGACTTGGGCGGCCTGCATGGCCCGCTGATCAACAGTGGCCGGTCGATTGGCGAGAATGGTGTCATAGACCGCACCAAGCACTCGGCCGAACAGCCCTTCGGCTGTCTCGTCGGATACGATCGGGACAAAACTGTCCATCGTCAGATAGCCTTCGGCAAGTGCGCGCGCCTTGAAGCACTTGACCAAGGTTGTCTTGCCGACGCCGGG
>JANOPS010000004.1:0-5551 GCA_031421995.1 Gemmatimonadaceae bacterium
GAAGGCCAGCACCGCGATCGAGCGGCCGATGGTGTCGCGCGTTGGGGCGTCCGTGGACGTCAGGGCGGCGGCGAACTCGGCAATCGTCGCGAATCGGTCGTCGGGGACCCGCGCCAGTGCACGCGCCAACGCCGCATCGATGGGCCGCGGGACGGCGGGCCGCTTGACCGTGATCCGCGGTGCCTCCCTCGTGAACTTTTGGGCCATCAGCGCGGCCGGGTTGCTGCCGGCGAAGATCGGCTCGCCGGCCAACATCTCGTACAGGACGCAACCGAGGGCGTAGATGTCGCTGCGGGCGTCGGCGTCGGCGTCGCCGGCGGCCTGCTCGGGACTCATGTAGGCAGGGGTGCCGATCGCCATGCCGGTCTGGGTGATCCGCACCCCACCCGCTACCGACACCGCCCGTGCGATTCCAAAGTCGGCCACCAAGGCATGGCCGCCCTGTATCAGGATGTTTTCGGGCTTGATGTCGCGGTGCACGATCTGCTGGTGGTGCGCGTAGGACAATGCGTCGGCCACCTGCAGCGTGATCCTGATCGCCTCGTCCAGCGGCAATTGCCCCGCGGCGTCCATCCTGTCGCGAAGCGACTGTCCCTCGACCAACGGCATCACGTAGAAGAGGAAGCCGGCGTCGGCCCCGGAATCATGCACGGCCAGAATGTGCGGATGGGAAAGCCGCGCCGTGGTGCGGATTTCCGCGAGGAAGCGGTCTGTGCCGACCGACGACGCCATCTCGGGATTCAGCACTTTGATCGCGACAACCCGCCCGAGACGCTGGTCTTCGGCGCGGAAGACGGTCGCCATCCCCCCGACGCCGAGTTCATCGATAAGGCGGTAGCGGCCGGCGAGCGCGCTGTTCAGCTCGTTGATCACGGTCAGACGATGTTTCCGTGGAAGTCATACTCGATTCGGCGCGGCAACTGCACCACCGCGACCGGACCGGCCGCGACGCGCAAGGCGTCGAAGATCAGCAAACGCGAGGTGTTGGCCTTCATGTCGTACACGACGTTCATAAGAAATCCATCGCCCTCGGGTGAATCAGGATGCCTGGGCGTGAAGAGCGCCTCGCCGGTGTAGCAGCCCTCGCCGACGTGGAAGGTGTCTCGGACTCCAGTGTCAAAGTCGTAGTGCATCACCGTGTTCCACAGTCCCACGTTGTCGTCGCCCCGGTCGAGGTAGACGTACCAGCCATGGCGTTGCTTGCGGGTGAGGAAGCGGTCGTCCATAGTGGGGAACTCGGTCGGCTCGGCGGTGATCACCTCTTCCCGCAGCTCGCTGGTGACTAGGTTGAGCCGCCAGCGCACCATCGCCGCAGTCGCGTCGAGCGAGAACGGGGGACTCGGATCGGTGGTCGGCAGATCAAGCAAGGGGATGCGGGGATACTTGGCGACATCGAGCACGAGCCAGTCGCCGTCCTCCCACATGTTCATGCTGTGGAAGACCCAGCAGGTCGGGATGTCGAACCAGCGGGTGTCGGCCGAGCTGCCGCCGCGCGGCATCACGCCGAGCCGCGAGCCGCGCTCAGGCATCCAGCGAAATGGCTCACGCGTGCCGACGTTCTGGATGTCGAAGACCGCCGGCAGGTGGAAGAAGAGAGCGTACCGCTCCGACAGGCCGAACGAATGCATCATCACGCCGTACGGCACGTCAATCGGCTGGTACGCGGCGACCACGCCCTGTGGATCGATGCGATAGTACTGGAAGTACGGCGGTAGCGGATTGTAGCCCATGGTGAACGACTCGCCCGTGAACGGATCGGTGAGCGGATGGGCGATCGCCGGGCCGGCCAGCTTGCCGTCGTAGTCGTACAGGCCCAGGGTGCCGAGTTCGCGAGTCAGCTGGTAGGGCTTCCCAGCCTCGTCGAGGGCGAGCAGCGTGTCGCCGTGACGGACGACGGAGGTATTGGCGCAATTGAGGATGGTGCCGATCTCTTCAAATTGGGCGCGAGTCGGCCCCCAACCCAACAGCTTGCGGACTCCCAGCCAAGCCAGATTCAGCCAACCAAAGCGGAGCTTGCTCCATCCCGTCAGCGTGGTGCTCGACGAGGTGCGCAGGCCCCCGAAGAGGGCGGACCCGGCCTCGTTCTCGAGCGTCCACTTCTTGGTCTCGACCCATCGATTCTTGTAGCGGACGCCGTCGGCTTCGAAGTAAAAGGCGTTGAGCATGCCGTCGCCGTCGAACCAGTGGTAATACTTCATGTCGAGCGGCTTGAAGCGCGGGTTGGGTCCCGTGCGCACCAGCATCTTGCCAACCAATTCAGGCGGGACGACGCCGGTCACCGGGAGATCGCGGAACTCCTCCTCGCGCAGAATGGGAGCCCAGTTGCCGCGCAGGTAGGCGTTCGTGGTCGGCCCCCACGGCGACTCATTTGCAGGGCGGCCAGCATCGGTCGAGAGCATCGTCGCTCCATTGGGGGGGACTGCGGACGAGCAAGCGGCCGAGGTGTCGGCATCGCGGGCGTTTACGGGGCGGGCCTGAGCGCATCGCCGCGTCAACATATCGCCCAATCCGCTCGCTCGCCATAGCAGAGCGCGGCCACCCCACGCAACCCATCGGGCAGCGTTCTCGTGCGAGGCGCGGGTTTGACGAGCACCGCGATCGGCATTGCACGTGGCGCGTTCGACCGGCATTTTCGCCCTGTCCCCGCATGTTCCGCAATGCGGTGCTCGCAGCGACTTCGCGATCGTCTGCGACGGAACCCTGGTTCACTCTATTGCCCCCCGCTGGAGGTATCATGTCGGATCGTCGCTCGCGCCGTGAATTCATGGGCTGGACGTTCGCTGGTGCCGCAGCGACGATCACGCCGTCGTGGCTTGGCGCGACGATATCGCGTCGCACGCCAGACCTCGCGGTCGATCCGGAGTTGATCGTGATCAACGCGAAGGTTTACACCATGGAGGCCGCTGTGCCGCGCGCCGCGGCGTTCGCGGTGAGTAACAACCGCTTTGCGGCCGTCGGGACCACCGCCGCCATGCGCGCTTTGGCCGGAAAGCGCACGCGGGTGATCGATGCAAAGGGCATGACCATCGTGCCGGGATTCATTGACACGCACAATCACGCCGGTGGCACCACGCTGCTGTATGAAGTGTTGGTTGGCAATCCGTTCGAAGTGGAGTTTGTCTCGATCCAGAGCATCATCGAGAAACTGCGCGAACGTGCGCGCACCACACCGGCTGGCACGTGGGTCTCTGGCTACTTCCACGACGACACCAAGCTGAAAGACAAACGGCAGCTCACCATGCAGGACCTGGATCAGGTGAGTACAGAACATCCGGTGGTGGTGCGTCATCGCGGTGGGCACACCGCGTTCTACAACAGCAAAGCGTTTGCACTGGCCAAGGTCACCAAGGCCACACCCAATCCTGCTGGCGGCACCTTCGACAAGCGTGACGACGGTGAACTCTCCGGCCGCGTAACCGACCGCGCGATGAACCTGCTGAATGCCGCTGGCAGCCGCCCACAGTACTCGACGGCCGAACGCGAGAAACGCGAGCGCGACGGCATCGCGCATATCTCGAAGCAGTTTGCGCGCTACGGCCTGACCACGGTGCATCACGAAGGCGGTGACCTGGCCGCCATTCAAGACGTGCGCGCACGTGGTGACCTGAAGCATCGCGTGAACTACGAGTCCAGCGGCAATATGCTGGAAGCAATGATCACCAACGGCATTCAAACCGGCTTTGGCGACGACTGGATTCGCTTCGGTGCCACCTCCGAACACACCGTCGATGGGTCGTTCTCCGAACGCACGATGGCGATGAGCGTCCCGTACAGTGGCACTGACTACAAGGGCAACGTGACGCAGACGCAAGAGGGGCTCGACGCGTGGGTGGAACGTGTGCATCGCGCCAATATTCAGGTGAACTGCCACGCCAATGGCGACGTGGCCATCGACATGTACCTCACGGCGTTCGAGCGCGCGTTGGCGAAAGCGCCGCGCGCCAACGCGCGACCGAAGATCACGCACTGCACCCTAATCACCGACGATCTCGTGCGTCGCATGAAGGCCCTCGATGCGGTGCCGGCCATGTTCACGACGTACGCCTACTACAATACCGACAAGTTTCCCTTCTACGGTGAAGCGTTGATGAAGCGCAGCATGGCCTTCCGCACCCTGTTAGATGCGGGCATTCATGCGGCGGCCGGTTCAGATTTCAGCCCGGGTCCGTTCGCGCCACTCATGGGCGTTCAGGGCATGGTGACCCGTACGGGATGGGATGGGACGTCCTGGGGAGTGAATCAGCGCATCAGTGTTGCAGAGGCGATTCGCGTGAACACACTCAACGGCGCGTACGCGGCGCACGAAGAGGCCAGCAAAGGATCGATCAGCGTGGGCAAGTTAGCGGATTTCGTGATGCTGGCAGAAGACCCACACACCGTGAAGGCGGAGACGATCAAGGATATTGCGATCGTACGCACGGTGGTTGGTGGCGATACGATGTACGAGGGGTAGGGATCCGAGCGGACATTTCCGACGCGGTTGTTGGCGCAGCACACACTTCCAGGGACCACCTATGAGCAGCGCACCCATTGCACTCACCGTGAACGGCGCAAGGCGCACCTTCGACGGCGATCCCACCATGCCCCTCCTGTGGTTCTTGCGCGACGAGCTCGCGTTGACCGGCACCAAATACGGGTGCGGTATTTCGCAGTGCGGCGCGTGCACCGTGCACGTGAACGGCGCACCGGTGCGGGCCTGTCAGCGTCGTATGCAAGCGATGAGCGGCGCCACCGTGACCACCATCGAAGGATTGCACGCCAGTGGCGAGCACGCGCTGCAGGTTGCCTGGCGCGCGATTGATGTGCCACAGTGTGGCTTTTGTCAGAGCGGGCAAATCATGCAAGCCGCCACGCTGCTCAAGAACAACACCGCGCCTTCCGATGCCGATATTGATGCGGCGATGAACGGGCATATCTGCCGCTGCGGCACGTATCCTCGCATCCGCGCCGCGATCAAGTCGGCCGCGGCGGCGATGGCAGCGGGGACAGCCAAATGACCCCGCGCACATCACTGCCTTGGCTGTCCACCAACGTGTCATCAGACGTGTCACCGGACGCGGTGCCCAACGCACTCGCTGAGCTACCAAACGACGCAACGCACAACGCATCAGATAGCGCGGACAGCTCACGCCGCGACTTCGTCAAACTACTGAGTCTCAGCGGATTGGTCCTCGTCGCCGGCGTTGGTGGCGTACGACGTCTCGACGCCGCCGGTAGTCGGTCGCTTACCGCGGAGCCGTGGGAACCACACGCGTACATTCGTATCGCTGACGATGGCATCGTCACCATCGTCTGCCATCGATCAGAGATGGGGCAAGGCATTCGCACCACCATGCCGATGATCATTGCCGATGAAATGGAAGCGGACTGGAGCCGCTGCCGAGTGGAGCAAGCGGTTGGCGACGAAAAGAAGTACGGCAGTCAGAATACCGACGGCTCGACGAGCATCCGCGACTTTTTATCCAAGTACCGCGACGCTGGCGCCACGGTGCGTGCGTTGCTCGAAGACGCGGCGGCCAAGGAATGGGGCGTGCCCGTTGCCGACGTCTCG
>JANOPS010000005.1:0-7874 GCA_031421995.1 Gemmatimonadaceae bacterium
CGCCGACTGGATCGTCGACATGGGCCCAGAGGGCGGCGTCCGCGGCGGCATGATCGTGGCGCAAGGCACGCCAGAGCACGTGGCGGCTGTTCCGGAGAGCCATACGGGCACGTACCTGGCGGGGATAGTCGGGAGCAGGAAATAGCGAGGAGGGAGTACGGAACTGCGGGAGGGAGTACCTTTACGGCAGCACCGAGTACCTCCAATCGGTAGTTCCGTTCTCCCGACGCATACCCCCGAATCCCTACTCTCGACTCACATGGTTTCCCTCCTCGACATCATCGGCCCAGTCATGGTCGGCCCAAGCTCAAGCCACACGGCGGGCGCGTGCCGATTGGGGCTGCTGGCGCGCTGCCTGGTCGGCGGAACGCCCGAACGGGCCACCATCGAATTGCACGGCTCCTTCGCGCGAACGGGCGAAGGGCATGGCACCGACAAAGCCATCGCCGGCGGTCTGATGGGCTTTCGGCCCGACGACGAACGCCTACGCACGGCGCTCGACATCTTTGAACGCGAAGGACTGCGCTACACGTTCGAAAAAACAACGCTCAGCGATGACGCACATCCGAACAGCGTGCGCATCACCCTTGAGCGCGGGGATCGACGCTCACAAATGGTGGGCGCCTCGCTTGGCGCCGGGCGGGTCCTGGTCACAGAAATCGATGGGTATCCCGTCGAAGTCTCGGGCAATTTGCACACCATCGTGTTGGTCGCCGAAGACGTGAAGGGATCTATCGCGCGCATCGCCGGCATTCTGGCTGAGGCGGATCTCAACATCGCCACCCTCAAGCTCACGCGCAAAGAGCGTGGTGGTGACGCCTTCATGGTTATCGAGGTCGATCATACCCCGCCTGAAGAAGTCCGCGATACGATTCGCGCGCTGTCATGGGTGCGCTGGGCTTTCCGTCTCGACAAAGTGAGCGCCTGATGTACAAGAGCCTTGCTGATGCAATTCGTGACGCCGAAGCACGCGGCGTAAGCTTGTCCACCGTTGCGCTCGACGCCGAAGCGAAAGACCAAGGGCGCCCGGTTTCGGAGATTCGCGATGCGCTGCGTCGCGCACTCGTGGTCATGCGCGGTGCGGTTGAGCGCGGCATGGTGGGTGATCTCATGTCCAGCTCCGGACTCGTTGGGGGCGACGCCGCCAAGCTGCGCACCGGACCCGATGGACCACTCGCCGGTACGCCCTTCCGCGATATCATCGCGCGCGCACTGGCGGTACAGGAAGTGAACGCCGCCATGGGAGTTATCGTCGCCGCACCAACTGCGGGGGGCGCTGGTGTCTTGCCTGCCGTGCTGACCGGCCTCGCCGCCGCACGTGGCATTGACGACGAACGTGTTATCGACGCACTCGCAACGGCCGGCCTGATTGGTGCCGTCGTCGCCGAGCGCGCCTCGCTCTCCGGTGCAGAAGGCGGATGTCAGGCAGAGACTGGTGCGGCCGCAGGAATGGCGGCTGGCGCGGCTGTCGAAATGCTGGGCGGCTCACCGCGGCAAGCTGGACACGCCACGGCCCTTGCACAACAAGGAACACTCGGCCTTGTCTGCGATCCGCTAGGCGGACTCGTGGAATTACCGTGCGTGTTTCGCAACGCCACTGGTGCAGCGATTGCCATGGCGGCGATCGAGATGGCGATGGCGGGCATCGAGTTTGCCATCCCGGCAGACGAGGTCATCGATACGATGGGCGAGATCGGCGCCGAGATGGATGTGCGGTACCGCGAGACCGCGGGCGGTGGCCTGGCGGCAACACCCACGGGACGACGACTGGCGCGGGAGCGCCTATACGAGCTGAAGCGCTCCGGTGGCTGAACGCGACGACCGAACACCGCGCAGCACGCTGCGCACAACGCGGCGCACAACGTCACACCGTCACCGGATTCGTGTGTGGGCGCTCCTGTTGACGGGTGTAACGGCCGCCCTGCTCAGCGCCTGCGCACGCACCGCGTCCGATAGCCGCGCCGACCTACCGCTCCTGCGCGACGTCACCACCCCCGGTCGCATCGAAGCGCTGGAGCTCACAGAGGCGTCTGGGCTTTCGCAATCGGCTCGCGACAGCACGGTGTTCTGGTCACACGGCGACAGCGGGAACGAGCCCCGCCTGTTCGCGTTCGATAGCGCTGGGCGGTCACTCGGCAGTGTGAAGGTGGCCGGCGCGACCAATCGGGATTGGGAAGCGATCGCCGTGGGACCGTGCGCGCGTGGACAGTGCCTCTACATCGGTGACGTAGGCGACAACTACGCGCGCCGCGAGCATGTCACCATCTGGCGCATCGCTGAGCCGCAGCCGGGCGACAAGAGATCGGAGCAGGCGCAGGCGCTGCACATTGCCTATGCCGACGGACCGCGCGACGTCGAGGCCATCTGGGTCGCACCAGACACGACGGTGTTCCTCATCACCAAACGACCAGAGCGCGACGCCGAGCGGTGGCGCGCGGCCCGCGTGTATCGCGTGAATGCCTCCGCGTGGCGGGACACCGGCGTCGTCACGGCTGAGATCGTCGATTCCCTCCCCATCGTGCCACTCAAGGGCAAGGCCGGTGGATGGATTACCGATGCCTCGCTGTCGAAGGCGGACGCACAGGGTGATCGGCGCTTGGCGGTCCGCACCTACAACAGCGTCTATGTTTTCGCGGTCGACCGGGCCAGCGGGCGTCCGGGCGCATTGCTGGGCCAGTGCTCCCTGAAATCGCTTCCAGAGCAGCAAAGCGGGGAAGGCGTCACGTGGCTATCAGACGGGCGACTGATGTTTGATCACGAAGGGGTGAGGGCCAGCCTGCACGTCGGACGGTGTCCCTAGCCCAGCTTTCCCTCTCGTCGCAGCGGCGATACAATTCGACACACGTGTCGAAACGATTCGGGTGGACCCACCGTACGGGGCTCCGTCCGCTTTTTCATTCCCGTCCACCGGTATTCATCTTATGGTTTCACGCGAAGACATCGAGGATTTCCTCGATCGCTTGGGTGCTGACGGCGCCACGCACCGCGAGATCGAAGCAGGGCTCTGGATCGTTCGCCCAGGTGGCGCGATCGATTTTGATGTCGTCGTGACCTACAACCCGCCGGTCGTGCTGATGCGCGTGAAAGTCATGCCGCTCCCTGCCGACGCGGTGGAATTGGCTTCGCTCAGCCGCCGACTGCTGGAGCTGAACGCGACCGATTTGTTGCACGGTTCGTATGGCATTGATCGCGAAGACATCGTGCTCACCGCTGCCCTCGAACTGGCGCATCTCGACTACGAGGAGTTTCTCGCGTCGTACGAGAGCATGACCCTTTCGCTCACGTCACACCTGCGTGAGTTGGCCGCCTTCCGCGAGGTTCGCTAGTCCCATGGGCATCTTTGATCGCCTTTCGACGCTCATCAAGTCCAATCTGAATGACCTCATCTCCACGGCAGAAAATCCGGAGAAGATGCTCAATCAGATCATCGTGGACATGCGCAATCAGTTGGCGAAGGCCAAGCAACAAGTCGCGGCGTCTATCGCGGATGAGAAAAAACTAAAAGATCAGGCCGACGCGGAGTTTCGCCTCTCCGACGACTGGGAGAAGCGCGCGATCTTGGCCGTCAATGAAGGGCGCGATGATCTCGCCACGCAAGCGTTGCTTCGCGGACAAGAGCATCTCGATCATGGTCAAGCGCTCGCGGCCACGTGGGAAACGCATCGCAACGAAACCGAGAAGCTCAAACAGTCGCTGCGCGATCTGAATGACAAGATCGAAGAGGCCAAGCGCAAGAAGAACTTGCTGCTCGCGCGTCAGCGTCGTGCGGAAGCCCAAGCGCGCATTTCGCAGACGATGTCGGGAATGTCCGACAACTCGGCCTTCGATGCCTTCGCGCGGATGGAAGAGAAGATCAATACAAACGAGCGTCAGTTGCAGGCCGCGCAGGAGATCGACGAAGAGTTCAGTGGCGATCGACTCGCGGGCCAGTTCAAGCAACTCGAACGCTCGGCGGGTGGCGCAAACGCTGGCGCACAGCTGTTGCAGCTCAAACAGCGCATGGGCATGCTGCCCGCGGGTGCACCCGCCGAGGCACGGCAACTTGGCGCGGGTGAAACGGTTGCCGCGCAAGCAGCTCCCAGCGCGCCGGCACAGCTCGCCGCAGGAGAAGTCGCAAAAACGGGCGAGGCCGAACTGCTCGCCGAGTTCGATCGGTTAAAGGGCAAGCCCTGACATGCAACGGCGTTTTGTGATCCTCGCGGAGGGGGCCTTCGGGCCCCTTTCGTCGAAGACCGCGAACGCCTGCATTCGCTACGCCGCCTCAGAAGTGGTTGCGGTGATCGACAGCACCTGCGCGGGCCAGACGGCCGCGCAGGTGCTTGGTTTTGGGGGCCGCATTCCGGTGGTCGCCACGTTCGCCGACGCGCTGGCGCGGCAACCCAAGTCGCTGCTGATCGGCATCGCTCCGGCAGGCGGCCAATTTCCGGATGCGTGGCGCCCGATAGTGAGCAGCGCGTTGCGCGCCGGTCTCGACATTTGGAGCGGCTTGCATACGATGCTTGGCGATGACGCCGAATTCGTGACACTCGCAGAGAAGTCTGGTGCCACGATCTACGACTTGCGCCGCGCGCCGGCAGACCTCGATGTCTCGTACGGTCGGGTGCAGGAAACCAGCGCGACGATCGTGCTGACCGTTGGCACCGATTGCAACATCGGCAAGATGACCGCGCAGTTGCAACTGCGCGACAGCGTGCGACGCCTGGGGCATCGGGTCAACTTCGCCGCGACGGGTCAGACCGGCATCTTGATTGAAGGTCGCGGCATCGGTGTCGATGCTGTCGTGGCGGATTTCATTGCGGGTGCGGCCGAACGACTGACACTGGAAGCCGCCACGGACGCGGACATCGTGTTGGTCGAAGGGCAGGGATCGTTGCTGCATCCCGCGTACTCCGGCGTGACGCTGGGACTGATGCATGGCGCACTCCCGCACGCGATGATTCTGTGCACGCAGCCGTCGAGAACGTCGATCCATCGCAATCCGTGGGTGCCCATCCCGTCGGTCCGCGACGTGATTGCGCTGTACGAGACGGCAATGAAATACCTGCGCGTGTCGCCCGTGATTGCGATCGCCATGAACACCTACGACCTGTCAGACGATGACGCGCAGCGGGCCATCGAACAGGTGCAGGCGGAAACCGGGCTGCCCGCGATCGACACCGTGCGCTACGATCCAGCGCCCATTGCGGCCGCGGTCGACACATTCCATCGCGCGCGTAATAGCGGCGGCAAATAGAGCAGAAGCAATGAATAGAGCGGTCGCGCGTAGTTTGGGTGACGCATAGGGCTTAGGAGGGTGGCATCATGTGCGCATGCCTTCCGCGCCTCACGCCACCACTTCATACCCTACACCGCAGGCGCGACCACACGCGCGCACGGCGTCTCCAGTTCCGTCGTCGGCCGCTGTCGTGCTCGCGGTCCGTGAGCTCCGTGAGGAAGTACGCGCCGGCTACGGCAATGCCAGCTTTCGCATGCGCATGCTGGACAACGTCTCGCTGAACGTGCATGCCGGCGAGTTTGTCGTGGTTCGCGGCGACAGAGCGAGCGGGGCGCATGCGTTGCGCGCAGTCCTCGCGGGCACGCGAGTGGTCCGATCGGGGATTCGTACGGTGGCCGAAGGCGTTTCAGTCCGCCACGCCACCGTAGCGTGGGATGCCGTGCGCGCAATGCTGGACGGATGGGATGCGGCGCCCCGACGGTCGTCGGCGTCTACGCCCCACGACGTGTTCGTGTTTCGCGTGTGCGGCGTGCCGCCGGTTGAGACAACGGAAGCCTCGCGGGAGCGGAACCTCAGCATTGTTGATCGCCGTTGGCGTACGTGGGCCGCAAGCGTGCGCGCCCGCCATGGGAGCGTGGTCGCGCAGATCCCCTGGACCGATGAGCCCGAAGTGGCCACGTCAACGTACGCGGCGATGACGCCGCAACAGGCGCAACGCACATCGCCGACCGTGCATGAGGACGCGGTCGGCGATGATCGATCGTATGGCGCGTTCTACCAGTCCGACGTGGCCACCGTGCGCGCGATTACGCTCGCCGGCGGCCGGATTGTCAGCGCTGTCCCAATGACGCGGCAGACGTTGATGGGCCGAGGGTGCGCAGACGCGTTGCCGACCGCTTGTGATCCATGCTCCACAGCGTGGACTGAATCATGATGGTCCGAATTCGGCGATGCTGCTGCGGCGCGGGCTTGGTGAAAGACGACTTCACAATCGGCGCCTCCGGGACCATCGCCTCCCCAGCAAGTGCCGCGGCCACGTTGGCGATCTTGACCAGACCGTCCACCTTTCGCTGCACGAACACGCGGCCAACAACGGGAATCCCATTGATCAACGTTTGCCCGGTAACGGGATCAACCGGCCACGCCGCGGGAGCGATGCGCGCTGATGCAGGCGCTGGCGCCACGACGGGCGCCGCCGCGAGCGCTGCATCCTGCATCATCACCACGGTCGCACTGTCAGCCACCATGACACGATTCTCCGGGGCCAATGGTTTACTCTGCGCGACGTACTTCACCACCGAGTCTTGCCCCGCCAGCTGTTGTGGCGCCGCGGAGGCGCTGGGCATACGGGCGGCGATGCCCACGACGCCGAGCGAGGCGACACCGACCAGTAGCAGCGCGCGTGAAGCAAACGACTTACGATCCTGACGAGGCGACATAGTGCGGTCCGGTGGGTGTGTGGGAGTTGTAGTGCGAAGAGCGGGATGCGCCGCGCGGGCAAATTCGGTCGGGCAAGGTACCACCACGGGGTCGACAGACCCCATAGATTCCAGTCGGAAGCTACACCAAAAAAATCCGTTCGCGATCCCGACGGTTCCCGTCGATTACCCCGCTCCGATTATGCCCGAGTTCCGCCTGTACAACACGCTCACGCGCCGCGTCGAGCCGTTCGCACCCGCCGACGGAGAGACGGTGCGCATGTACACGTGCGGGCCCACCGTCTACAACCCGGCCCACCTCGGCAATTTTCGCACGTTCCTGTTCGAAGATCTGCTGCGGCGCGCTATTCGGTTGGCGGGCTGGCAAGTGGAACAGGTCATGAACCTGACGGATGTCGACGACAAGATCATTCGCAAGGCGGCGGCAACCGGCATGACGATCACGCAGGTGACCGAGCCGTTCACCGCGCTCTTTCATCAAGATCGTCGCTATCTGCGCATCGAAGACGCCGAGCGATATCCCGAGGCCACGACACACATTCCGGAAATGATCGCGTTGGTGGAGCGGCTCATGGCCAACGGCGTCGCGTATCTGGCCGACGACGGGTCGGTCTACTTTGCGATCGATCGGTTCCCGGAGTACGGCCGCTTGTCGCAGCTCGACAAACGCGAGCTCCGCACGGGCGCGCGTGTCGCACAAGACGAGTACGCGAAGGAAAACGCGCAGGACTTCGCACTCTGGAAAGCGGCCAAGGAAGAAGACGAAGCCACCGGTGCCGCATGGGACTCCCCGTGGGGACGTGGACGACCAGGGTGGCACTTGGAGTGCTCGGCGATGGCCATGAAGTACCTGGGCGAGACGTTTGACCTGCACGCGGGTGGCATTGACCTGATCTTCCCGCACCACGAAGACGAGATCGCCCAGTCCGAAGCGGCAACGGGCAAGACGTTTGCGCGGTGCTGGTGCCATGGTGAGTTTCTGCTCACCGACGGGGCCAAGATGGCGAAGCGCGTCGGCAACGTGGCGAACGTGCAGGATCTTCGCGACCAGGGCATCTCGGCGGCGGCGCTCCGGCACTTCGTGTTCTCGACGCACTATCGCAAGCAGCTCAACCTGTCGGATACGGCGCTCGAGGCCTCGATGGAGGCGGTGAGACGCGCGGGCGACTTCGCCTCGCGGCTGCGGAGCGCGAGCGCGGGGACGCCGGACCTGGCGACGG
>JANOPS010000006.1:0-6573 GCA_031421995.1 Gemmatimonadaceae bacterium
CACGATGAACCGAAACGCTCCCTGCTTTTGCGGCAGTGGCCTCAAGTACAAGCGCTGTCACGGTGCCGTGGCAGCAACGCCTGCGCTACACTCCGGCACGGAGTCGTTCGTGCGCCGGTCGGAGATCGCGCGTGCCAGCGCGTACAAGCGGCTGGATATGGAAGTGCACGACCAGCTGCTTGCGCATGTTCACAAGCGGCTGGGTCGTTCGTGGATCACGGCGGCGATCAGCGAGTTTAGCGGCGGCGCGCCCGAGCTGGTAACCAGTGCAGACGACAGCCTGCTGGGTCCGTGGATGCTGTACCACCGGCTCATCGCCCAAGACACGCGTCGTCCTGTTGCCGACGTCTGGCGGGAGGAGCATCGGCTGTATCGCGAGCCGTCAAAGGACCGTTTGGTGGAAGCGCAGCTTGCGGCACCGATCGGTGTGTGGGAAGTGCAAAAAATCGAGCCCGGTGTAGGTTCGCAAGTCACCGACCTGTTGTCGGGCGAGGAGCGGTTTGTCTACGACGCGTCGTCTACTGCCACGCTGCAGCCGTGGCTTGGCGTGCTGGGGTACGTCGTGGACTGTGAAGGCATCAGCTTTTTCGGCGGCGTTCATGGGCAGCCACTTCCGCCAGCGGAGGTGAGTCGCGTGGTGAAGTCCATCCGTCGTGCGGCGCGTGTGCGCACCCGGCCCGTCGCGATCGACGTCCGTCGTGATCCGCACCTGCAGGTCGATATTGTGCGACTGTGGCGCGAAATGCAGTATGAGCTGGAGCACCGCTTGGATACCATGACCATGCAGAATACGGATGGTCATGTCATCGCCATGCAAGCCGATCACTTTGAACTGCGCGCCGATCGCCGGTTGGTGCTGCGACGCCTCGCCGCGCTGCCGGGCGCGTCGGAACCGGAACGGTTCGCTGACGATGATGAAGACGTGATTATGGTGACCAAGCCCAAGCCCGTCAGCGACCCCACGCCCGGCAGCACGGTGGTGGGGCGCGTGATCGTGACGCCGTTCCGTCTTACCATCGAGACCAATTCGCTCGAACGCGCCGACGCGCTGCGCGCTGCGGTGGAAGCAGTCACGGACGACGCCCTCCGTTTCCAACTGCGTGTCACGCAGGATATGGCCTCGTTGCGCGAGCAGGCGCGCGAGCAACGGGGCGGCAGGTCGGCCCAGCCGCACCAGGATCCGCGCGACGACGCGCCGCCCGAAGTGCAGGAGGCGCTGCGGCAGTTCTACATGCAGCACACGGCAACGTGGGCGGATATTGCGTTGCCGGCACTCGACGGCATGACGCCTCGCGCCGCAGCGAACGACCGGCGCATGCGCCCTCGGCTCGAGACGCTGCTCAAGGACATCGAACAGAAGGAGGCGTCGAGTCCCGCCGGGCTGCGCATGGACATCCCGGCGATTCGGCGGGCGCTGGGACTGTAGGCCGGCATGGTCGATGTCCCGGATGCGCTCCAGCATTTCGTCGAAGTAGTCCGGGCGGTCATCGGGGTTCTTGAGCCGCTCGTCGTCCATCACGAAGCCCTTGAGCAAGAACTCGTTCAGGACGGTGGACCCCCAGCGGCGGAATTGCGTCGAGGTTATGAAGATTTGTGCGGTAGCTTTTGCCGTCCGCGGCATTTACCGAGGATTCCTCGGGAACTGCCGTCTCCTCCAGTTCCCCCTCGGCAAAGATGTTCTTAAGGTGCAGCCCCACGTTGTCCGTGCTCACCTCGAAAAGCTGCGCCATCTCCCGCCTCGAGAGCCAGACCGTCTTGTCCTTGGTCTGGAGTTTAATCTGGCTGCGCCCGTTATCCGCGGTATAGAGGATCAGGTCGTTCATGGGATTACCGATCCGACGTGCTTGACCTCCCTTGCCAAATGCGACATGCCCAGGGAGCCCCCCTGCATCAACGCTAGGAGGGCAATCGGCTCATGATCGCGATGGCCGAGGATCAGACGATTGGGAGTCATCGTGCTGGAAGGTGTGCATTTGGAGGTGGGTGCGACAGCGCCAGGCATCGTCTACAAATCAAGCGAGGTGGATCTAGAGCGAGTCCGTATCGGGATAATGGTTGAGCTGCTTGGCGCAAAAAGAGCGCTTACGCGTGAACGGGCCCTGTTTTACCACGCCGTTTCACTTTCACACTGATTTCGACGCGCGAGCCTAACCGACCGATAATCCCGACCAACCGATCCGAGGTAAAGCGGCCAAGCTCGGCGTTCCGGATGCGAGAAAAATCAGCTGCAGGCACGCCTGTTCGCGCCGAAGCACCGCGTAGCGTGAGCTTCTCACGGTCCAGCCACTTAGTGATTTCAGCGGCGAGCAGCGCTTTGAGCTGACGAAGGTCTGGATTGTCTTTACCCAGGTCGCGGTAGACGTTTCCTGATCCGCGTTCGATTTCGAGAGGTCTGTCGTTCATTCTTTCCGCCCTCGGCCGCGATGGTTAGATCATCCAGACACAATGCAATGTTGTCAGATTCGACAACATAGGTCAAGTACAATCGGATCAAGTCTGTGACGCTAGCCTGAACGGGATCGCAGCGGCAAGTATTGCGTGATCTTGGTACGGCACGTTGCTGCCCTCAAGAAATGGTTTGAAGACGAAAGCAAACCGGCCGACGACCGCGTACGGTCGCTACAACGGTCTCGAAACGGAAGCAGACGCCCTGAGCGCGCTTGCTTCTACGCGACCGTGCGTTCGATCTCTCCCGTCATGCCGCGAAGCACCAGCCGCCCCAGTTGCACCTTCGTACTGGCGTGATCGATATCGATGCCAACAAGATTCCCAGCGTCGTCATAGTCGAGCACGACCCCGTCGGCGACCTCACGACTCTCTACGCTGGCGCGTTCGGAGAGGTCGATGTAGAGCGAGTCCGTGTCGGGATAGTAGTTGAGTTTCATGGCGCGAACCGACGGTCGGGGAAGGCGTTGTGGATGGTGCGTGCATCGGCCAGCGTAACTACACGCAGAACGCGACCACCCAAGTCGGGCACATCACCCCAGAATCTATAGCGCCCGTCGGGCTGTAATTCTACTCGGCGCGGGTTCAGGACGACCATGATGCACCACGCGTGCTACAAGTATGGCCGCTTGCGGAGGACTTCCCGTTCGAAATAGGGAGTAAAGGCAAAAAGCTCTGACATCCTCCAGCATAGCGTACGCCGGTCGCAGGAGCGTTACCGTTTCGCGGCGACGCCACCCGCCGCAGCGCAAGGTGTTCCTTTCGTGGTGTTTGGCGTCCGTCACACCGAAGCTGGTTGGTGCCCACTGCAGAGCGAACGCGCGCGTCACGGTGCGTACTATGCCGCCACCTCCGCCGGCATCCCCGAGAAGCGCTTCACCTTGATATGGCGCTCCCGTTTTCGCGCCTGCGCCAGGTCAAAGGCCATCTGCATCGCGAGCCACGTCTCGGCGGTGCTGCCAAAGGCCTTCGACAAGCGGATAGCCATTTCGGCGCTGATGCCGGTCCTTTCATTGACAATATTATTGAGCGTCTGTCGAGAAACGCCCAGCACTTTCGCCCCCGCCGTCACCGAGAGGCCCAGTGGCTCCAGACAGTCGTCGCGCACGATACGGCCAGGATGGACCGGGTTCTTCATCGGCATGGAGTCTCTCCTGTAGTGGTAGTCCGTGGGTGGTCGCGTGAAGGCGCTCCAACGCCTTGCTCCTGAAGGTCCTGATCACCACCACCTCGAATGTGTATACTGACAACTGTCAGTTGTCAATTCAGAGCAGCAGGGCTTCACGCGACCCGCTTGAATCGCCTTCATCTCCTTCACGCTCTCGAGGAGCTCCGCAAACAGATCCTTTCGCATCATCTACGCGGCTTGTCTTTTGTTTCGCACGGTGAGTCGAACCTCTGCACCGGTCTTGCCCAGAAAGGCGATCAGCGTGTCTACGCTGAACCGCTCAATCTTGCCGCGCAGAAGGTCGCTGATCCGCGGCTGTGAAACCCCGAGAAGTTCGGCCCACTCGGACTGCGTGTCGCCGAGTGTGGCGAGTCTTTTGCGCAGCTGGATGATCAGGTCCGACCGCAGTTGTAGGTTGGCCGCTTCGTCGGGCGGAAAGCCGAGATCAGTGAAGACGTTGCCGCTGCCGCGTGTGATCTCGATGGTCATGTCTCTTGTTCCTCAGCGGCACGCATACGCAATGCGTCGGGTGCGGAGCCCACCCAAAGTACCGGTCGATTCGACATGTGAAAGTATATAAGTAATGATATGGACGCGCAAGCAGGTCGCATGCAGCGCCGACGGAGTCGCCGTCGATACGTCGTTGCCAACCCCGACGACTGACGGACGGCTTATGTGTATTCCGCCTCGGTCAACACCCGAATTGGGCGTCCTGAATGCAAAGCGCCGAGGTTTGTGGCGCACGATAGCGTAAGAGTGGTACGTCATGCGTGAATTTGAACGCTTGACATCGCCACGACCTTTGGCGACCCTAAAGTTGTATCTCCCAACGGCCTCGGCTACGGGTGCAAGGCCGTCGAAAGGCGGCCTTTGCTTTTCCCGGGAGGGGGATCATGAACACCCGCGTGCGCTTCAGAACGCCGCATTGGCGCTTTGGCGACCTGCAATCGTATCGACTATCGTTCGGCGTCCGTCACCCGAGGATCATCAGATGCCATCATTGCTCGATCGGATTACCGTGGACCCCGCACAATGCGGTGGCCGTCCATGCATTCGGGGCATGCGCATGCGGGTCGTCGACATTCTGGAACTCCTGGCGGCCGGCGAAAGCCACGAACAGATTCTCGCGGACTATCCCTATCTGGAGCCTGACGACATCGTCGCGTCGCTTCAGTACTCCGCGCGGCGTCTGGACCATCCCACGAGTCCTGAGTAGGCGCCCAGCGGAAGGCCGTCAGGCTCCAAGCGAAGCACAACCGAGGCTGCTGGTATTGCTCGACGCGCGGCATAGGACGGTGGTGTGTTCATTTACATCGAACGCGACGCCAACTGTTCTTCCAAGAATCGTTGCATTTGCGCCTTACTGGGCAGTTCGAGTTGATACTTGGACACGAACAGCGCATTGTCGATGCCGGCCAAGTCGCAGTCGACGAGCGCTTGGTTCTTCTGGGTGCAGAGCAGGATGCCTACAGGCGGGTTGTCGCCGTCCGTCATCATATGTCTGCGATACCACGTCACGTAGGTGTTCAGTTGCCCAATGTTCTCGTGACTGAACGCAGCGACCTTCAGTTCTACCAACACATGACATTTCAGCACGCGATGGTAGAAGACCAGGTCGATGAAATAGCGGTCTTCTCCGATAAGGATGCGTTTGTGTCGCGCCTCGAAACAGAAACCGTGACCGAGCTCCAGCAAAAAGTCGTGAAGCCTGTGGAGTAATTCGGGAGGCCGGATCGTTCGTAGTGCAAACTCGCAATCTGCCGCTTGAGTTCGCGCACCGACCAATGGCCACGGATGCATTCGCCCACGAAAAACGCCCGTTTGGCCGGGTAGTCGATCATGAGCAGTTCCACGAAATGCGAGTACGACAGGTGCGACAGGAGCGTCTGGCCATCAAAGCCAGATTGTGGCGTCGGCGACTCCACAATTCCTGTCGAAATCGATAGAGGTCGCGCCGGTCACAGCGTGACACGCCAGATCGCTGCAACGAGTCGGCCAGCCGATCCAATAGCCTATCGCTTACAACGCCAGCATTTTGCAGTTCGACGACCTCATCGGATTCCCCATCCCCGATGAGCACGGCGCCATTCGCTACGCTGCGCCGCCGGGCACCAAACATGTCCTATTCCTGGCGTGGCCAGCCGATGCTCTCTGGATCCCATGCGCGCTCAAGCGCCTTGAGGTAGGGGGAGTCGTCACCGTATCGGTGTACATGTGCATTCAACTCGACGCGACGCGCCACCGGCAAAATCATGACAGCGGCCGCGCCGAGTTGTTCAAGACGCCCTGCGACGGACACTACCGTGCCGCCAGTGACAACGGTGTCTTCGAGCAGAATGATTCTGAGACCACGAATGTCCTTCGATTCGCCGTCAAAAGCTTCTGGATTGTATTGGCGGCGACTCAACGTCTGTCCCGGCCGAAGGCGTACGAGTCCCCTGATCGGGGGTAGAAATGCCCTCGCCGCTTCGGCGACGCGTCGCAGCGGTTGAGACTCATACGACACCCCGCGCTTTGACGGCGTGATACATACGCAGTCTGGGGTGCCGCCTAACGTCGCGTCGATCTCCGACGCGAAAACGCGTGTGAAATGAGCGAGGGCCGCTGCCACGAGACAGCGGCTTTCACGACGACGCGCCCCCATCCAACAAGGTCTTGCATGCCCAGCACTGGGAATACTGAGGGTCTTTAGCGCCGAAGCAGAAGCGACACACCATCTTATGGTCACTCGGTGGTACAGCGCGCGCTTCGCGCCGAACCACGTCAATCGCGTCTCGCAGCGAAGCAAAAGGCGGATTGCTCACTCGCGGTTCTACGCGAGGGCGAGTTCAGGCAGCTCGGCGTCGGGTGACAAACCATCTACGAGATCGCTTGGGTTTCGCAGCACGCGCGCACGCACGTTGCCGACACCGGTTTCGACCATCGCTTGGGCCCACGTGTGCTCATCTACCAAAGACTGA
>JANOPS010000007.1:0-5686 GCA_031421995.1 Gemmatimonadaceae bacterium
CCGCCGCCTTCTAGCTTCCCACGGGCTCGTCCCTGCGTTCTCCCACTCCGCGTGCCATGTCACTGTCGCTTCACCTCTCGCATGACGCTCCGTCCTCCACCGCGGCCGCTTTGCTCGCGGTCGTGCTCCCGGCTTCGCCGAGTATGTCGGAGGCCCTTGTCGCTATCGATGCCGCCCTCGGCGGCGCGCTCGCGCGCTCGCTCTCACGCCGCGACTTTCGAGGTGGGCGCGACGAAACGCTGCTGCTCGTCGGCGGTGACTCCGGCATTGAGCGCGTGTTGCTCGTGGGCCGAGGGGGCGCACCGCTCACACGTGCGACGGCACGTCGTGCGGCGGCCGTGGCGGCACGCCAGGCGGTGAAGTTGGGCACGGGGAGTCTGCATGTGTTCCTCCCCGACGCAACCGACGACGCCATTGAAGGGCTCGCACTCGGCGCAGCGGCTGGGGCATGGGAGTATCCCGACCTCAAAACGCCGCCCCCTGAGGCCGATCGCCGAGCCACGCTCGCGCAGGCCACTGTGTTTACCGCAAACACCGACAGCGCGCGTGCCGCCTTTGCCGCAGGCAGTGCCGTGGCCGAAGGGCAGGCCATCGCCAAACGCCTGGGGCAGATGCCGGGGAACGTGTGCACCCCCGAGACCTTCGTGCAGGTAGGCCAGGAGATCGCGGCTCGTCATGGCATGACGCTCACCGTGTTGGGGCGCGCCGAGATGGAGAAGGAAGGGATGGGCTCGTTCTTGTGTGTGGCGCAGGCGACGCCGGAAGAGCCGCGCCTCGTGGCACTGGAATACCGCGGCGCTGCGGCCGACCAACAACCGCTCGTGCTGATTGGGAAAGGGCTGTGCTTTGATACTGGTGGTGTGTCCATTAAGCCGGCTCCAGACATGGAGTGGATGAAGTTCGACATGTCCGGCGCAGGCGGGGTCATGGGCGCGATGGAAGCCATCGGACGCCTCAAGCTGCGCATCAACGTGGTCGGCATCATTGGCTCGACGACCAACATGGTCTCTGGCACGGCGGTGAAGCCGGGCGACGTAGTGCGCGCTTCAAATGGCAAGACGATCGAAATTATCAACACCGACGCCGAGGGGCGTCTGGTGTTGGCCGACCTCCTCGTGTTCGCGAAGCGCTTCAATCCGGCGTTGGCCGTCGACGCAGCGACGCTCACCGGCGCCATCGTGATCGGTCTGGGCCACAATGCCGTTGGCGTGTTTGGAACGGAACGCCCAGCCGTTGACGAGGTACTTGCTGCAGGCGAACGCGCCGGAGAACCCGGCTGGCCGATGCCCATGTGGGACGAGTACAAGGAGCAGATCAAGTCCGATGTCGCCGACCTCCGGAATACCGGCGGCCGAGCGGCGGGTTCAATCACGGCCGCGCTCTTTCTTAAAGAGTTTGTGGACGATTTCCCGTGGGTTCACCTCGACGTCGCTGGGACGGCCTATTCGCAATCTGATCTCGGCTGGATTCCGAAGGGCCCAACGGGTACGCCAGTGGGCACGTTCGTCGAGATCGCCCGCGCGCGCGCGCGGTAGCGTGGCGCACGGTGTGGCACGTGCGGTAACCGCGGCGCTGCTCCTCAGCATCGCTGCCGGCTTCACGGTAACCGTGCGTGTCGAGGCCCAAGTGCGCCCGGACAGTGCCGTGACCGCCCGCAAAGACACCTCGCGTGCGCGCACGGCGGCCGACAGTGTTCGGGACGCCCTCGCCCAGGCACGCGTGGACAGCGTGTATCGCGCGAAGCTCGCCGATACCCTCAAAGCCCCGTTCGCGAGCTTCGAAAAGCCAGATCAGGCGGAGCTCACCGATCGTCTGCGTTTTTCACGCGCCGACATTTTGAGCTCCGGTGCCGTGAACCTCGTCGACCTACTCGACCGAGTGCCGGGGGTCACCACGTTTCGCTCACGATGGCTGGCCGGTCTGCACGTCGCCGCGTACAACGGCGACTTTCAGCGCCTGCGCATCTTCTTCGACGGCGTGGAACGCGACGCGATCGAAGGGCGAAACGGCGGCGTGCTTGACCTGAGCGACATTCCCCTCGCCACGCTTGATGAGATCATCGTTGAGCGTACGGCCGGTGAGGTGCGCGTGTGGCTTCGCGGCTGGACCGTGCGACGGACCACCGCATTCACACGCGTGGATGTGATCACGGGCGATCTCAACACGAATGGCTTTCGCGGGCTGTTCGCACGTCGATTCGGGAACGGCCTGTCACTGCAATTCGTCGGGCAGCAGATGGCCACGCAATCAGGACAGATTTCTGCAGCCACCGGAGCAACGGCGAAGGGCTCCGGAGATGGTGATGCGAAGTACGTCGATCTGCGCTTCGGCTGGGCACGTGGCAAACTCACGGCCGACGTCCACGGCATCGCACACTCGCGAAATCGCGACACGCAAACGGCGCGCGACACATTCACGACGTTGCCCCGCTACAAAGGCTCACGACGCGAAGCGTATGCGCGCGTGGCGTATGGCGACTCCGCCCGTGGTCTGTGGACGCACCTCCTGTCCGGTTCGTTGCAGACACGGTTGCAAGGCATTCGCGCGACCACGGGCACCGTCGATTCAACGGTATCAAGCGACACCGCCCGCGCTCGGACACAGCACGTGCTCGCCGTGGGCTATCGCGCCCCGCGCTGGCATGCCTCGATCACGAATCGATTGCGTGCGATCAACGGCAAGAACTATCTGGCGCCAGCACTCCGTGTGGGAGCCGGGACCGAGCGCTATGGCGTGATGGGCTACGCCGAAGACCGTCCCGTGGATTCGCTGTCGCAGATCGAGCTCGGGGGATGGGCGCGTCCCACGTCATGGCTCCGAGTGGTCGCCTCACAATCGCGACGTACTCCGCGTGGCGACACACTGCGATCGGCATTCTCGTCAACGCGCCTCGAGACCGCCGTACGCTTCCGGCGACTCTGGCTTGGCGGTGGCGTCGTGCGGGAAGAGGCAACTGCCGCGCGATCGCCGGTGTTGTTCGGCGCCCCCGACGTGCTGATCCCGTCGGCGTCGGCCTTGGGTATTGTTGGTTCTGTGCGTGGCGGCCTGTATAAGGATCTGCAGTTTGACTCGCACTTCACCTACTGGAATCAATCGCAGTATTCGCGCCCGCGTTTCGCGATTCGGAATGAGATAGCGCTTGTGAGCAGCTGGCCGCGGCGTTTCCCCAAGGGCGAGTTTTCGATCAACACCCGATTCATCCATGAGGTCCGCGATCCGGTGCCGTTCTACTGGCAGTCGAGGGGCGGCGGGGCCGGGCAGCGCAATGCCAATGATGCGCAGGTCATCACTGGCTTGTTGGAGATACGCATCCAAAGCGCGACGCTGTTCTACCAATATCGCAACCTGACCGGGCGCGCATACGAGCAGATCCCAGGGCTCACGATGCCTCCGGCCGTGCAAACCTACGGCGTTCGATGGGACTTCTGGAATTGACGGCGCTCTGCTTCCACGTTTCATTGGCGACCATATGATCCGATCCATGACGGGCTTTGGACAGGCCGACGGCACCGTTGGTGCAACACGCGTGAGCGTCGAGGTGCGAACCGTGAATCATCGGTTCTTCTCGCCGAGCATCAAGCTGCCAAGCAGCTTTGGCCGATGGGAAGGAGACGTCCGCGAAGCCATGCGCCTTCGCGTCAGCCGCGGTCACGTCACCCTGTCGGCGAGAACCGAACGCTCGCACGCATCAGCGGTTGGTGTTGACGACGCGCGGTTCGCGGAGATCGTCGCACAACTGCGTGTGCTGGAGCAACGGCATGGGCTGGAGGGTGGTGTAACACTGGCCGATGTGCTGCGTATGCCCGACGTCATCACGGGACCACGCGAGGAGGACGATTCCGGTACCAGCGCCGAGCTGATCGCGATTGTCGAGCGCGCGATGGAGGGATTAAGCACCGCGCGCGCAGAAGAGGGCAGCCGCCTCTCCCTGATCCTCGCACAACGTCTTGATGTGGTCGCCCTCTCCCTCGACCGCATCGCCGTGCGGGCCCCCGAGCGCCTCATCGCGCACCGAGATCGCTTGCGACAGGCGGTCCGTGAGCTTGCTGACGGGATCAGCATTGATGAACATCGACTGGCGCAAGAGGTGGCGTTGGTCGCCGATCGTCTCGACGTCAGCGAGGAGATGGACCGTTTCCACTCGCATATCGCCGCCTTCCGCGCGACGCTGGCGGAGACTGGCCCGGAACCGGTCGGCAAACGGCTCGGATTCCTGCTGCAGGAGATGCTGCGCGAGGCCAATACCACGGGCAGTAAGGGGGCCGATGCGTCCATCCTGCACGAGGTCGTGGCCGTGAAGGAGGAGCTTGAGCGCATCCGCGAACAGGTCGAGAACCTCGAATGAGCGCCTTTCCGGTCATTTTGTCCGCTCCTTCAGGCGGTGGAAAGACAACAATCGCGCATCGCTTGCTGGAGCGGCGACCCGATGTGGGTTATTCTGTTAGTTGCACCACGAGGGCGCCCCGTGTGGGCGAGGTTGACGGCCGGGACTATCGGTTTCTGAGTCGTGAGGCGTTCGTCGAGGCCCGTGACGCGGGGGGGTTCGCCGAGTGGGCAGAAGTGCACGGCAACCTGTATGGAACACTCCGCTCGGAAGTCGAGCGGGTGCTCAGCGCAGGGCGCCACGTGTTGATGGATATCGATGTACAGGGCGCGCGGCAGTTTCATGCGGCGTTTCCGGACACGGTGCTGATATTCGTGCTCCCGCCTTCGGGAGAGGTCTTGAAAGCCAGGCTGTCTGGTCGAAAAAGCGAGAGCCGTGAACGGTTGCTCGTGCGCCTGCAGAACGCGCGCGCCGAGCTCAGTGAAGTGGGACGCTATCACTACGTCGTCGTGAACGATGAACTGGAGCGTGCGGTCGATCAGGTGTCAGCGATCATCGATGCAGAAGGGTTGCGTCACGATCGTGTGCATGCGGTTGAGGAACAAGTGGGTGCGCTCATTGCGCAGTTGGAGCTGGAAATCAACGACTTCACCAAGGGCGACTAACGCATGCAGGTCTTTACACCAACCGAAGTGGCCAAGCACGCGGCCAACAAGTATCTCAGTGTGTTGATCGCCGCGAAATTCGCGCGCGTGCTGAACGAGTTCCCGCGTGACCGTTCGCTCCACGAAAAGAAGCTCACCACGCGTGCGCTCGAAGAGCTTTCCGCAGGCGAGATAGAATACAAGGTGATGCCGCGGCGCAAGCCGGGCTGATCGCGTGTAGCTTGTAGTCTACCTGCCGCGCCGCGACGATCGTTGCGGCGCGGCGCTGTGCCTTCGCCCTTTGCTACGACGGCTCTCGTGGTGTCTCTCCTCAATCGTCGACGGCCACCGGCCATCGCGCGTGGTCATTGTCACGCGATCGCAACGCGTGCGTGTGGCCTGCGCGCGCCCGTGAGTCAAAGCCGATGATCCCAGTTTCGCCGGGACGTCGTTGTGGACGCTAGGGAGCGACTCCGTCTGTACCTCGAGCAGCGGCGCGAGCTCGGTGAATCCGAACTGGTGCTCGATGGTCTGGCCGTTGACGACGTGCTCGCCGTGCTCGGTGCGCGGGCGCCCCGCCTGCCCAAACACGGAGCGAGCGCGGTGCCATCAGCGTCTGCGGCGCCCTCGAAGACATCGTTCACCACGCAAAGGGCACAGGAGCGCGCGATTGCGCCCACGTCACCCGTCGCGCCCACCTCGGCAATGCCACCTGCGG
>JANOPS010000008.1:0-2280 GCA_031421995.1 Gemmatimonadaceae bacterium
TTCCTGCTCCCGACTATCCCCGCCAGGTACGTGCCCGTATGGCTCTCCGGAACAGCCGCCACGTGCTCTGGCGTGCCTTGCGCCACGATCATGCCGCCGCGGACGCCGCCCTCTGGGCCCATGTCGACGATCCAGTCGGCGGTCTTGATGACATCGAGATTGTGCTCGATGACCAGCACCGTGTTGCCGCGGTCGACCAGTTTGTGCAGGACCTCCAGCAAGACGCGGACATCTTCGAAGTGCAAGCCCGTGGTTGGCTCGTCGAGGATGTAGAGCGTGCGACCGGTGTCGCGCTTTGAGAGTTCGGTGGCCAGCTTCACGCGCTGTGCTTCGCCGCCCGAAAGCGTCGTGGCGCTTTGGCCCAAGTGGATATAGCCCAGTCCCACATCGCGTAGCGTTTCCAGTTTCTGCGCGATGCGTGGCTGATTCTCGAACACCGTGCAGCTGTCTTCGACGGTGAGATCCAATACATCGGCGATGCTCATGCCGCGAAAGCGGACTTCGAGTGTTTCGCGGTTGAAGCGTTTGCCTTTGCAGACATCGCAGGGAACGAAGACGTCGGGCAGGAAGTGCATCTCGATTTTCACCAACCCGTCGCCTTGACACGCTTCGCAGCGGCCACCCTTCACATTGAACGAGAACCGGCCTGGGCCGTATCCGCGGATTTTTGCTTCGGGGAGTTCTGCGAAGAGCTCACGGACTGGCGTGAAGATGCCGGTGTAGGTCGCGGGGTTGGAGCGCGGGGTACGACCGATCGGACTCTGATCGATATCGATAATCTTGTCGATGTGCTCGAGGCCGCGAATCCGATCGTGTACGCCGGGAATAACGCGGGCGCGGTAGAAGTGTCGTGACAGCGCGCGCTGCAGGATGTCGGTGACCAGCGTGGACTTGCCGGAACCGGACACGCCAGTGACGGCGATGAACAGGCCTAGTGGAAAATCCGCCGAGACGTTGCGCAGGTTGTTTTCCCGTGCGCCGTGCACACTGATCACGCGCTTCGGATCGACCTTTCGTCGCGTCGTGGGCACGGGAATGGAACGTGTGCCCTTCAGGTACGCGCCGGTGACGGACGCCTCAACTTTCATGATGTCTCGCACCGTGCCGGAGGCGATCACTTCGCCACCGTGCTTTCCAGCACCAGGGCCAAGATCAATCACATAGTCGGCTTCACGAATCGTCTCTTCGTCGTGCTCCACCACAATGACGGTGTTGCCCAGATCGCGCAGCTGTTGCAACGTCGCCAAGAGTCGGCCGTTGTCGCGTTGGTGCAGGCCGATGCTCGGTTCGTCCAGAATGTAGAGCACACCCACAAGCCGCGAACCGATCTGCGTCGCCAACCGAATACGCTGCGCTTCGCCACCAGACAGCGATTCCGCGCTGCGATTGATGGTGAGATAGTCGAGGCCGACGTCTACCAGGAAGCGCAGCCGTTCGCTGACTTCTTTGAGAATTGGACCGGCGATACCGGGTTCAAGGCCTGGACGGCCCGGCGCTCGCACGGGGACCGACTGAAAAAACGCGAGCGCATCGAGCACGCTGAGTTGCACGACCTCACCAAGATTGCTGCCGTGCACGGTGACGGCGAGCGAGGTGGGTTTTAGGCGCTTGCCGAGGCAGGCCGGGCACGGGCCGGCGACCATGAACGCTTCCAACTCCGCACGCACCGGCTCTGAGCTGGTCTCGTCGTAGCGCCGTTGTACGTTGGCAATGATGCCTTCCCATGCGCTTTCGCTTGGCGCGACCTTCGCGGACTTCGCCGCGGAGGTCTTCGCCGCGGTTTTTGCGGCAGTCTTGGTGGCGGTCTTGGCGGCCGCCTTCGCCGCAGGCGTTGCGTCACGCACCCCGTGCAGCAACTGCTGGCGCACCTTCGCGGGCAGATCGTCCCACGTGGTCTTGATGTCGAACCCCAGCATCTTGGCCAGTCCCGGCAGAATGACTTTCCGCAGGTAGCCATCCGGCTCACCCCACGGCAAGATGACCCCGTCGAGGATGGACAGGCTGGGATCGCCGACTACGAGCCCGTCGCTGACGGTGCGAGTGGTGCCAAGGCCGCTGCACGTTTCGCAGGCGCCAAACGGCGAGTTAAACGAGAAATGCCGAGGCTCGAGATCAGGCAGCGAAATGCCGCAGGTTGGACAGCCAAAACGCTCGGAGAACATTTCCGTGGTTGGGGCGGTGCCATCGTAGCGGACAATTTCGGCCAGCCCTTCGGCCAATCGCAACGCGGTTTCCACCGAGTCGGTGAGCCGCCCGCGATCATCCGACTTGACCATCAGC
>JANOPS010000009.1:0-3999 GCA_031421995.1 Gemmatimonadaceae bacterium
GCTTCGCTGGCATATTGCTTGTTCCCGAGGCGACGCCGCGGACGACTACCCAACCCATCCCAGCCGAGATGAAGAGCACCAGCGCAATGGCGAGCAACAGGGCGCGCGCCTGTTTCGGCGTGGCCTGCGGTAGCGCGAGGCGCGGCGGCGCGTGGCGCGCGTTTTGTGAAGGTTCGCGGTTGGGCGGCGCCTCCTCAACAGGGGACGCATCGGGTGCGCTCACTCCGTCATACTGGTAGTCCGGCGCGCGGAATACCGTCATGATACGCGCGAGGATCTCCGCGCGCCGATGCCGGGCCCACCCGGGATACCGCTGCCACGCCGTCGGTGAGTCGAAGTAGATTACGTGATGGGCCGCACCCATCAGCATCTCGCCCTGAATTTCGAGACGCAACCATTCGCCGACGTGGAGCTCCTCGTAGTACATCTGATCGCGCCCCTGATGCCCGACGCGCCATCTCCGTTCTTCAGTCACGCGATTTCTCCCGAAGGAAGTTCACGACATCCTGCAGCGCCGCATCGTCGCGGGTCTTTCCGTCATAACTGTCGCGCGCCTTGCGCGCAGACTCTTCGACCATTTCGGCGAACGTGTGCTTGCTAAATGATCGTCCCAGTGTCCAATCGGCGCCCTCGTCGAGCAAGTACCGCGCGGCCTTCCAGTTGCCCGCGGTCGCGGCGTAGATGAGAATCGTCTCGCCGTTGGTGGAGGTTGCGCGTAGATCAGCTCGATGCTTGATCAGCAAGGCCAATACTTCGGGATTCGATCCATTCCCAGCGCCGGCGAAAAAGACCGGAGCCCCAAACGAATTCTTCACATTTGGGTTGGCGCCCGCTGCGAGCAACATCGCGACCGGAGCTGGCCCGGTCTTGTCGTCAATTTGGAGCGCCAGCTCCAAGGGGATTTCGTACTGCGCGCCTTTGTTCGGATCGGCGCCCGCCGCCAACAGCACCTTGAGGACCTCATGCTGCGATGGTGTGCTCCGCAGTTGCCGAAGGGCGGCGCGCAACGGTGTCATCTCCTGCAGGCCCGTGGCGTTGACGTTCACCTTTGGCAACAGGGCGGTGACCGCGGTGGCATCGTTGCGCTTGATCGCTTCCACAAGTTCGCGTTGCGGGCCCGCTGTGAAGAACGTCAGGTCACCGGTTGCGTTCGAATTGGCACGGATTGTCGCGACGTTGTACGCCTGCGTAGCCACCACGAAAACCAATGGCGCGGCCACGAGCGCAAAAGCGATGGCGCGCCACAGCAATGCGTTGCTTCGCAGAAACAGCAGGATCGAGCCCGCCAGCGGAATGGCGGGAAGCACCAACATCACCAGCGCCACCGACAATGGACTGGTCTTTGCGCTTCCTGCGGCCGCGAGCCCCAGCACGAAGAAGAAGAGCAGGGCGGCAACGTCGAGCGCCACAAAAGCCCAGTAAACAAGTTTGATCATCGCGTTGCCTTAGACGATCTTGGCGACGAGCCAACCGAGAGGTGGCAGGAACAGTCCGATCACGAGAAAAACGATTGGGCCATTGCTGGACTCGTTGATCAGAAAGGCGTCTTTCGGATGCGCGCGATCTACGTAGGCACGTACTTTGGCGTTTACGGGAAACGGAGCCAACACCTCAGCGGCACTTGCGTGCGACGCGTAGCCGCGACCGATAATCGTCGGGTGGAGCCGTTCACTCTCGTACTCCTCTCCCGAGACCACATACCGAAATCGGACGTCAGGCGTATGCGTGGTGGTGTTGTTGGTGAAGCCAACGCGCCCATCCGTATCCCTGGTGGTGGTGCTGCGCACGGCCGAGTGGACAATCGTCGCATCTGTACGCTCGGCATGCGTCAGGTTGCGACGCTGCTGCACGAACTGAGTCAGCCCAACGTACAAAAACATGACGGTGAAGCCGGCGAAAATGAGGTAGGTAATGATGCGGGCCATCAGTCTTTCTCCGGTGTGCCTGGGGTCACGAGTGATCCGGCGCGCCACAGGCGTTGCACCTCCGGCACACCATCGAGAAACCAGCGCAGCGACGATAGCACGCGGTCGTCTTCGGTTTCTTCCACGCGCACGGTCGCTATGTAGTAGAAGTAGACAAGTGCGCGGTCCTGCTGCTGCGCGGCCAGAGCGGACGCAATACCGGGCAACGGGAGGTACCCACTGTTGAACGCCCAGCCCTCTTCGGACATTTCTCTCCAACCGATGGTGCCTGCCATTGGCGGCGCGTTGGTATCACCCGCGCGAAACGCCGGACGCGGCCGATTGACGATCGATCCGTTGGCCGCGGCGCGCACGCGACCCAGGGGTAGAAGGAGTTGGTATCGAGGCTCTGGGTCGTCCATCCACTCCAGATACACGCCGTTGCGCAGCACCGGCTTCCCGGGAACGAGGGACGGATATCCTTCGCGCTGCAGCATGGCGGTCGCGAGCGCACGCTTCGCCGCACGCGCGGTCGCTTCTTTGGCTGGCCGCGCACGCGCCTCCGCGAAGGAGGCGGCCGGATCGCGACGCAGATGAAAGGAAGCGGCCATACGCTCTATCGTCGCCAGGGCGGTTGGCACATCGACCTCCTTCTTGAGTGCGTGCCAAGCGATTTGCAGGCGCCGCGCCTTGTCGAAATACACATACTCGACGGCCGGTTCACCCTCCAGACTCGAGGCATAGAGCCCTTCCGTCATCGTAAGTGTGCCCGAGCCGAGTGCGCTCGGCTTCCCGGTCTTTCGCTTGTCGTAGAGCGTATTGATCGCGCGCGGGAGCGCGGCGTAGTCTGCGTCGCTCGCATCCGACGCCATGATGGAAATAACCATCAGCTGCTTGTGTCGAGTAGGGCCGCCAAATGAAGCCCAGAAGGCCGTTTGTGAGAACTGAAATGGGCGACGGCGCGCGAACTCCTCCTCGTAGCCCAAGTACGGCCCGCTTTTGAGCGGCGCGGGCACCGAGATCACGGCGACGTCGTCGAGCGCGCGTTCCTTGAGGCGCGGTTGGGTGGAGAAGAGCATAGCGACGGCGCCGAGGCGGAGAGTACGGAGTCTGTTCATGGCGGAACGGGTGACGGCTCGCCGAGTGTGGCGAGACACCGCGCAGTCTAGCGCCGGCGAACATCAGATACTCATCAAAAAGTATTCGGTGCAACGTGCAGCATTTCAAGCAGTTACGCCCCTACCCCTCCCCGTGCGGCGTGTCCTCGGTGCTACCGTTTGTCCAGTTGCATCGCCCAGACGTCAGCGGATCGCTCGGCAAGCGCGAAGAACAGGTGCCGACCATCGCTCGCGAACTCGATGCGTGGCGAGGTGCGAACGCGATCGTCAAAGCGCACAAGGAGCCGAGGGGTGCCTGCGACGCCGTTCGTGAGTGGGTACCACCAGAAACCGTTGCTGACGCGGTCGTACCCCTTGACGATAAGTGCCTTCCCGTTGGGGGTGATGCGCGCGTTGATTGTGGTGACGCCATCGATCTTTGGCGGGGACAGCACGATCCGCGAGGCCGCTTCGCGAAAGAGACCGTCGGCCATGCGCACGATTCCCGGTCTGGAGAGGTACGCCATCTGGCTGCCGTCGGCGCTAAACGATGGAAGCAAGCCGGTGCGCGTCGTGATTCGCTGCGTGGCGGCCCAGGACGTATCGCTTGTCCGGTCAGCGCGGTACAGGTCAATATGGTGCGGGCCGCCGCGAAAGAAGACCAGACTCTTGCCATCCGCGCTCCAGATCGGGGAATGCTCCTCGAGCGGCGGTCCATCGGGGTGCACGAGTCGCACTCTGCCGCCAACGGCACGCACATAGGCAGACCGCCGCACGTTGTCGATGATGGAGTAAAACGCAATCCATTGCCCATCTGGCGACCATGCGGGGTGAAAGTCATCAGTCGGTGACGAGACAATGCGTTCCGGATCACGGCTTGCGGGGGCGCCATCGCGCAACGGCAGGCGAAAGATGTCTTGTTGGCCGGCATTGTCGGCATCGTACACAAGCCAACTTCCGTCGAGCGAGACATCGAGCCCTTCAACGATCTGCGTGCC
>JANOPS010000010.1:0-2434 GCA_031421995.1 Gemmatimonadaceae bacterium
ACGTACACGGTCGACCGACCACTCACGCGGAAGAAATCCCGCGTCGCCACATCAATCTCTTTGCGCGCCACCGCGTTGGATGCGATGTACGCGCTCAGGTGATGGAACTTCGTCCCGAACGCCATGTCCATCCGATCTTCAAACTCGATGGGGCGAATCGCGTCGAGCGCGCCGCCGATCACATCGTTTTGCCCGTTGCTGTAGAAGATGCGTTGGTAGCCGCGCGGGGGCAGCACGCCGAGGATATCGTGCCAGGCGATGTCACTGATTGACGGGAACGTAGAGATCAGGCGGCTCGGTGGGCGGAACGCCGCAAAGAGCCCACGCTCACGAGCGGCGACGATGTCGCGATAGTCCACGCCGTCGAGGGCAAGCACCAAGCGCTTTGCGAGGTCACTGTCCGGCACCGTCGGCCGCCGAACGGTCACGCACCCTGCAAAGAGCGGAAGGACCAGCGGGAGCATTCGCCTCACCCACACACCTCGCGCGAGCGTCACGACCACAACATTACCGGGAACCGCAGGTTTGGATCATCATGGAAGCTAGTACGCCGCTCGGCTATAGGGGTTTCCCATCTCCGAAGGGCCCCTTCGCGACTCTAGTACCACCGATTCCCCTGCGTCCCTGCGTCCCCCCGCGCCCCTGCGGGAAAACGGATTCTCTCGGCCTGCCGGAACGCGGTGCCTCTTGCCCTCTCTAGAAAGCGCTTTCTCTCGCCCTCCTACGGCACCTACCCGTCCCCCGTGCGCCCACCAGTTCTCCGCGATATCATTGGCAGCAGCACCAATCACTCCCCTCACTCCAGCCAGCCCACGGTGGGTCGCCCTCCGCGATCGATGTCGGGCTGACACCACGAACCGTCATGGCCAAGATCAAGGTAGTGAACCCGGTCGTCGAGATGGATGGCGACGAGATGACCCGCATCATTTGGCAGTTCATCAAGGACAAACTCATCCTGCCGTACGTTGACGTACAGCTGGACTACTACGACCTCGGTATCGAGCATCGCGATGCCACTGGCGACCAAGTCACCATCGATTCCGCCGAGGCGACCAAGAAGCACGGTGTTGCCGTGAAGTGCGCGACCATTACGCCAGACGAAGCGCGCGTGAAAGAGTTCGGCCTCAAGAAAATGTGGAAGAGCCCGAACGGCACCATCCGCAACATTCTTGGCGGCGTGATCTTCCGCGAACCCATCATCATCTCCAACATCCCGCGATTGGTTCCGGGCTGGACCAAGCCTATCGTGGTGGGGCGACACGCACACGGCGACCAGTACAAGGCCACCGACTTCAAGGTGAAGGGGCCTGGCACGGTGACCATCACGTACACTCCGGATGATGGCAGCGCGCCGATGGAGATGCAGGTCGCCAAGTTTGGTGCCGACGGCGGCGTGGCCATGGGGATGTACAACTACAACGACTCGATTCGCGACTTTGCCCGGTCCAGTCTGACGTACGGCTTGCAGCGCAACTACCCGGTGTACCTCAGCACCAAAAACACGATTCTCAAAGCGTATGACGGCGCGTTCAAAGACATTTTTGAACAGGTGTTCAACGACGAGTTCAAGACAGACTTCGACAAGCACGGTCTCACGTACGAGCACCGCCTCATCGACGACATGGTCGCCTCGGCGCTCAAGTGGGAAGGTGGATACGTGTGGGCTTGTAAGAACTATGACGGTGACGTGCAGTCAGATATCGTCGCACAGGGCTTCGGCTCGCTGGGTCTTATGACGAGCGTCTTGCTCTCGCCCGATGGAAAAATCATGGAAGCCGAAGCGGCGCACGGCACCGTCACGCGTCACTATCGTGAGCACCAGAAGGGGAAGGCAACGTCTACGAATCCGATCGCGTCAATCTTTGCGTGGACCCGCGGACTCGCGCATCGTGGCAAGCTCGATGGTACGCCTGCGGTCACTGCCTTTGCTGACGCGTTGGAAGCGGTGTGCATTGAAGCAGTTGAAGCCGGCGAGATGACCAAGGACCTCGCGATCTTGATTAGTAAAGATTCGCCGTATCTGAATACCGAAGCGTTTCTTGACGCGATCGATCGACGGCTGCAGGCGAAGATGGCGTAGGGCTGAGGGCTGAGAGGGTCGGGGGAGCGAGGGGGCAGCGCGCGCCGCTACAGCTCCTCGTTGGCATCACAACGCGCCCGCGATGTGGTGCCCGCGAGATCGCAGATGCGGCGCGCGCTGCCCCCTCGCTCCCCCGCCATCTCCCCCGTTGTGCTGTTGTTCCTAGGCGAGTTCGATCGTGTACGCCAACAGGCCGAGCAGGTCTTGCTCCGTCTGAATGCCGGGCAGATCTTCCATCTGGATCGTGTAGCCGAAACGCTTGGCGATTGCCTCATACAGCGGAATGCGATGGCGCACCAGTTGTTCGAAGCCCCACGCGGCGAAACCCGTTGGATCAACCGCGTTGTCGTCGCT
>JANOPS010000011.1:0-3353 GCA_031421995.1 Gemmatimonadaceae bacterium
GCCACCGGGCGCGGCGGGTGGACCGCCGGGAGCCATGCCACCGGGAATGCCCGCCGGAGGCCCGCCAATGGGCGGACGCGGCGGCATGCCCATGATGGTCCCTGCCACGCCCGAGCTGGATCCGCTGGTGGGACTCGACAATCCCAGCATGCCTCTGCGCAGCAAGCTCCTCGCGGTCCCAGCCCTGCGCGCGCGATATCTGCGCTACGTGCGCGAGATCGCCGAGCGCGACCTGGATTGGAAGACGATGGGCCCGCTGGTGGAGAAGTATCAGAAGCTGATCCGCGATGACGTGTCGCGAGACACGCGCAAACTCTACACCGCCGAGGCGTTCGCCGAGGGAGTGGTCAAGCTCAAGGAGTTCGCCGACAACCGCCGGAGCTACCTGCTGGCCAAGATTCCCGTGAGCGAGACGGGGCGATAGCGACCGCGTTATCTTGCGGGCATGAAGATTCTGATCGTCGGCGGCGGCGGCCGCGAACATGCCCTCGCCGATGCGCTATCTACAGTCGCGCTCATCGTGGCACTGGGTGTCAAGGGATCGGGCTGAACGCGCGCGTGGCGGTGACGGACGCCTTCCTGGGTGAGGCGACAGTCAAACGAGCTGGTATCGCCCCGGGGGGAGCTGGGCGAGGGAGAGGAGGAGCGTGCGTGGGAGTATAGGAACGCGACCGGCGCGCGTTTCTTCGATGAATTGGGGATCCTGCCAAGCACTCTCGAGCACTGCCTCATCTTGCCGCACGTTCGTGCCGGCAAGTCGATCCGTCTCTGGCGTAGTGATAATCCCATCGGCTGGCGACCGAAGCACCAGCCGTTGTTCAGGCAAGCGGAGTGCGCACAGCAGCTCACAAGGTCTGCGTTGACGCCGCTGGCGCTCAAACGGCGAGGCCGGGCGCAGTCTCGCTACTGCAGCTTCTTGAGCACGGATCTCGGCCTCACGATGTACGCACTGTTCTGCGATCTCAAGCGAATCGAGTACTGCAAGTACCTGACCTCTCCTGGCGGTGTCACCGGTGGCGACGGCTACCGACACAATCGAACCGGTCTCGACGGCACGGACGACCCACACATCCACAGCTTCAAGCACTCCCGGAGCGCGGATACTGAGGGTGACCGAGACCCGGCGTCGCAATCGTCCACCCACGACAAGCGCGAGCAGCACGAGTGGAAGGTCCCGACACACGCCACTGTCTCAATGAGATAGGATGTGGGCCCGATCCCGCGAGTCTTCCCCCGCATGCTCGACCGTCCCCGATAGAAATTCCGTCTGTGAAGCGACTCCCTGCGTCAAGCCCCAACCTGTTTTTTCTGGGCTTGCCGTACATCGTGCTTCTGTTGTGCCGGCGATCCTCGAGGTGCTGCTCAGCCTTCTGTTCGCGCTCTCGTGTGGGACGCGATGATCCCGGCGCATTTGGGTGGGACGAAAGAGCGGACGGCGTCAACTCTCAAACGACGTCGAATACATGCGTGCTGCGTCAAGGAGTTTCGCGCGCTCGCCACTCCCGATTCAGTCAACTCGATTCGCGCCTCGGACTGCCGCCGTTACGCGGCGAGCGGTGGGGCCTCCTTCGTTCGTGTTCGAAGCTGCTTCGCATCGTACGACACGCCGTCCCGCCACATCGCATACAGGATCCCCGCCAGTCGGCGCGCGAGCGCGACCACGGCGATCCGTTTGCCGCGTCGCTGCGCGATCTGTAGGGTCCACGATCGCAACGCGGCAGTCTCCGCGGACTTCGACCGCAGGATCTGCCACGCCGCTTCGACTAGCAGCCAGCGCATGCGCCCGTTGCCCGCTTTCGTAATGGGCCCGAGTTGGCGCTTTTCCCCCGAACTGCGGCCACTGGGAACCACGCCGAGGTACGCCTCCAACTCGTGCGCGGTGTGAAAGCGTGTGATGTCGTCGATGGTCGCCACGAAGGCACTGGCGGTGACCGGCCCCACGCCGGGCGCGGTGGTCAGGCGCATCGATGGGATCCTCTTTCGCGAACGCCGCAATGCGCGCGTCGGCGACGGCGATCTGCGCATTCAGGGCCGCGAACACCGCAAAGAGCGGCGCCAACTCCGTTGTCAACGTGGGTGACAGGTCGAGCTCGGCACTCCGCGTGGGCACCCAGGCACTCGCGCTCGTCGGGACGCGCAGTCCATCGCGTCGCACCAACGCCTTCGCCAGCGCGATGTACCGCGTCCGCGTGCGCACGAGCGCATCCCGCACCGCCAGTTCCGCGCGGACGTGCCGCCGCGCCTCGGAGAGGCGATACGCCGGACGCCACGCGCCCATCTCGCACGCGTCCATCAACGTGTGCGCGTCGCGCTTGTCGGTCTTGGTGCGGCGCGAGCGATTGGCATACATCGGGGCACAGTTCGGGTCCGCCACGATCACCTCGTGGCCGAGCGACTCCAGGTGGCGGGCCACCCACTCGCTCTCCGTGCTCGCCTCGAGCAGAATGCGGGCGCGCGGCCGCGCGCCGAACATGTCCGCGAACCGCTCGCGACTGGTCGCGATCCGGCGGTCGGTGATGGTCCCGTCGTCTCCCTTGATGGACAGCTGACTCTCGCACTTGTGCAGATCCAGGTTTATGATCTCCATGGCTGGCCTCCCGGTAGTGCACCCCGTCGCCAGACGGTGAGCGCGTGATAGTTGTGGGGCAGGACTTGCCACCACGTTACCGTGGGGGCCCAGTCGCCGCTTCATACCAACTATCCCGATTCCGGACGAAGAGGCTGTACACGGAATCGTATTCGATCGCTGTGGTCCTCTCACGCGCACTTCGCTCGAGCCGACGGTTGCGCGTTGTCATTCGCAGAAGGTATTGACTTTCGATCAAGGACACTGTAATCGTTTGGGGGGCGCCGCGAATTGGCGCCGCGAATTGGCGCCTCAAATGGTGGCGCCACGGACGGCCACGATGGCCGGTGTGAATCTCAGAGCTTTTGCTCAGGAGTGGACTATGTTAACGCCCCTAGGGAAGATGTCTGCGGCGTTGGTGATCGCTGGAGGAGCGTTGCTTGCCCGACCGGGCGGTGCGAGTGCCGTGACGATGGCGCCGTGCAACGCCGACGAGTTGATGGTCGCATGCGCATCGTCGAGCGGTTCTGGGTACCAGGATTCCAACGGAACGTGGTGGTGCCCAGGCGGCATCACCTACTGCAACTCGTCGAACGGTGAGATTACGTGGACCATAGACTTCTTTGACAACGGGACACAGCCTTGTCCATCTACGCTCCCCTGCTGACACATGGCGGCGCGCTGGAAGCTCCAGACCCAACGGTCGGCCGAGTCGGCGACCATCACCATTCATGCGAAGGTCAAGGACACGACGACGCAGAGCATGAGCATGAAGCCCGCCGTCGAG
>JANOPS010000012.1:0-9760 GCA_031421995.1 Gemmatimonadaceae bacterium
GTTGCAACAGCTCCGCAGCGCGGCCAATCACGGTGCTCGGTTGCCACGCGCCGGATGGCGTCAGCCCGTCGATGCGCGCGATCAGTGCCCGCAGGTGCGCTCGGCCGCTCCTCGCAGGAAGATACGCCATCGCCTCGCCCGTCATGGACATCAGTCCAACAGCGTTCCCTTGTTCAGACGCGAGATAGGCGAGCGATGCAGCCACGATCGACGCGTAGCGGAACTTCGTGAGTGCCGTCGCGGCCGATGTGGCGACGGGAAACGCCATCGACGCGCTGGTGTCGATCACCAGCATCACCGCGACGTTCGTGGTTTCACGAAACTGCCGCGTGTACAGCCGATTGCTGCGCGCGTACACCTTCCAGTCGAGATACTTGAGATCATCGCCAGCGCGATACGGGCGATGCTGTTGGAACTCCGCGCCGTACCCGTGAAACGGACTGCGATGTCCGCCGGCACGAAGCCCGTCTACCACGACACGCGCCGCGAGCTCAAGGTCGTCGACAGCGGCCACGACGGCGGGGGACAGCGCCGTCACGTGATCACTCGCTCGTTGTGCGTGCCTGCCGAGCCCATCGCCGGCTCGCTACGGGCGGACAGCCGACAGCAACGTGCCGATCACTGAATCCGGCGAAACGCCGTCCGCCTCGGCGCGAAAGTTCACCAGCAGGCGATGGCGCAGCACAGGCAACGCGACGCGGGTGATATCGTCAAGCGATGGCACAGTGCGACCGTCCAGCAAGGCACTCGCCTTTGCGCCGAGGAGCAGCGATTGTCCCGCGCGCGGGCCAACACCCCACCGAACCCATTGTTTCACGGCAGCAGGACACGTGGCGTCCGTGGGTCGAGTGGCGCGCACCAGTCGCAATGCGTAGTCCACCACATTGGACGCTGCGGGCAGATTCCGCACCAGATGCCGAGCGGATTCCAACTCGGCGCCCGTGGCGACCGGCGATACGGTTCGATCAACGTCGGAGGTCGTGTCGGCAAAAATGCGGCGCTCGTCGTCGAGATCGGGATAGTCGATCACCACGTTGAACATGAAGCGATCGAGTTGCGCTTCCGGCAGCGGGTGCGTGCCTTCTTGTTCAATGGGATTTTCGGTCGCGAGCACGAACAACGGCCGTTCTAACGGATAGCGCACGCCGCCAACGGTGACCTGATACTCCTGCATCGCTTCAAGCAGCGCCGACTGCGTGCGTGGCGGCGTGCGATTGATCTCGTCGGCGAGGATGATGTTGGCGAATACGGGTCCGGGAATAAACCGCACGTGCCGCTTGCCGGTGGCCGTGTCTTCTTCAATCACCTCAGTGCCCAAGATGTCTGAGGGCATGAGGTCGGGGGTGAACTGAATACGATTGAACTTGAGGTGAACCGCGTCGGCTAGCGTCTTGATGAGCAGTGTCTTGGCTAGACCGGGCACGCCGCGCAGCAGACAATGTCCGCCTGCGAGAAGACACACGAGCACTTCGCGACGCACTTGCTGCTGCCCGATGATGATACGTCCAATTTCCGCATCAAGGCGAGCAGCCAGCGAAACAGCAGCGTCAAAGCGTACGGCGGTGCTCTCGGTCGAATCAGTCAACTACTTCGCTCCGGCGACAGCAGGGGTAAGGACGATGTTGCGATACACGACCGGGCCGTGATCGCCTTGCAGATAGATTGGGCCGGGTTCGCCTTCCTTGCTGTCCAGTGCGCCACCGGTGATGCCCGGAATCGTCTGGTCGCCAATGATGGTTTTGCCGTTCAGCACGACGGTCACACGACGACCGATGAACGTGATGTCGAATGTCTGCCATACGTCCGGCCCCTTCGATACGTTCTCGTTTGGGATGAGAAAGCCGTAAATGCCGCCCAAATGATCGGATTGCGGCTCTTTGTTGCCGTTGTCCTCGACCTGGACTTCATGGCGGCCTCGCAAATAGATGCCGCTGTTGCCGCCCTTCGGGTACTTGACCTCGATGTGCAGCTTGAAGTCCGTGTATTTCCCGCTGGTCGCGAGGTTCGCGCCGGCCTTCGTGTTGGTCAGCTCGCCGTTCACTGCTTTCCATTGGCTATTGTCACTGAGCGGCGTCCAGCCCGTCAGATCTTTGCCGTTGAACAGGGTGACGGGCGCGCCCCAGCGAGGCGGGGCGCTGCGGCGGAGCAGCGGCGCACGGACTGCGGTGAAGGGGTGTTTCTCGCCAGACGGAAGGGTGATCGTGCCCTTGAGCGCCTCGCCGGTCAGCGTCGCTTCGGCGATCAGGTCGGCGTTTTCGCGATCCCATTGGGGTGGGATGGCAAAGCGCATGACGTTGTTGGCGAACTCGACCCGGGCGATAGGGCGGGCGCTACCGCCGCCGCCGACAAAGCGGCCAACGAGTGTCCGACTTCCGGAGAGGCTGACCTCGATCCACGAGGGGTAGGGACCGTCGGTGCCCTGCACGGTGAGGTCCCAGCGGCCAATGATGGGGGCCGAGGCCTGGGCGCCGCTCGTCCCGGCGGCGAAGGTCAGGAGCGCGGCGGAGCCGGCGAGCGAATGGATGAGCGAGCGAAATCGCATGAGCCAAACCTTGAGAAGGGGATTCGGCAACGCTACGCGATTGCATCGGGTTTTGAAAGGTGAAGCGTTGCCTACTTCACCCGTCCGTACTTGCGCAACGCCGCCATGAGCCGGTCTGCCGGCAAGGCGAACACGCGCAAGTCGTTCGCGCCGGTGGTGGTTTCCGCCGCTAACATCGCGTTCGTAATCGCCGCTTCGGTGGCTTGCACGGTGGCTTTGAACAGCGACGAAAGCCCGTCGTTGGACAGCGTGCGCACCGTCGCCACCGGGTCGGTCGTCCACGCGTTGGCGTTGGCTGTTGAGAAGGCGACGAAGATGTCCCCCGATCCATTGCCACCAAAACCGCCCTGCCGGCCGATGCCAAGTGCAACGCGCGTCGCGACACGCTTGAGTTGATGCGGCAGCAGTGGTGCATCCGTGGCGACCACCACAATGATCGACCCCTGTTCACGCTCGTCGGTCTGCTCACCTCCAGCGGACGCGCTGCAAAGGCGTCGCGCCCGCGACCCTGCAGCGATCGGCCCACTGTTGGCGATGCACGGGCTGAGGTCGGTGATCTCTTCACCAACGGGCGCGCCGGCGATGCGCAGATCGCGGGTCGAGCCAAAGTTGCACTGCACGAGTACACCAACGGTGTATCCGCCCTCAAGGCTGGTGAGCACCCGCGAGGCCGTACCAATGCCGCCCTTGAATCCGAGACACACCATGCCGGTGCCGCCCCCAACACCACCTTCCTGCACCGCACCACCGCGCGCGCTATCCAGGGCGCGCAACACATGCTCGGTCTTCACATGAAAACCGTTGATGTCGTTCAATCCACCATCGTAGGTCTCGGCGACGACCGGAAGCCACCACGGCTGCAGCACATTTTTCTTCGCCACTTCCCACTGCACGATGGCGTCGCGCACCACCCCAACGCTATGTGTGTTGGTGATGCCGATCGGCCCTTCGAGATAGCCGCTTTCCTGAATCCACGTCGTGCCCGTCATTTCGCCGTTGCCGTTCAGCGCAAACCACGACGCAAAGACAGGATCGGCGTTGTCTTTGCCGCGGGGATGCACAATCGTGACGCCGGTGCGCACGGGGCCTTTGCCGACAACGAGCGGTCCGCTGCCGCTGATCAACGTCGTTTGGCCAACCTGCACGCCGACCACGTCGGTGATGGCGTTGAGCACGCCGGGCGTCCCGCCGATCGGAAGCCGCAGGTCATGTTCGCGCGGCTTCGCTTGTGCGTGCAGTGACGTACGAGGCACGGCGCACAGTGCGGTTGCGGTGTAGAGGGCGGTGCTCAGCACGCGCAGAAGAGCAGTTCTGGACATCAGCGGTTTTGATCGGAGTCTAAACAGGCGAGCGCGACGCGTGACGGGCGGCGAGTGGTCGAGGTATAGCATACTACGCTGGAGAAGGGACGGCGATGTCGGGTTCACTCGGTCGATGGTCCGCCCAACACAGCGGTCCGCGAGGCGCGCATGACGAAGAGAGTTTCCACGAGACGTAGGATGATCGGGCTGGCTTGCGCCGGGCTGCTGTCGGCCTGCACCAGTGAGGCGGTCGACGGACCACCAGCCGACGGCAAGCTGGCGCTCGGCACGTGGGGCGGCGACAGTGCGGGGGTGATTGCGAACGACTCCACTACCCACGTCCATCTCGGCTGCACCTACGGCGACATTCCTGGACGCGTGGTGCTCGACGCGGATGGCCACTTCACCCGCACGGGCAGCTATCTGCTGCGCGCCTATCCCATCGCCATTGGCCCCACTATGCCGGCGGAGTTTACCGGGCGCGTGCGTGGATCGACACTCACCATCACGGTGACCGTGCGTGATACGATCGGCAAGATGACGGTGGTGCGGGGGCCGACGTCGGTAGCGCTGGGGACGCCGCCGCGCATGGCGAATTGTCCGATTTGCTCCACGCCGGGTGGTCGCGCCGCCACGCAGCGAGCGCGCCGGTCAGACGTGAAGGCGTCGCATTGGTATGACTGGCTGCTACGCTGACTCGGCGATCGACAGCTGCACGCGATCGATGGTCGCCAAGGGCATCACCGTCAACCAACTCGTCAGCGTCGCGCCGCTCGGGCGTGCAAGGCAGCACTGCGCTGCGCCACTCACCGCCCCGTGCGGCGCGTTCACCGCTCAATTGCATCCACCCGCTACGCTGCCGCCGAACACTCTCGCGACACTAACACCGGAGAGTATTCATGCACCGCGTTTTCCTCGGTACTTCGCTCGTACTACTGTTCATGCTGCGGAAAGCGGCGGCCCAGTCACCCGTTCCAACGGTCCGTATTGGTGCCCAAGAATGGATGCGCGACAATCTCAATGTCACGGAGTTTCGAAATGGTGATGGCATCCCGACCGCGACGGACAGCGCCGCGTGGGTGCAAGCTGGTCGGCGCCGTATTCCCACATGGCGTGCGTACGGCAACGCAACAGCGAATCGCCAGCGGTACGGCCTACTGTACAATCACTATGCGGCGGTCGATCCGCGGGGCGTCTGTCCCACCGGCTTTCGCGTGCCCTCGTCGGAAGATTGGGATGTGCTTGAAGCAACGCTCTCAGAAGAGCGTGCAGCGAAGCGCTTGAAGACGCGCACAGGCTGGGAAAACAACGGCAACGGCACGGACGACGTCGGGTTTGGCGGCCTTCCCGGGGGATTTCGTACGGACTACGGCGTCGACTTCCTGGAAGGACGCGTTGGCTACTGGTGGACGGACGACGGACGCAGCTTCACCACACCAACTGCGGTGGCCGTTCTCCTGTTTGACTATTCCGACCGCAATTTCCGCATCGAGTACCCTCCAGCCATCGGGCAATCAATACGCTGTCTGCGCAAATGACGATCGTCGAACGTAGCGCAACGGGTCAGGTCGAGGCGCCACAGCGCTGCGCGCACCAAGCCCGCCCAAGAGTACCGCGGCGTGACGCGTACCAACACGACGGTGTGGGGTGAGCGTGCGAGTGGTTCATTGGGCGTTGCTCAGCGTCGCGACGCTCGTGCGTGCACCCAACGTGCTGCCAACACGCCACCCAGAAACCCGCCGAGGTGCCCCTGCCAACTCACGCCCATTTGGCCCGGCAGCACGCCCCACACCATGGCCCCCCACAGCCCAGTGACCGCCAGGCTGACGACCACGGGTAGTAGTTTGCGAGCGAACACCCCAGCCAACATGAGATAGCCGAGGTATCCAAAGATCACGCCGCTGGCGCCGATGTGCACCGAGCCCGGCGCGCCGAACAACCATGACACAAGGCCAGAGCCGAGCGCGGCAAGCACCGTGACGCGGAGAAACACCCGCGGCGCACTGGCCAGCACCAGCCAGCCGAGTACGACGAACGACACGGTGTTCGCTGTGAGGTGCGCGAGGTTGCCGTGCAGAAACGGCGCAAAGAGAATGCCGCGCAGGCCTTCGATCGATCGCGGTTGCACGCCGAAAACCGAGAGCGCCCCACCCAGTACGGTGTTCACTGCCAGCGACACCCAAGCCACGGCCAACGGCACGCCGAGCGTCGTGGCTTGGGCTTTCGCGGTGCGTCCGAACGAGCGCACAAGGCCGCCGAATCCAGGCGTACGAGTGCCGCGCGTGCTGAGCGAATTACGACTACTCATGGCGACGCCTCACCACGACGCGGCAAACGGCGACCACCCACGTGCTACCACCGACGCGAACGGTGCAAACAAGGGACGTGGTAACGCGTCCCACGCACACCACTGCCAACGCGCGCACTTGTCTGGCTCGCGGACCTGTGCGTCACCTTCACCGTGCGTGACCACGACGAACAGCGTGACGTAGCGACGTGCAATCTCGGCGAAATCATTCATGGAATATGGGCCGGCGTGCCACGCACGCGCTACGATGCCTGTTTCCTCCAACAACTCGCGCGCGGCACACTGCTCCACCGATTCATCGTCGTCCAGATGTCCCCCGGGGGGCGCCCACATGTCCGCGCCGTGGCTTCCTTGGCGTAGACCGAGCAGCACGAGGCCATCGCGAATGACGATGACGCCAACACCGATGCGGGTGTCAGACACGTAAGTCAGTGAGGCGAGGAGACTGCAAAGGCACGCGCATGATCGGTTGCTGGGGAAGTGATGCAAACGCTATGGTTCGGGGTCGCGAAACGTTACCTCGCGCTCCAATATTGGATAAACGCAATTTCACAAAGTTCCCTGCAAAGGATTTCGCCGTGCGCGGCCCTTGGCATCTTTCAATCGTGAATATGAGAACTCACCGTGTCCCTCATCGCTCGTGTAAGCGCCCAACGATGCGAAGTATAGTCGCAGCCGCGCTCCTGTTCATCGTGACGGCATGTGGGGAGCGCGGCACGGCCCCGAAGCCCGTGATACCGACGCCCGTCGCCTCAGTGACTATCGACCCGGTCAACACGTCGCTTGAGGCGGGGCAGCAAGCCGTGATTGAAGCGAGGACTCGAGATGCAAATGGCGGAATGCTGAGCGGACGCACCGTACAATGGCAGTCATCTGCGCCGACGGTCGCCTCCGTCGCGGGGAGCGGCAGTGGTGCGAGCGCTACCGTGACGGCCGTTGCGCCTGGCGTTGCGACAATCACGGCCACCAGTGAAGGTCGCGTCGCGAGCGCGTCGGTGACCGTTGTCGCCTCGCGCGTTGTCGACTTCTCGATCACGGATGCGCAGTGGACGCAGGGGGCGCAACAAGCCGATGGGACGATTCCGATGGTGCTGGACGGCAACGCGGCCGTGCTGAACGTGCTTATGGCGACGACCGGAACTGGTCAGGCGCCGGGTCAGTTGATGCTCACCGTCACGGACGCCTCAGGAGGAATCGTGCGCCGAGATTCGGTGACGCCGAGGGCATTCACTGGCAGCGCAAGCTACGAAGAACCGACGGCGCAATTTCTGATGCCGTCCTCACAGCTACAAACCGGACTGCGATGGTCTGTGCGGCGCGATCCCGGCAAAAGGGTGGCCGATGGAGACTCCGTCAACGATGTCTATCCGCGCGCTGTGCCAGCGACGCTCTCCACTGTCTCGCTGCCGGTGCTCCGCATTCGTTTCGTGCCGATAGTCCTCACTGTTCATGGCAGCATCACCGGGAATGTTTCGACAGGCAACGTCGAGGGGTATCTGCCCACCGTGCGCCGCATTTTCCCCATGGGGAGACTGGCGACGACCGTTGGAACACCACTCTCCACGTTTGCGACGTTTGGCACGCCGCCGACGGGCGGAGCTGATGCCTTCTGGCGGGACGTGCTGCAAGACCTCCGACTCGCGCGGGTTGCTGACGCAGGCGAACCCGACGCGCACTGGATGGGCGTGGTTGCGCCACCGCCAGGATTCACGTTCGCGACCTTCGGAGGATTTGCCACCGTTTCGTCGACAGGGTCCGCCGCGACACGTATTCAGGCGGTGGTGCAAACGGGATGGTTCAACAACACAGGGCAAACGTCCGATCTCGTCGCGCATGAGCTCGCGCACGCGTACGGTCGTCGGCATGCCCCGTGTGGCAACGCGACCGGTACTGATGCGGCGTTCCCAGTGGCGAACGGTACGATCGGGACCCCGGGGCACGACGTGTACACATGGTCGCGAGGCATTTCCGGGTTGGCGAATACAAAACCGGCCACGACCGGCGACATTATGGGCTACTGTTTTCCGCAGTGGGCCAGCCCGTACACCTACAACGGCATCCTGCAGGCGCGTGCTGCGGAGGGGCCGATTCCCGTAGCCACCGCGCCGACAGACCTCGTCAGGCGACAGCGCGTACTGGTGGTGCGCGGGGCGGTTGTCGATCACCGTCTGTCATTACTACCGGCGGTTTCCATTGAGGGCACGGCCACCGACGGCTCGCACGGGGCCTACCTCGTGGAGCTGCTCGCGGAAGACGGCCGCCTTCTGGCTTCGCACCGCACGGATGCCGTGGCGGTCGACCACTCGAACGCGTTGCTCCTCTTGGCAGCAGTGCCACTCGATGAACCCGCCGAGTCTTCGCTTGAGACCGTGCGCGTGTCTGGCCCTGAGGGCGTGGCGCTACGTCATCGCGCCGCGACGGGCCTCCGACAGTCGGTTGCCGCGCAGACGACAGCTCGGGGAGCGACGGCGTCGCTCCGCGCGCTGCCGTCGGGAGGCTACGAGGCGGTGTGCGCCGACGCGCGCGCCGTCGCAATCGCTGTGCAAGAACGCTCATCGGGCGCACTGCTTGCGTCAGCCGCCGCCTCCAGCATCACACTCGCTGGGTCGAATGTGATGCTGGTGGACATCATCTGCAGCGACGGCGTACGCTCGATGCGAACGAGCGCGACGATGCCATCGCGATGACGGACCAGCATCGGTATGCTTGACGTGGGCGGAGTGTTGGTCCGCCGTTAGCTCGGCCGCGTCGTCGCGATCCCCAGCACCGCCAAGTCCTCTCGCCCATGCTGCGCAGCAATCAACGCATCCATCCGCGCCGCGATACTCGGCAGCGCCGCTAACGGAAAATCACCAGCCGTCTCGATCATCAAGCGCACATCCTTGCGCGCCATGTCGAGTTCAAAGCTCGGCGTAAAATTCCCGGCGGCCATGTTGCGACCACGACCCGCGATCGTGGACACGGGATTGAGCACATCGAGCACGTCGAGCGAATCCAGCGGACTCACGCCCGAACCGGCGGCAATAGCGAACACATCGGCCACCAGCGCACTGACGCCAATGATGAACGCGTTGCCGAACAGCTTGTACGCGGCGGCAAGGTCGGGCTGCTCGCCGAAATACTTTACCTTGACCGCCATCTGCTCAAGTGCGGGGCGCACCGCGTCGAACAACGCCTGCGGACCGGCGGCCAGGATTGACCCCTGACCAAGACGCGCCGCGGCGGGGCCGATGAAGACCGGGCAGTGCAGATAGTGTACGCCGCTCGCGTTCAGCCGTTTCGCTCGTTCGCCGGTGAGGGCGGGCTGCGTCGTAGTGTGATCCACGATGATCGCGGTCGGCGACAGGCCGGGCCGAAGCGCCTCAATCACTGCTTCCACCACGGTATCGTCCTTCAGCACCAAATGCACGCGTTCGGCACCCCGAACGGCGTCGGCTGGCGTCTCCGCGACCGTGGCGCCAAAGCCCGCAAGCGCGTGAGCCTTCGAGGTGGTACGATTCCAGACGGTGACCGAGTCACCGCGCCCTAGGGCTGCTTCGACGAATCCTGAGCCGAGGAGACCTGTTCCGAGATATGCGATGGATGACATACCTTCAAAGATGGCTGGGG
>JANOPS010000013.1:0-4007 GCA_031421995.1 Gemmatimonadaceae bacterium
TTGCGAAGGCGGCGGCGGCGGTTCTCCGCCAGCAGACACAACGTTTCTGAGCCATCTCGTTGTGTTGGATGTTGTTGACAACGGACAACCGTGGCAGACGAACGAATTTGAGTGGCGAGCTCTCTACGTTGTAAATGGTACTCCCACCGACTACAGCGTGCTGCGCATTACGGGCATTCCGAAGGATCTGGTTGCGATCTACAACGCGGTACTAATACTGCGAAAACCGTCGCCATCGCTTGGCGCAGTCATCTCCGTGAACGTTGTGGAGACCGACGCATTCGGTGACGATACCTTCCCTCCGACGATCACGCTCTCGGACCCAAGCAACTACTTCCCGGCCGTGGAGCACAGGCGTGGCGCTGATAAGTGCCTCTACGCCCAAGCTACTTTCGGCTTCCCGTGCTATCCGGCGCTGAACAATCCGTATCGAGAGACGAATCAACAGTTCAGATTCAACTAGGAGACATTCGAGATGCGTCGCATCTGTCGGTATTCCGTGGCAGTGTTGAGTACCATGAGCGTGCTCAGGGCTCCAACTGCGAGTGGTCAATCCTCGCCGAGATGGATGATCTTGAGTTCGGTCAGTTCGGCCGAAGGAGAACTCTCTCAACGAGGAGGCAACGGTGGGTCCGGGGGCATCTCGCTGCGAATCGTAGACGAGAAGAGAAGGATCGTTCTGCGGACCGAGCTATCTCTTCATGTGTTTCGTTCCGCGCGCACCGATAGGCCAAACCCAGTCACGTCGACAACTCCGTATTTCCCCGCCATCTCGCTGTTAGCCTATTCCAGACCCGCTACCCGGCGACTCGGCGTCTACGGCTTGGCCGGCCCGGCGGCACTTGGCTCCTATGGTCCCACGGTCTGGGGACTCGGAGGCATCCTCGGCGTTGGTGCTCGCCCGCCGCGAGCACGTTTCGGTCTGGAAGGACGAGTGTCGGCCGCTCGAGTACCGAACCCGGATGTCGGGCCAAAGCGGTTCTTCGACGCGAGGTTCCTGTCCCTGGGGATGACTTTCACGCTTTAGTTGTCGATCGCGACCGACGCACTTCCGTTTTCCCACACTGACACTTCGGAGAAAGTATGAACCGTAACCGTTTGGTCCAGCTCGCGTCTTTAGTGCTATTGGCTGCGACGATGGCGATGAAACCACGGGAGTCCCTTCTCGAACCATCCCAGTTTTCGTGCACTGTCGAGGAAACATTGCAATGCATCTGCGGCGCTACCGCAGGGTGCGGGCGGCAACAAACGCCCCCGCAGGGATATTGTTGGGGGGGGCAAATGACGAGCTGCACCGATGGCAATTGCTCGGTGACTTGCTACGAAATCCCACTAGACGATCCCGACGATTTCTGCACCATACTGTCTCTGCCGGGTGGCGGCTGCTGACACGGTTTTGGGGCGCGTCGACGTGCTTCGACGCGCCCCTATTCGGTCTTCTCTACCAGCCTAGTCTAGTGCCTCTCTCAGTCGAGGGAGGAGACCTTCCTTTTACGCCTCCCATGTCGTCATCGAACAGTTCTAGCGATGGTATGTCTCGCATTGCAACGTTCATCATTGCAGTGTGCGCCGTTGTGATGACGGGACTGGCGGTCAAGGATCGACTGGTCGAACCTGCGAGGAAGTCGCGCGCGACACCGATGGTGATCGACCAGGCAGACTGGGCTGATTTTGACGTCGGTGGCAACGTGATTGGAGACGCAACCGCACCGATCAAAGTCGTGATATTTTCCGACTATGAGTGTCCGTATTGCAAGTTGATGGCTGAGCGCCTCCGTGATGTCCAGTCGAAGTACCCGTCCCAGGTGGCAGTACGACATCGGCACTGGCCGCTTACCGCAATACATCAGCGGGCGTATCGGTATGCTGTGGCTGCCGAATGCGCGGCCAAGCAAGTTCCATTTGAAAGCGCAAGTTCTGCCCTATTTGCGCTGGGTAGCCTGCCGTTTGACTCAACGCGGTCTCTCTCGAACGTGGTCGGTGTTCGCGACTCAACAACGTTCTTGGCGTGCCTGACGGATAGCCTGATGCTACGGCGCGTTGACGCGGACGCCTCCGCAGCGCGACGACTCAACGCAGGAGGAACGCCAGTGACGCTCATCGGGAGGTTTCGCGTTAACGGTGCTGTTCCTCTGCCCCTCCTTGATTCTCTTGTTCAAGTTCAACGGCAGGCATCCAATCGTTGACCGCAACCCATTTCATCGGTCAGCTGTGTGCCCTGCACATTGCCGTTGTCGCCACGCTGTCGGCGCAGACGGCTGCCAGCGCCGTTCGTGGAGTGGTGCTTGGGGGCGCGCGCTCTCAAGTAGTTGACATAAGGGACTTTGCGCTTTCTGCTGCTGGCCATTTCTTCGCTCTCGACTACGACGACTACACGGTGAAAGTCGTGGACGCTCAGGGAAAAGTGACTCGCGTGTTCGGCGGTAAGGGGCGCGGTCCTGGGGAGCTGTGGATGCCTGTTTCCATCAAACTGGTGGATTCGGTCGTGCAAGTTGTGGACGCAACCAACGGACTTGTCACGTACTCAATAACGGGGAAACATCTTTCTACCGCGAGGACTGTCGCGGGGACTGCCGCCTCGCCAATCGTCATGCGGGGAGGCGCCTCTGTCCAGTCTGGATCATCACCCACACGCGCTGGTGTCGGCGCGGCGATCGAGGATACTCTGGTCGCACTGACGATCTCAACGAGAGTGACGGGCTTGGATACCCTCGCACTCATTCGCCGGGACCGAGGTCTCTACAGGATTTCCACGTCGCCACCAATCGTGAGAGTGACGGGGTTCGGAAATAGTTCATCGTGGGGCACCGTCGGCGACAGCATCTTGGTAGTCGCCGATGGAATACTCGGAGTGGTTCGCTTTATCGGCTTTGATGCGCAAGGCTGGCGTACAGTGAGGAGCGTGACGCTCGGAGTACAGGCGCAGACTGTCAGTGCAGTAGACCGACGCCGTGCGGAGGCACGCCTCGCTCGCCAGACCAAAGTCATACAGATGGACGGCGACGACATTCGCAAAGGTCCGCCGCCTCCGGTTGGTCGACTCGAAGGTGCGCCCGCATACTGGTCCGTTGCGTCGCACACACTGACGTCTAGCGATGGAACGGTGTGGATTGGACACTACGTTGAAGGCGAGTCGACAGTGGGCAGTCGTTGGACAATCATTGCCCGAGGGGCAGCGCCCGTTCGAACCGTCCTCCCAGTCGGAGTTCGAGTTCGAGCCGTCGCGGGACATGTCGCCTATGCGCTCACGGAAGACGATGACGGCTTTCGCGTCGTTGCGTCTTTTCGCGCAGTGGCGGCTCCAGCGCCAGTCGTGCGGCGCTAGCGCGCGACCTTCAAGCGCTGCTCGGGTCGCCATGAAGCATCGGTCTCGCTCGCGAGCCGCTTCTCGGCTAGCGAGCACCCTGTACGTCTCCGCGTCCCGCGCATACCCTTCGGCGTGACCCTCCACGACCCGCTGCTCCGCTTCCGCGACGAATTCCCGATTCTCGCGACGTCCACCTACCTCGTCTCCAACTCGCTCGGCGCCATGCCGCGCGGCGTGCCCGATCGGCTGGCTGAATACACCGAGCTCTGGGGCACGCGCGGCGTGCGTGCGTGGGCTGAAGGATGGTGGGAGTTGCCGGTTGTCATGGGTACCGAGCTGGCCCCGCTGATTGGTGCGGCGGCGGGCGAAGTCGTGATGGTGCCCACTGTAACGCAGGCCATGTCCAGCGTCCTTACGGCGATGGAGTTCACGCCCGCGCGCAACGAAGTGGTGATGACCGCGCTGGATTTCCCGTCAGTCCGGTACGCCTATGATGCCTTGGCGCCGCGCCTTGGGGCGCGCGTCACTGTCGTCCCCTCCGATGACGGCATCTCCATCCCGCTCGACCGTCTGCTGGCCGCAATCACCGAGCGGACGGCGCTTGTCGCTGTCTCGCACGTGCTGTTCCGATCGGCCTACATTCTTGATGCGGCGGCGATCTGCGCACGGGCACGTGAAGTGGGCGCCATCGTCGCTTTCG
>JANOPS010000014.1:0-19242 GCA_031421995.1 Gemmatimonadaceae bacterium
GCGCAGTGAATCACCGTGCAGCAAGAGGCTATCGCGAGGACTCCCGCCACCTTTCAGACGAATGGCTCGATCCAGCGCGGCCTGGGCCTCCGGCATGCTCTCTTGTCCTTTGCGAATGTACGTCGATGCGACACCGCGCCACCCAAGGCCGAACAGTGAATCGATCGATACCGCACGTTCGAACGCACTGCGCGACGAATCCACAACACCGCGTCGATAGAACTGCTGCCCTTGCAGATACGCTTTGAGCGCGGCGAGTGAGGAGGTACCCATTGACGACACCCGCGCGCCGCCAACAAGTCCACCGCTGCTGCCCAATGCACGGATCAGTTGAATGGCCACCGAATCGGCCAAGGCATCGATACGCGTGGCCTCGCCGCTGATGTCAACGTCTTGTTGCACCTTACCACGTGCCACATCTACGAGTGCGACGCGCGCACGTACGGAATCACGGCCCACCGGACTCAGCTCACCGAATACCACAAGGCCGGCGCCCAACGATGTCCCCAACGCCGTAGCGGTAGTGACGTCGGCTCGTGCGGTGGCTTTTGCGATGCTCATTGACGGCGACACGGTACGCAGCGTTCCCGCGCCATCGAGACTGCGCGCCAGGATGTCGACCATGCCTTCGCGCCACACGTCAAGCGACGCATCGCGTACGGTGAACGGCATCACGGCGACGAGTGAGACATCGGGTCCCGATGGCGCTCTCGGCGCGCGTTTCGCAAACCAGAATGCGGCCAGCGCTACCGCACCTGCTGCAACGGCAAAGCCGACGGCACGGAGTGCGCGAGACGATTGCGCCGCGCGGGGAGCACTCGCAACAGCGGTCGCGGTGGCATCGGTGGCCGCACCGGCGCGCGCGGCATACTGCGCGGCATACTGCGCGGTGCTGCCCGTGCGCGTGGCGAGTGCCGCATCCGCGAGATATTCCAACGCCGCCGTCGCGTTCTGCGGGCGCAGCGCGGGGTCTTTCTCCAGACACTGCATCACAAAGTGCGCGAGCGGTTCGGGCACATCAGCACTCAGCGTGGACACGGGCACCGGTGCTTCGGACAGATGCGCCACCAACTGCGCATGCGGCGCGCGATCACCAAACGGCGGACGACCGGTCAATAACTCGTACGCCATCGCGCCGAGCGCGTACATGTCTGCGCGATGGTCTGCATCCGGGTCACCGGCACCTTGTTCGGGCGCCATATACGCGGCAGTCCCGATAGACGTGCCCATGCGCGTCAGCTGATCGTTCGTCGATGTCGTCCGCGCCGAGCTCATGGCTTTCGCGATGCCGAAGTCGGTCACGAGCGCCGCGCCACCCGAGAGCATCACGTTGTCCGGTTTGATGTCGCGATGCACGATGCCACGTCCGTGCGCATAGGCCAGCGCGCGACACACATCGTTGAGCACCAGCAGCACATCGGTGATCGGCATCGTCTTCTGCCCACCTACCAGGTCGCGCAACGACGAGCCTTCGATAAACGGCATCAGGTAGTACGGCAGCCCGTTGGCCGTCACACCGGCCGAGAGCACCGGGACGATATTGGCGTGCTGGAGCGCGGCCGCCAGGGCGATCTCCCGGCCAAAGCGCTCGACTGACAGTTCTTGCACCAGTTCAGGCGACAAGAGCTTGACCACCACCTCGCGCGAGAGCGCGCTGTCACGCGCGAGGAACACGCGGCTCATGCCGCCCCCACCAAGTTCTCGGCCGAGGGTGAAGGAGGGGCCGAGGGCGGCTTGGAGGGCGTCGCGAATGGGATCGGTCATTGAGTCAAAGTAGCGGCGCGACCTGCGAAATGCGCACGGGTCGTGCAGCGACTGATGCAGCGACTGATGCAGCGAAAACGTGCGGCGCGGCGCATCTTGCGTTGTGGTGCCGGCTCCCCTTTCAACTCGCAACGTGCCAAGCCCCTCATTTCCGTTTCCGCAGCGTCACGTCCGGCGAGGTCTGGCACTGGTCGCGGGTGCCGTGCTCTCGGGCACCCCAGTCCGTGCACTCGATGCGCAGCCGCGAGCGGCCGCACCGCAGTCGGAGGTGCGGCAGCTTGTCACCTTCCTGTTTTTGCCCGGACGATTCGCCGACGCGATGGCGATCTACGAGTCCAAGCTCAAGCCCATTTATGCGGACGTCGCGCCGCTCCAGCGGTTTCGCGCGTATCGCGAGGCCGAGAGTCCGGAACCGCTGGACCTCGTGGTCGTGAGCAGCTACGCTGGTATGACGGGAATGGATCTCGCCAATGAGGCGCTACGTCGCCCGAATGCGGCGGGCCAGACGGCCATGTCGTTCTATGGGGCGCTGTCAGCGATGACGCAGACGCATCACGATCAATTTGTCGAGATGTTGCCGGCGTTGAGCGATACGGCCACTGAGGCCGCGACTCTCACGGTCTTTGAATACATCCGCGTGGCGCCGGGAAAGCGGGCGCAGTACGAGCGTGGATTGAGGACCGAGGTTCGCCCGTTTGAGCGCGCCAACGGATTGTATCAGTGGTCGGAGACGGGGCGCATGCTGGTCAGCGACGGCTGGGACTATCTGCGGATCTTCGGGATCGCTTCTCTTGGCGATTGGCATCGCTACACGCGTGATGCGCGCCAACCAGGTTCGCCGTTTGCTGCCGATACGCTTGTTGCTGCACGCAAGACGATCATTTTGCGGCGAGAGGGGCGGTTGTCGGTGCGGTGATGAGCGCCGCACCCATTCACCGCCTCCGTGGCCCCCGTGGACTCCGTGATTCAACAACCACCGATCAATTGAATCACGGGGGACACGGGGAACACGGAGGGGCGTTGCCGCCCGCTCCATGCACGGCGGCTTGAACTCGTCAGATGTTAGGTGTTGTTGTGGAGCGTGCGTTGCTCACCTCCGTGTCCTCGGTGTCCTCCGTGATTCAGCAACAACCGATCAATTTGAATCACGGGGGACACGGGGGCCACGGAAGGTGCCGCGACGCATTGTGGGATAGCCACATCCAGCGCTACCCTTCCCACCATGACCTCCTCCCGCGACCGCGAACTCGGCATGTCACGCGACATCTCTCGAAGGGACTTCGTGGGGACCGTTGCTGTGGGATTGGGTGCGGCATCGCTGCTTGGGCCGCGCGCCTCGTTCGCTCAAGGATGGAGCCGCAGCACCTCCGTGCCCGATGGCTACTACCCACCTGCGCTGACCGGCCTCCGAGGCGATCACGCAGGGTCGTTCGAAGCGGCGCATCGTATGCGCGATGACGGTATCACGCTCGCCGACGCGCGGGATACGAAAGAGACGTACGACCTGATCGTCGTTGGTGGCGGCATCAGTGGTTTGGCCGCGGCGCACTACTTCCGCGACAAGGCCGGCACTAAAGCGCGCATCCTGATCCTGGATAATCACGACGACTTTGGCGGCCACGCCAAGCGCAACGAGTTCACACACGACGGACGCACCTGGATCGGATACGGTGGCACCCAGTCGATCGACAGCCCGCGACCGTATTCGGCGAATGCCAAGGCACTGATCGCGGCCCTTGGTATCGACGTCTCGAGCTACGCGAAGGTGCTCGATGCAGACCTGTATCGGTCACTGGGACTTGGGCCCGGCATGTTCTTTGACCGCGAGACCTTTGGTGAGGACCGACTTGTTACGGGTTCAGCACGCACGCCCAGCGAGGCGTTTCTGGCAGGCACACCACTGCCCGCCGAGGTGCAGGCGCAGATCCGCCAGCTCATCACCGAACCGCGCGACGTGATGCCCGGTTTGGATTCGGCGGCCAAGAAGGCGCGCCTCGCGCGTATGAGTTACACCGACTTCGTCACGACGCTCTGGAACCTCGACCCACGCGTGCTCAGCATCTTTCAAACGCGCACGCACGGCTTGTTTGGTTTCGGCATCGATGCAGTGCCAGCGCAAGATGCGTTTGCGCTGGGCCTTCCCGGTTTTCAGGGTATGGCACTGGATCCGAGCGCTGGCCCTGGTCAGAACTACGACGCGATGCCCAATGCGGAAGCGGACCCCTACTACTTCCACTTCCCCGACGGCAACGCATCAATCGCGCGTTTGTTGGTGCGGTCGCTGCTCCCTGATGCAGTGCCCGGCATGACCGCCCAAGACATCGTCACGGCGCGCGTACGCTACGCGAAGCTCGACGAACGATCGTCGCGCGTGCGCATACGACTTGGCGCGACCGTTGTTGGCGTGGCGCACAATGGACCGCTGGAGTCCGCGAAAGACGTGACCGTGCACTACATGCGTGACGGAACACTCTATCGCGCCCGCGGCCGAAACACCGTACTCGCGTGCTGGCATCATGTCATTCCGTATCTGTGCCCCGAACTACCCGCGCCGCAGCAGACCGCACTGCGGTACGCCAAGAAAGTGCCAATGGTCTATACGAACGTTTTCGTTCGGCAGTGGACCGCACTGGAAGCGTTGAAGGTCAACAGTGTCTCGAGTCCCGGCATGTGGCATGCGTCAACGAACCTGGATTTCCCGGTGAGTATTGGCGAGTACACGCACACCAAATCGCCGAGTGAACCGGTCGTGTTGCACATGACACGCGCCGCATGCAAACCGGGGTTACCGGGACCGGACCAGCATCGCGTTGGGCGCGCCGAACTCTTGGACACCTCGTTCGAAACCATCGAGCGCAGTATTCGAGATCAACTCGGACGCATGTTCGGTAGCGGTGGGTTTGACCCTGCCGCAGACGTGCTGGGAATCACGGTGAATCGTTGGCCGCATGGGTATGCCTATCAGTACAGCTCACTGGCAGACCCGTTCTGGATTGACGGCGGCGAGCCGCCGTGTGTCGCGGCGCGGCAACGGTTTGGGCGCATCACCATCGCCAACGCCGATGCCGCGGCGTATTCGTATACCGACGCCGCGATTGATGAGGCGCGGCGCGCGGTGGACGAGATGATGCGGTAGACGGAGCCGGCCGTGCGCGCCGATCTGCGCCAGCGGATCGCATACCTCTGGTCGTACCAGTGAACACCTCCCACCTTCGGCGCGTCTCGGAACGCCACTCATGAATGATTCGACGATCAAGCCGCTGGTGATATTCGCGATGCTGGTGCACATCGTCGTTGGCATAGTGGTTGGCACCCGCCGCAGCGATCGACCGCTTCTGCCGCTGCTGAACTTGCTGGTCGCCCTCTGCATCCTCGGGTACTGGATACCTCGGTGGTACTCTTACGTGGCGAGGAGCATTACCTGGTACGCCACGGATCAACTCGTACCGGTCTATGCGCTGCTGGTGTGCGTGCTCTGCGGACTCGCGTTGACCGGTCGCCTCCGCACGCCGCCTTCGCCCTTGATAGCGTGCAGCGCCGTGGGGGGCGCACCGCGCTGGCAGCCTCGATGACGTCCCCCGCCCCAGGGTCCCTGCGCGTGTGCCGGTTATGTCGCGATTTTGGCGACGGCCGCCGAATCATCGTGCTCGAACGCTGATCGCATGCGCTCGATCTCCGCCGCCGAAATTCCGTACCGCGCCGCGACGTCGCTCCATCGCCGCGTCGCGGCGCCTACCAGCGCCGCGATGTGCTTTGCTTCTGCTGGTTTCAATCCGAACAGGGGCGCAACCTCGAACGCCGTCTCCAAGGAGGCCGTGGGGTCTCCATTGAGACCAATGGCGGTAGACAACACGCGATCCTTGATGTCCGTCGGGACCGGGTTTACGTCGAACACGGGCGACAGGCGCCAGCCCGCAACGCCTGCGTACAGAAAGCCGTGATTGCGCAGATGGTCATCGGTGTTGGAGATGAGCACCGAGAACACGATACGCCGCCAGAGCTCCGCCAGATCCTGCGTCGCCGCCGCGCCATGGGCGCGCAACGCGTCGGCAATTTCCGGATAGCTCCGCCGTTCACCGTCAGTCGCGCCGAGCATGCTGAGCGCAGAGAGATACGGGATGCGACGCACGCCCTGGTCGGTCACCCGGCGATCAAAGCGGGTAACGAGCAGCACGTCGCTGTCGACCACTCGTTCCAGCCGCGATTCCGTCGCGCGAAGGCCGGCATCACGCGCGAGTTGGAGCGCCACGGCTTCCCACGCGACCACGCGATAGTCGTCTTCATCGCGCTTCGGAAACTTCGCGATCAGCAGCGCGCCGTTCGCGTCGCGCACGGAGGCTTTGGGACGGGCACCGCCGAGCGAGGATCCGGGCGCCAGGAGCAGCCTGAGATCCTCGGCGGACTCCTGGTCGGCCAAATAACGATCCGTGGCCGCGAGCAGCGCGGGGAGCTCGACCAGCGGTGGAACGCCCATGGGCCGTTCGGGCGCAACACACGGTCCGCCTTCCGTGAGCGCGAGACGCAGCGCGCCTTGCCGGACGCTGTCGGTGACCCCAAGCAGGACGTCAACGTCTCGAAGCGCGCGAGGAGCACGGTTCTCGGCGTTTGCCTGTCGACGTTCTGCCCGACGAAGCAGGGTCTGTCCCCACCGGTCCGGTGCGGAATCGCCCAGCGCGCCGAACATGCGGCGCCCTTCGCCGGAGTAGTGCGGTGCACGCGAGATCGTCAGCGCTGGTTCCAGCGCAAAGCTGTCGGCTCCGGCGATCCACGCGTTGTCGTACTGGAACGTGGCGGTTTCGCGGCCCCGATGGGCGGTGACGTAAAGGCGCCCCACCAATCGTGGCAACCCATCGGTGTCGATGTAGACGTAGGCGGTGGGCGCACTCATGGCTGCCTTCGCTCGCCCTTGGGCACCCGGACGCGCTTCGGCAGGCGCGCAGCCTCGAGCGCCAGTCCCTCGCCGTCGCCGGCCGGAGCGGCGAGCTCGCCAAGGCGATTCGCGATCTGCAGAGCGAAGAGCACACTGGCCCACGTGCCCATCGCGACTTTCGGGTCGCCACGTTCGATCCGGGCGACCGTTTGCCGGGTGGTGAGCGCGCGACTGGCCACCACCTCCATGGGAAGTCGGCGGCGGCGGCGGGCCTCGCTCACGTCGGCGCCGAGGCGCTCGAGTGCGAGTTTGACCGCTGATGGGACTGGCGCGGTCGGTGTCGGCATATGTATGGTACCTTCAGATAACGTTAAACCGTCTTCCGGTTATACGAAGCTAACATACAACTGTTTCACTCTCCGTGCCAGCCCGAATCGGCGGTCGCGGTGGCCGTGTCTCGGTGCGGCAGCGGTTTGGTCGCGTACCATCGCCAACGCCGATGCAGCAGCGTATTCCTATACCGACACGGCAATCGATGAGACCACCCATGACGACCCCCGCTCCCCGACTCAAGACTGCGCTCGCCATTCTCTTCGGCATCAACTTGATGAACATCTACGACCGCCAAGTCATCGGCGCAGTCGGCGAACGCATCAAGGCCGAGTGGATGCTGACGGACGGACAGCTCGCTGGGCTGAGTACGGCCTTCATTTTGTTATACGCGGTGGTTGGCATTCCGCTTGGACGTCTTGCCGACACCGGAAGTCGTAAGCGTGTGCTTGCGGTTGGTGTGACGGTCTGGAGTCTCTTCACCGCCCTGTCGGGAATCGCGGGGAGTTTCGCGGCGCTCGTCGTGTATCGACTTGGTGTGGGCGTTGGCGAGGCCAGTGCGGCGCCGGCCGCCAATTCGTTGATTGGCGATCTGTTTCCGCCAGCATGGCGAGCGCGGGCGATCAGCATCTTCATGCTTGGCATTCCGTTCGGACTGGGGGCCAGCTACCTCGTGAGCGGCCTGGTGGTGCAAGCCACCGGTGGCTGGCGTCCGGCGCTCTTTGTTGCCGCGGCACCGGGGTTTGTGTTGGGGCTTCTGGCACTCTGGCTACCAGAACCATCACGCGGCGCGGCCGATCCGGATGTGGCGGGTCGGACACGCAGCGCGTGGGAATCCATCATGTGCGTACTCCGGACGCGCACGATGTGGTGGATCATCGCCTCCGGCGCACTCTTCAACCTCATTGCGTACGCACTCGGCGCCTTTCACACGTCGTACCTCATTCGCTATCACGGGCTCAACATCGATATCGCCAATCGTTTCAGTGGCGTGATCTTTGGCCTCGGCGGCGGGATCGGCATGCTCGGCGGCGGCTGGATCGGCGATCGGATCGCGAAGCGTGCCCCGCGCGGTCGTCTGCTCGCAGCATTCGCCGCGTTGCTCTGCGCGTCACCGATTGTCTGGGTGGCGCTCACGCAGCCGCGTGGAAGTTATTGGGCGTTCGCCGGATGTATGTTCGTCGCGGTGGCCATGATGTACGTCTACTACTCCACCGTGTATGCGACCATTCACGATATCGTGGAGCCACAGATGCGGGGGACGGCGATGTCGGTCTACTTCTTTGTGTTCTACATGTTCACCGCACTCGGTCTCGTCGGGTTTGGTGCGTTCAGCGATGTGCGATCGGCGGTCGCGCTCGCGGCAGGGGCGAGTGCTGCGGATGCGCGTGCACTTGGACTGCATGATGCGTTTGCCACGGTGCCGGTGTTGTGTGTGCTGACGGCAGTGGTGCTGTGGATCGGGTCGCGGAGTGCGGACGCCGATCATGCGCGGGTGCGGATGGGGCGGGCGTAGGTACGTGATTCCAGCGGCAAGAGCACGCGGCGTGGCCCGTGTCGGGCAGCCCGCGTGGGCTGGCTGACAACGGGCATCACGTCCAGCGCGTCGGCAAGACTCGTGGCGAGCAGTCGAGGGAGGACCGTTGGAGGACTGCGCGATCTTACATTCATTCCATGCTGCTGGCTACACACTCGCTACACACTCGCTGCACAGCGGTTTGATGCCGCACTGTTCCACTCCATCGCACAAGAGCTTCGGTGATCTTTCCCTTTGGCTGGATGCACTACTTGGTCGGCGGCCTCTGCATCGGCCTCGGCGTCACCTTGTTGTACCTGCTCACCGGACTCGTCGGCGGCGCGAGTTCGGTGTACTCGACCACGTGGTCGTTCGTGATCCGACGGCCGTTCTTTCAGCAGCCGGCGTTCGTGGGGAGTCGGTATTGGAGGATCGCCTACGCGCTTGGATTGATACTGGGCGCCGCGATCTGGTGGCTGGTGGCTGGAGACGGCGTGCGCGTGTCTGTCACACTGCCCTGGTGGCAACTGTTAGGCGGCGGCGTGATCGTCGGGTATGGTGCCCGACTGTCGCGCGGTTGTACCTCGGGTCACGGCATTTGTGGACTCGCTTCCCTCAGTCGGCCATCCCTCGTTGCGGTGCTCACGTTCATGGCGACGGCGTTCATCACGGCGAATGTGGTCGCGTTCGCGGCGGCGGCGGCACCAACACGGGTGTCTGCCAACACAACACCCATCACCATGACGGAGCGCTGACGTGACGCACACAACGTCCACCGCAAGCAACGCGGCGAGCGCATCGTCTACGCCAACGCCCGTTGCAGCGCAGCTGTTCGCGGCGCTCGTCGCAGGTTGCCTGTTCGGTTTCGGCCTTGCGTTCTCCACCATGATCCGACCGGAGGTCGTACTCGGCTTCCTGCGCATGCAGGATATGGGCCTGGGTCTCGTCCTCGGCGGCGCCGTCGTGGTCACGTTCATCGGCTATCGGTTTGCGCCGCGTCTCCTGCGGCAACCACTCCTTGGTGGACGCTTCGGGGCGCACGAGTCCTCCATGTCACGATCGACCATTGTTGGCGCAGCGATTTTCGGCGTTGGGTGGGGCCTGACCGGTGTCTGTCCGGGTCCCGCCATCGCCGGACTCGGTGCCGGTGCGTGGGAACTGCTGTTCTCGATCGCCGGCATTGCGCTCGGTGCATTGCTGCAGGGTGTGGTCAGCGGCCGTACCACCACCGCGAATACATCGGGGTGACGAGTCGTACGCTGCGTCGTGGTCGTCGCGCCGTAGCTGGTGAACGAGCGGGGGGGTGGTCAGCGGCTCGTTCCCGGCCTACCGCGTTCGTCGTCGTCGAGCTGGGTGACACTCGACTGTTTCATCCTCGGTGCTGGGGTGCGTTCACGGACCTGCACCCACACGACCACAGGCATGCGGCGAGTACCTGTCCCTGCTGACGTCGTTTGACGCAACGGACACGTGTTTCTTGCGAGGTGTGCGAGCGCGATGCAGGTTGAGGGCACGTTCGCGCTTCTTTCCCTTCATTCTTGCAGGAGGTCATTGTGAAAAGGTGCTTCTACCTGTCGCTTGTCGCGCTCGCGGCATGTTCGTCCGAGTCGCCGGTTGCCCCAGAGGCTTCGGCGTCGTTCGCGACGTCGAACAACGCGAACTCGCTCCGCGTTGAGACGTTCACCGGCGTTGCTCCGACGACATGTAACGCATACGCCAATGAAGCGTTCTTACTCAGCTACACGATCGGTCAAGTCCCCGGCATCGATTGCCGCGTCGGCGTCCCCGGCCCAGGAGACGGAAACGCCGGCGGGATCCTCACGCCGCACATCGAAGGTAGCGCCGCCGGCGCGCTGAGAATCGATTTTGACAAGCCAACGCGCACGGTAGAGTTTGACCTCGCGCAAAGCTTTGGCACAAACACTCCGCCAACGTTCGCGGTGGTGAAGCTATTCAAGCCTGGAGCGGGTGTGCTGCGAGAGGAGGTGAGGTTACTCCTTACGAAGGATCCGTTATTTGTGGCCGGGCGGTTTACCTACACCGGTGGCGCCGTCAAGTCCGTCGAGATCACTTTCGAGCGGACGGCGGCCCGTTTCGCACTCGACAATCTGATGTATTACGGAAAGAACTAGTTGGCGATAGACCGCCTGAAATGCCCACCAGTTCGTCAGCGTGCTGGCGGTCTTTGTACTATCCCTCGTCTATCCCGCATTTCTCATCAGGCTTTTGAATAGCGGCTGCCCGAACGGTATGGGGTCTTTGTCTCGATCGCCTTGCTACGCACCCCGGGGGCAGCCGCTAAGTCGACACCGTGTCCGTCCGAATCGTTCGACGTGCAAGCGGCGTACGGGCGCGCGGTGGTGGCGCGCTTCGACGGCGGGATAGTGACCTCGGTCGGCGGATCGCTGCTCATCCACTTTGCGAGAGGAGGTGCACCGTGTCGCCCGCATCCCGGCGCGTCGGCTAACGAGCGACTCGCCGTCGACGCACGGCACGAGGCCACCAATCCCAGGTTTGCCACCCTCACGCCAGCCAGCCCAAATGAAGAGAGTGCGGTTCGCCCTGCTGTTCGCACCGGTGCTGATCCTCGGCGCGACGCGTCAGTCCGTCACCCCCGCCGCAGAAATCCGGAACGCATACGTCACCGCCCGGCTCCTGCTGCCTGATACCGGACAGGGCTACTACCGAGGCACGCGCTTCGACTGGTCGGGGCAGATCGCACAGCTGAAAGCCGGCGGGCATACTTATTTCGGGCAGTGGTTCGACCGCTACGACCCTGTCCTGCACGACGCCATCATGGGACCGGTCGAAGAATTCGGTCCGCTGGGTTACGATGCAGCCAAACCCGGCGAAACGTTCGTCAAGATCGGCGTCGGCGCCTTGGTTAGACCCGACACGCAAGAACACAACCGCTTCGGCTACTACACCATTGCGAATCACGGGACATGGAAGGTCCGGACAACGCGCGACCGCGTCGAATTCGTGCACCAGCTCGATGCCGAAGGCTATGCCTACGAATATGCGAAGGTCGTGCGGCTGGTTCCGGGCAAACCGGAGCTGGAGGTATCGCACATACTCAAAAACACCGGACCGCAACGCATCCGGACGAATGTGTACAGCCACAACTTTCTGATGATCGACGAAAAAACGACCGGCAAGGATTTCACAGTGGTGTTCCCCTATCCGGTGGCCGCTGCGGCGGGACGCGGATTCGGCGACGTCGTGAGTGCCACGAAAAACGAGATCGTCTTCCACCGCGATCTCGAAAGTGGAGACGCCGTGTTTTCGCCCGACATCACCGGATTCGGTCCGACCGTAAAGGACTTCGACATCCGCGTCGAGAACCGTGTAACTGGCGCCGGGGTACGCCTCACAGGCGATCAGCCGCTGGCGCGCGTCGTGTTCTGGGCAGCGCACAAGGCCATCTCCCCCGAAACCTACGTCGACATCGATGTGGCGTCGGGCGAGGAGTTTCGCTGGGTGTTCAGATACGGGTTCTACAGCACGGCAAAGCGCCGGTGAATCCCATCGCCCGCACACCGAGAAGGATCCGCGCATCATGAAGGTGGTCGTCGTGACCAACGACTTCCCTCCCCGCATCGGGGGCATCAACGACTACGTCGCGCAACTCGTGATGCGGTTCCCACCGGGCAGCGTGACGGTGTGCGCGTCAACGTATACGGGTGCTGCCGAGTTTGACCGCAACTTCCCGCAGGAGGTGATTCGGTTTCCCACGGAAATGCTGCTCCCGACGCCAGGTGTACGACAACGCCTGCACGGCCTTCTTCGCGAGCGTCGTCCCGACATCGTGTTGTTTGGCGCGATATGGCCGCTCGGGCACATGGGGCCCGCCATACACCGCAAGTTGGACATCCCGTACGGCGGTTTTGCGCACGGACTTGAACTCACTGGTGCTCGTGTGCCAGGCCTGTTGCGTCACATCGGCGCACACGCGACGTTGCTCACGGCGGTCAGCGACTGGGCGCGCCAACGGCTTGAACCGGCCTTCGGATGGCCGCATCGCATGCAACTCCTTCCTTCGGGAATAGACGCGACCGCGTTTCACCCGGGGGTGTCTGACACGGACGTACGCGAACGCCATCACCTTGGCGACGCGCCCGTTGTCTGCTGCGTGTCGCGCCTCGTTGCCCGCAAGGGACAGGACATGCTTATCCGGGCACTTCCCCAACTTGCACGCGCCGTTCCGCGCGTGCGATTGCTGATTGTGGGGACAGGGCCGTACGACCGCGCGCTGCGCAATCTAGCCACGTCTCACGGCGTGGCCGATCGTGTCGTGTTCTCCGGCGCTGTCCCGTACGCCGAACTCCCCGCCTACTTCCGCGCCGGCTCCGTGTTTGCCATGCCCTGCCGTTCACGCCTTGGAGGGTTGGATGTGGAAGCACTCGGCGCGGTGTTTCTTCAGGCGGCCGCAGTCGGCCGCGCGGTTGTCGCGGGAAATTCCGGCGGCGCACCGGAAGCGATCCGCGATGGCGAGACGGGACTGGTGGTGAATCCCGAATCACCGAGCGCGATCGCCGATGTCTTGTCCGTGCTCTTGACCGATCCGACACGGTCCGCAACGATGGGGCGCGCTGGCGCTGCTTGGGTCCAGCGCGAACGAACCTGGGAAGCCATCGCCGCCCAGCTGCTGGGGATGCTCGACAACTCCCCGGCCGCTGCCTTGCGGCTGTCTGCGGCGGCGCCGTTAGCGTAGTCGAGCGTGTAGTTGCGCGCGTGGACGCGCGCCTGTTCGCTCTCGACGACAGACTCGTACACCGTCTCAATCTCGTCAACGATGGGCTCCCAGTCGAAGTCGCGGGCACGCGATGATGCGTTCCTGGCAAGCCGTGCCTGCTCCTCCGGGTGATCCAGCAGGTGCGCGATGCCTGCGGCAAGCGCGTTGGCGTCCGACGGAGCTACCAGCACCGCCTCCTTTCCGTCGCGCGCCACGTCGCGATAGCCGTCGATATCGCTGGCCACCACGGGCAGTCCTGCAGCCATCGCCTCAACCAGTACGAGCCCAAAGGACTCGCCGCCAGTGGCAGGCGCGATAAAGATATCGGCCGCTTTGTAGATCATCGGCAATTCCTCGTCTGAGACTTTGCCGAGCATGTGGACGCGCGGGCGAATCGCGCTCGGCAGTTCGTCAATCGCGTCGCGCTCTGGTCCGTCACCGACGACCAGCAGGCGCAGGTCGGGATATCGATCGGCGAGCATCGTGAAGGCACGCGCGGCATACGGCAGTCCTTTGCGTGGATCGAAGCGCCCCACAAAGAGCAGCTTGCGGCCGACTGGGAGATCCAGCGCGGGAAGCGCGTGCGCGAAGCGGTCGACGTCCACGCCATTCGGGACGATCCTCACGTCGCCCTTGCCGAGACGACCCTTGACCGAGCGCCGAGCCGCTTGGCTGACGGCAATCCGGCGCGACAAGAGGCGGTACGTCGGGCGAAGTAAGGGAGCCGCCGCCGAATACAGGCGCCCTTGCAACGATTCGCGGTGAAGGTTGGAGTGAAATGTGGCGACGACCGGGGCCGGTGATGACCACACCGCCATGAGGCCGACGCTCATGCAAAAGGGCTCATGCACGTGCACGACATCGGGATCGAACTCGACCATCGCGTTCGACAACTCCCTGCGCGTACTTGGCGCAAGCGCGAGCCGCGATTCCGATCCGTTCAGTCGCAAGGTCATGGTGCGGCCAACGATGCGCACGTCGCTGTGCCAGCCTGGCGTATCGCCCGGTGCCAGCACCAGCACCTCGTGCCTGCGTGCCCGCAAGTGCCGCGTGAGTTGCCGGATGTGGGCCCGCACGCCTCCTGGAATATCCCAACTATATGGCGAGACCTGAACGATGCGCATTGAAGAATTGGTGTTTAGGAGAGCGGTCGAGGCAACGTCAGGGCTCGGGCATGTATTCATCGTGGTGTTCAGCCGTCGTCGCAGGGCGGAACGCCAACTGTCCGACAATCCCCGAGAACAGGATCACCACGCCAACGCCAGCCAGCGCCATCCGATATGGTTCGGCAAATCCGAGCCATCCCAACGCGAAGATCGCGCCGCCAACGCACAGGGCCGAGAGGGCGAAGACACCAGCGGTGATGAGATCCTTGGTGGAAAAGATGAGCGCTCGTGCACCGTGCGGAGCACACTCGTGCAACAGGGTGTCCTGACAGACCATGACCGGCGCGAGCAGCATCCCGCCGATGAACGCGACGGGAATGAACACTGCAAAGGAGAACCACACGCCAGCGACCATCATCAGTACTCCGATGGCGGTGTTGCCAACCAGGATCACTCGCCGTTTGTCCCATCGCTGGCCGATGGTGCCCGCCAGCAACGAGCCAACGATCAAACCCGCGCCGAGTACGCCGCCAAGATACCCCACACCACGAGTCCCGTGCCCCATCACCGTCTGCACGGAGTACGTCATCGCCACATACACGGTGCTGGCGAACAGCGCGAGGTCGACCAACGAACCGAACACGAATCGCAAGTGCTTGTCATGTCGCACCGCGCGCAGTGTGCGCAGCACATCGGTGAAGAGCGTCCGCAGAGTGCGTCGTTCATGGCCGGCCGTCGTGGCAGCGGACGTCGTGGCAGTGGACGTCGTGGCAGCGGACGTCGTGGCAGCGGACATCGCGTCATGGGCGATGGGGAACTGCACCTGCGTTCCTGCAAGGCCGATCGCTGCCAGAGTCAGCACTGACACGAGGTACGATGACGCATCGAGATAAAACCCGGCCGCGTAGTCGGTCCATCCGAATCGGCGCCACGCCGAGAGTCCAATGATCACGCCACCACCGACGACGCCAAGCACCGTGGCAAATCGCCCGACAAACGACAATGCCGCGTTCGCGGACAAGTATTCCGAGCGCTGCACCAATTCAGGAATGAGCGCCATCTTCGCGGCGTTGAAGAACACGCCAAGCAGGAAGACGACGAACGCAACGGCGTATACCGTCCACAAATGACCGGTGACCACGAAGAGCGCCGGGATGATGAACACGAGCAGTGCACGCAGGGCGTCGCATACGATCATCGTGCGCCGCTTGTCCCAGCGATCGACCATCGCACCCGCAAGCGGTCCGAAGAGGACCACAGGCGCCGTAAACACGACCGACAGCTTGGCGAGTTCTAGTCCGCCCGTATTGCTGGCCGCCGCCGCACCGACGAGCGCGATGAGCGCCATGTGATGCAGCTTGTCGCCCAACTGCGAGACGGTCTGCCCCGCCACCAACAAAGCAAAGCGCGGTGCGCGCAAGACCGCGCCGATCGACGGCGCTCGTGTGGCGGCGTGGCTGGGCCCGGTCCGGGCAGGGGGCACGTGGATGGTGGTGGCCTCAAGGGCCCTGGCTTCTGGTGGCATCGCTGGGCCGGATCCAGTGGGGCTGAAAAACGAACCATTGGTCCGGGTATGCCTGCGCCGCTGCAGACAGCTCCTCGCCGATTCTCTGGGTGATGGTGTCTCGGTCCGGGCGGTGGGCACCAATCCCAGTCACGACGATCGCCCGATTCACATGGACAAGGTACTGTGGAGGTGTCGTGCGGCCTGTGGTGATAACCCCCACAATGATCGGCGCCCCCGTGGCGAGCGCGAGTGCCGCGGGGCCGGTGGGAATCGCCCGGCGTCCGCTGCCGAATGGAACCGCAAGGGCGTCGGTACCCTGACCCACGACGCGATCGGCCACGAGAATCACCAGTTGCTTGTCGCGTAGCAGCCGCATCAAGGGTCGGACTCCGGCACTGCGCGGAATCAGCGTCATCCCGGTTGCTCCTCGGTAGAGCGCCAGCGCGGCGGACGTCTCCGGGTCGAGCTCTTCTACCACCGCGTGCACCGGATAGCCCTGCTGAGCCAACCAGGCTCCGGCGAGTTCGTACGGTCCGAGGTGCCCAGTCACCACGATGACGCCGCGGCCCATGGCGACGGCCGCGTCAAGGTGCTCGCGTCCCTCGACACCGACGAGCGCGTCAAGCTCGCCCGGGCGAAGGCTCGGCAGACGCCACAGATCGATGGCGGCGCTGAGCATGTTCGCGAACGTGCGACGCGTGGCCCGACGGCGCTCGCCGGGCGAAAGCGTCGGCGCGAGCCACGCGAAATTCTCCATCACGATCGCGCGGCGACGGAACGCCAACACGCTGGCCAGTCCTCCCACGCGACGGGCGATCCACCGCATGGGGGCCGCGGGCAGCACACGCATCAGCCGAATTGCGACGCGCACCACCGCGCTTGACGTGATCATGGGGCGCAAGATGGCACATCGGGATCAGGCGTCAATGGAGTCGTCAGTCATCGCGGCTGAACCGCGCGCGTTGCGCCGGGCGTATTCGCCGCCGATGACGGTGCGCGGCTAGCCTGCGCCCTTGCTGGCGTTCACCTTTTCGTTCACCAGATCGCGGAACAGGCCACGCGCCTGCCTTGACGCGTACGGATCGTCGTCCGCGTCCAGCATGGAAAGGATGTAGAGCCGATAGGCTTGCATCGGCGGCAAACCGCCGTCCGCAAAGTCGGTGCGCGCCGTCATCTCGGCATCTTGTTTCCCGACGCGCAGCATCTCTTCGGCGCGTTTGCGATCCTCGGGCTTGGTCGGGAGCTGGTGGCCGCCACCGCCGACCGGCGGAAAGACGGCATCCACGTAGCCCGTGACATACCACGACTGGAAGGCCAGCTGATCGGCCTTGTTCATGGTGTGCGCAATTCCGTAGCCGGCGAAGCCGACCCACGCGAACAGGCCCGACAGCGCAAGGACCCCGGGGTTTGCGAGCAGCGACAGTTGCGCTTCGCCGGGACCGAGTAGAAACGATATTTCGAGGTTGCATTTCGCCGTGATTGGCGAATCTGGTGGAAGTTCCATGAACCAACTGAGCTCATTGCTCTTCAGCACCCGGTCATTGCTCGTGAACTTGACAACGAAGAAGAGCCCATCGCTCGGCACGCGAAATCCGGTGCTGACGGCGCTGAACAGGATGTTGTTGAACTTCCGCTTGATGGTCACCTCCGAGGCCTCGGCAAGCGCCTTCTTCCACGCTTTCGGATTCTTCACATCCGACTCCTTCAGCTTCATTGAGTATTGCACGCTGAGGTCCTGGCCGATCTTGGCCTCCGCTCCAACACCAAACTCCCTTTTCAACAGGCCGGCGGATGCCTTGACCCTCACGTCCGAGCTGGCGTTCCCCCAGTTGACGGTGAGCTTGCCAACGATCTTCACCTTCGCCCGCACATAGCGCAGACTGAAGGCTTTCGATTCTTTGTCGATCGTGAACTCTTCCACGCCACTCGCACTGGCGGACGACGGTGCCTTGCCACTGATCACCGTGTCATCGAGAACGATCGGCGGCGCCTTGCCCCCCGCGGCGGCCTTTGGCAGGTACACGATCCCAGGCGCGGCGTCCTCCGAGAACTTGTAGTTCTTCTTGTCGACCGTCGCTTTCGTACATCCCACCTTGTTGCGCAGGTACCAGTTGATCTCCGCGGGATTCCGCGTGCGGAAGTTGTAGACGCACAGATCGAGGGCTGACAGTTTGGCGGCCTTCACTTCGGGCCGCTCGGCAAGCGTCCACCAGCTGTCGCGTGCCGAGATCTTGTAGGGCACACTGTCCGGCGGCGCGTATTGCAGGTCGGGGCTGGTTGGCGCTTTTTCGCAGCTGGGATCGAGCAGGGAGCTTGGCATGTTGCGGGCGGGACGTGTGAGGGGTGAATGGCACTTCCCGAGATACGCAGCCACCGTCCCGACATTCTCACGCGCATGGCGTACAATTCATGACCACGCCGAACCGCGTCGTTGGCCTGATCACGCCGTTCGCCGTACCGCACCTCATTTTCCACCACTCTACTTTCAGACCTCGATGACCGAAGCCACTGCCACGATCAACGTCACCAGCCTTGGCGGCTCCATCACCTGCAAGGATCTGCAGACCTCCCTGCGCTTCTATCGCGACGCCATCGGCTTCGGGGTAGACCAGACATACGACCGAGAGGGCACCATGGTCGCCGCCGTCATCAGCGCGGGCCCCTGCCGCCTCGTCCTCAACCAAGACGATGGCAAGCTTGGCTGGGATCGCATTAAAGGACAGGGCTTCTTTCTGCAAATCAACGTGACGGCACCAGCGGATGTCGACGCCACGGCAGCGCGTATCACGGCGGCTGGTGGAGCGCTGCTTGATGAGCCGGCAGACCGTCCGTGGGGCGTGCGGATGTTCCAGTTCAAAGATCCGGACGGCTATAAGTTGGGTGTGTCGACGCCGCTGGCGGGGTGATCCTAGCTCGTGTCGATCCTGAGACGCCGTGAACGGCACACGGCACTGCGAGGGGTGAGCGACAGCATGGGAGCAGGCCTGAGCGCTCAGGCCTGAGGAAAAGAAGGGGTGAGGCGCACCACAGGCGTGGGCTGTGAGCTCTCAGCCGGTCAGGGGAGAGCGCCAGCCTGAGGCCTCAGCCCTGAGCAGGGCTCACCGCTCGCTCCTCACACCTCAAGCAGGCGCTCGCCCCTCAACGCTGAGGCCTGAGAGCCCGCGCCTGTTGGTGCTCTCACCCCTTCCGTTCCTCAGCCCTGAAATCTCAGCCCTGCTCCCATGCTGTCGCTCACCCCTCACAGCGATTCACGGCGTTTCAGGATCGACACGAGCTAGGGTAAGCCGCACCCGCGGGCGTGATGTGACGGGATTCGCACCGACCGCGTGCACACCACGCACTCGCGTATGACGCGCGGCGCAGGCGTTACGGAAAGATCGCGCGTCTGCCGTCAACGGATGCGAACATGGCGCT
>JANOPS010000015.1:0-7662 GCA_031421995.1 Gemmatimonadaceae bacterium
GCCAGTAACGCAAGGGAGCCATCAACATCGCCATTTTCGAAGAGTTGTCCTCCCAGATCGGTCATGACGAGCGCCACCGTGCGGGGTTCAGATTTGAATTGCTGCTCGATCACCTCGACGGCATGCAGCAGTCGTCCGCGCGCATCGAGCGGCTTGCCGTCCGGTCCGGGCGTGTCGCTGGCGAGCACCTGCGCCGCGGCAAGAAAGGACAATACGGCAACAGCCGCTATCTATTGTCGCGAAGTAGACCGCTTGCCATCCGAGCGCATGTGACCTTCTCCTGCCGCTCTTTCCCGGTGAATCAACGCCGGTAGGTCTGCCGTTGTTACTCTTAGAGGTCGCAGCTGAATGACACCTCCTCGCACCCCCCCTCAAACTCGACGATACCCATGACGATAACGCCGACGACACGCTGGTCGCTCACGCTGCATACACGAACGCTGCTGCTCGCCGCGGTGGTAGCCGCTCCCACCAGTAACCGACTTCTCGCACAGTCAGCCCTGCCCGGGTACGGTCCAACCAGCGGCCGGTTCCGGGTCGACGTGGTCACCAAGCAGTCGCAGGTGCAGATGGGACAAACGATGGAGTTTACCTCCACAAACAACCGGCTGATGCGCCTCACGGTGACGAAGAGCGGCACCGCGCTCTCGCTCTCCATGACCACCGACTCGGCCACGGCCACGGCCACGGCGCCAGCACCGGCACCAGATGTGAGTGGCCTCATCGGCGCCACGCTTACCGGCGGGATGGGTACCGACGGGCACATGGCGACCAGCGCCGTCACCGACAAAGCGGGCAATCCCATGGACGCGGCCGCGGCGCTCGCGATGCGTTCGTTTCTTCCGCGGCTCAAGGTCGGCGCGCTCCCCGGCACCTCGTGGTCGGACACCACAAACACCAAAGGCAATCAGAACGGGGCCGAGGTGAGTACGGTCGCTTTTGTGACCTACACACTGGCGGGCGACACCACAGTCGCTGGCGCACGCGGATGGAAGCTGACGTCGACATCGACGGGCACGATAGACGGCACCGGAAATTCTGGCGGCGCAGATTTCACCATCAAGGGTACCATGACCGGGCAAGGCATCCTGATCATCGGCGCTGGCGGCGTGTTTGCCGGCGGGACGACTACGAATGATATCAAGATGACGGTCGACGTGCCGATGGCCAGCATGCAGATCCCGATCACGCAGCAGACGACCACCACATACAGCCGCATGCCGTAAGGTTGCTGTACAACGTCGCGCGCGAACGATTCACGCGCTGTCTGATTGACGCTATTGACCGCCCGGCGCAGGGGTACGCGTCTTTCCCTTCCGCGCCGGTGTAACCGACAGCAAACCGCTCTCCACAAGTAAGGGCGGTTTGCGAGTCGGCAGCACGCGCTCCACCGCGTACGCCACGCGCAGCAGCGCCACATCGCTCCACGGTCGTGCGCTGATTTCCAGCCCGAACGGCAGCCCGCTGTCGTAGACGCCCGCCGAGACCACCACAGCGGGCACGCCAATCATGTTGACCCAGCTCGTTGCCGAGTGCGGCCCTTCACTCACCCGTCCGTCCTGCGGCATCGACTCGTCCGGCGGCGGCATTTGAATCGCGGGATACACGAAGCCGTCCAACTTCAAGCGATCCAGCGTCGCCACATACTCCGCTAACATCGCGCGGCGCGGCGCATGGTAGTCGCGTTCCGCGTTTGCGTCAATATCGAACAGCCGTTGTTCCAGTCGCCCGCCAGGCATGTTGCGAAAATTGTCTTCGCTGCCGATGGACGACGTGAACAACGGCGCGCCGACGACAGTCTGGTACTGATTGGCCGAGTGATACGACGGCGGTCCGAAGGTGGACAGAAAGCGATCAGTCCCGTCTTTCATGTACGCGTATGTCGAGACGCGGCTCGCCATCGCCGCGAACTGTGGGCTCAGGATACTGTCGCTCACGACCACCTCAGCACCGGCCGCGCGCAAGGCGTCAACCGCCTTGAGAAACGCGGCTCGCGTCTCCGGACGCAACGTCATATTGGCGACCGCACGAATCGAGTCGGCAGCAGACTCCGACACATCGGCCGGAATCCCGTGAAACGGAATCCCGCTGCCTTGCAGGATGAACCCGGGCACACCAAAGCGTTTGCCTTGCAGTGACCCAGCAGCGAGCGCGCTTGCACTGAGCGCCGGCGCCAAGGCGGTGCGCAGCGAGTCCGGCGCGCGCAGTGTCTGCGGGTCGAGCGAGTCCGCGCCAGACATTACGGCGAGCGCGATGGCTGCATCGGTCACCGTGCGCGCAATTGGACCGGTGTTATCGAGCAGCCAATCGAGTGGCGCGATCCCTGCAATGCTGATGAGTCCCCGCGTGGGGAATACGCCAACCAGCGCGCTCGTTGCGGCCGGCATGCGTATGGAGTTCCCCGTATCGGTGCCATTGCCCAAGACCGCCATGTTCGCCGCAACGGCGGTCACCACGCCACCGGACGATCCCCCGGGCGAGAACCGCACGTCGTATGCGTTTCCTGTGCGTCCAAACGAGCTGCTGCGATTGGTGTCGCTGTTAGCCAAGTCCGGCATGTTGGCCAAGCCCACGATGATCGCGCCAGCCGCGCGCAGCCGCGCCACCACCGTGTCGTCTTGGGGGGCGATCAGTTCATGGCCCGTCTTCGTAAATCCCGCCCAGCCGGCCGTGGTGATTTGCCCTTGCACGCTGGTGTTGGCTTTGATGACGATGGGCACGCCCCAGAGTGGACCACGTACTCCGCCGTTCGCCGCCTCCGCATCCAATCGTGCCGCATCGGCCAAGGCATCGTCGCGCAACACCGTTTCGATGGCGCCGTACACGCCGTTGTATCGATCGATGCGATCAAGGTGCCACTGCACCACCTGCGTCACCGTGAAGCGCTTGTCGGCATACAGCTGCAAGAGCTTTGGGACGGTCACGTCAAAGAGATCCGCGTCCGCCGCGTTGCCGACTGAAGGCATCCGCGGCGCACCACACGCCGACACGACCAAGGCGCACACGGCGACACGCGTGAGAAACGATCGGAGAGGGTTCATCGGGAGAGCTTACCGCGCCCGCGCACCTGGCGCCACATTTCTGAGGTCCAATAAACGCATTCACGCGGAGGAGATCGACCATGGATTTGCCGCAAGCCCCTGTCGGCACCGCCGAGCATCCCGTCACGCTCGTGGTGATTGCTGCCAACAGCCTCGCCGCGTTGGTCCTCCCGCGGCACTCCGAGCCAACGCGCCAGAGGGATTTCCCGGCGTTGTACCATTCATCCGAACACCAACCGTCGAAGCGATGCTGAACACGGTCGTCGCGTCCGGAGGTGCCGTAGAGCGCGCACCGTGGACGATCCCCATGATGGGCACGCTCGCCCGGTTCACTGATCCATCCGGTACGGTCTACGGCCTCACCGATGCGCTCGCGCTTGGCGGATCGCCGCGAGTCCCAATGCCCTTCGGCACCAACCCGAAGCCGGCGGCGGGTGCGATCTGCAGTCTCGAGATGTATGCCTCGAGCGAAAAGAGTGCGAACTTCTTTCACACACTGTTCGGCTGGGGCACGCTCCCCACAATGCCCGCCTACGTGGCCTTCGACCCGGGGGCCGGCATTGGCGGTGTGTTTCAGTCCCACACTCCGGCGCTCCCCGCTGTCGCGTACATCTACTCGTCGGACGTCAACGCGTCACTCACAGTGATCGAGGCGGCAGGCGGCGCGCGATTGGGCGATGCGATGAGTATGCCGGGCATGGGAACGTTCGGCTACTTCAAAGATCCTTCAGGCAGCAGCATGGGACTGATCGGGCCATGACCATGAGACACATGACACACATGCGCGCACTGTTCGCGCTCCTTCTGCTGCCTACGCGGTTGGCCGCCCAAGCGCAGCCGGTTCCCACGACCAATGCCACGCCGGGATGGAAGTGGTCGATCGACAGCGTGAACAAGGTCGTGAACGAAGTGCGCGCCGGTCGCTCGCTGCTGCCCAAGGCATGGCCGGGCGGTGCGCGCGTCGCGGTGCTGCTCTCGTTCGACGTCGATAACGAAACGATCGCCGTGCGGTACGGCGAGCCGACCGTTGGATCGCTGGCGGAAATGCAGTACGGCGCGCGCGTTGGGTTGCCGCGCATCGTGGCATTGCTCGACAAGCACAAAATCCCCGCGTCATTCTTCATTCCGTCGGTAAGCCTCGCCATTACGCCGTCGATGGCCGGCCTGATTGGCGCCAGCCGCCGCCATGAGATCGGCGTCCACGGCTGGATTCACGAGCTCAACACAACGCTGCCGGATTCCGCGGAGCGAGCGCTGCTTGCCAAGGCCGTCGCAGAGCTGACGGCGATGACCGGTCAGAAACCCGTTGGCTACCGCGCGCCAAGCTGGAACTTCAGCGCGAATACGTTGACCATCCTGCGCGATATGGGCTTTCGCTACGAGAGCTCGCTCATGGCCGACGACGCGCCGTACGAATTGCTTCAACGGGGCCAGCCAACGGGGCTTGTAGAACTCCCCGTACAGTGGATTCTCGATGACGCCCCATTGTTCGATCCGCGCGGTGAACGCTACATGAATCCGCGTGATGTCGCGCGCGTGTGGATGGACGAGTTCGATAAAGCCCTCGAAGAAGGCACGATGTTTGTGCTCACACTGCACCCGCACGTCTCCGGTCACCGCTCGCGTATTGTCGCACTGGAATTGCTCATCGCGCACATTCAGACGAGGGGCAAGGGCCGCGTCTGGTGGGCCACGCATGCGAATGCCGCAGACTACGTGCGAAAAGCGTCCCAACTGGGCGAACCGCGCGCTCGCTAGTTCACCGTTCATCGCCACACTCGCTATGCATCGTCACCTCTTGCTCCTCCCGGCGCTCGCGCTCTGCCTCGCGTCGCGCGCCACCGCGCAGCCGATCACGCCCGATCCACGACTGAACGCGGAAATCGACCGGCGCACCGCCGCGATCATCGACAAGGTCGTGGCCTGGCGGCATGATATCCACCAACACCCTGAGCTCGGCTACGAAGAAAAACGTACGGCAGCGCTCGTCGCGGCGCATCTCAAGTCGTTGGGCTTGGTGGTGCAGGAAAACGTGGGCGGCATTGGCGGCGTGGTTGGCATTCTGAAAGGCGCCAAGCCGGGGCCCACGGTTGCGCTACGTGCCGACATGGATGCGTTGCCCGTCACTGAACAAGTCGACCTGCCATTCAAGTCGACCGTGCGGACGGTGTATCAAGGCCAGGACGTGGGAGTGATGCACGCTTGCGGCCATGACACGCACGTCGCGATGCTGATGGGGACGGCGGAAGTGCTGGCCGGCATGCGGTCGGAGCTGCCGGGCACGGTCAAGTTCGTGTTCCAGCCTGCCGAAGAAGTACCGCCTCGCGGCGGTGCACTGCCGATGATCGAAGCCGGCGTACTGGAGGGCGTCGACGTCATCTTCGGCCTGCACGTCGGACCCGGGCCCATCGGCTCCATTGGCTATCGCGCCGGTCCCATTCAAGCGAGCACCGACAACTTCCGTATTGTCATTCATGGACGACAGGGGCACGGGGCCATGCCGTCCGCCACGGTCGACCCGATTGTGATCGGAGCGCAGGTCGTTGGCGCCTTGCAAACGATCGTGTCGAGACAAATCGATCTCGCGGTGTCGCCCGCCGTCGTGACGGTTGGCGCGTTTCACGGCGGTGTGCGCGAGAACATTATCCCGGACAGCGTCTACATGATCGGCACCGTCCGCACGTTCGATGGGCGCGTCCGTTCCAGTATTCACTCGCGCATGAAGCGCATTTCCGAGAATATCGCCGAGGCCAGTGGCGCGACCGCCACAGTGAGCATTGTGCCGGGTTACCCGGTGACCGTGAACGATCCGACAACCGTGGCGCGATTCATTCCCACGCTGCGTCGCGTTGCCGGCGCCGCGGGAGCGGCAGAACGCGGACTGACGATGCCGTCTGAGGACTTTTCGCGATATGCGGAGCGCGTGCCGGGCTTCTTTTTCAACTTGGGCGTGACGCCGGCAGGCATCGACCTTGCCACGGTCGCCAGCAATCACTCCCCACTCTTCCAAGCCGACGACAAGGCCTTGCCGTACGGCGTCCGGGCGATGAGCAGTGTGGCGCTCGACTATCTGCGCAGTGGTCCGCCACCGAAGCCCGTTCCGTAGAAATGCCCATGCGTCACTTGCTTCCGCGTCTCGCGGCAGTCCTTCTGTTCGCCGGCCCACGACTTGCGCACGCGCAAGGACAGTCGCCGACGAGCGCCGGGACTGCGACCGCTCCGCGAGCGTTCGCCGAGCGACGCCGTATCGCAGCGAGCCGGGCGGTGGACAAGATCGTCATCGATGGCGCACTCGATGACGCCAGCTGGCAACACGCGGCCATCGCCACCGACTTCGTCCAGTCCGAACCACTCGGTGGCCAGCCTGCGTCGCAGCAGACCGAGGTGCGCGTGCTGTTCGACGCCGGGCAGATCTACATCGGCGCCTTCCTGCACGACAGCGATCCTTCGCGCATCGTGGTCAACGATATCCGCAAGGACTTTCGTGAAGAGGATCAGGACGACTTCGAAGTCTTGCTTGACACCTTTGGCGACCGCCGCAACGCCTACGTGTTCTCGACCAACGTGAAGGGCGCGCGCCACGATCGCCAGGTGTCGCTGGAAGGGCGCGAGATCAATCAAAGCTGGGACGCCGCATGGGAAGTACAAACCAAGCGCCTGAGTAATGGCTGGAGCGTCGAAATGCGGATTCCGTTTCGGTCACTGCGCTTCGACAAGGCGAATGCCGCGGCATGGGGCATCAACTTTTCTCGTCATCTGCGACGCATGAACGAAGTATCGTTCTGGTCGCCCGTACCGCGTGCCTTCAATCTCAATCGCGTCTCGCTCGCCGGCTCGCTGGACGGACTGGAAACAGGCGACGCGGGGCGTGACCTCCGGGTGAAGCCTTACGTCGCCGAAAATGCGGTACGCCCGTTGGGCACCAATGCCATTCGCTCGCCACGACTCGCCAACAGTGTTGACATCGGCGTGGATGTGAAGGCAGCGGTGACATCGGGGCTCACGATGGACCTCACGGTCAATCCGGACTTCGGACAAGCCGAAGCCGATGAACAACAGGTCAACCTCACGCAATTCTCGCAGTTCTTTCCGGAGAAGCGCGACTTCTTTCTCGAGAATTCCGGCGTGTTCTACGTGGGCGACGCAGCACGCAACAACCGGGTCAATCCCACGCCCACGCCGGACGAAGACAACCTCCTCTTCTTCTCCCGCCGTATCGGACTGACCTCCGGTGGCTTGCCCATTCCCGTGCTTGGCGGGTTCCGGTTGACGGGACGCCTCACCGACCGCACGCGGCTTGGTGTGCTCAGTGTTCAGGATCGAAAACTCGGGCTCGACCCTGGCTCCAATGCGAGTGTGTTTCGGCTGCGCCAGAACTTGGGACGCACCGGCAATGATCTGGGGCTCTTCGCCATGCAGAACGTGCAGACGTCGGGCGCACAGTATGCCAACCGTGTGGTCGGTATCGACAAGAACTTGCGCCTGTTCCGCAATCTCGACTGGAACTCGTACGCGGTGAAGACATCGACACCGGGCATCACGAAGGGCGACTACGCCTGGCGCTCGACCGTGAATTGGGAGGGCAACTTCTTTCATGGCAAGGGCGGCCTGATGCAACTTG
>JANOPS010000016.1:0-10825 GCA_031421995.1 Gemmatimonadaceae bacterium
CCCAACTCGGCGATCATCACGATCCCTTGCTCTACAATGCTGCGACCCAGCGCCGTCGTCGTGGGATCCTTGATGTAGAACTTGGCGTCTACACGAAGGACCACCGGATCGGCGGCGAACGGAATCACGCCGCGCCGATCAGGATGCGCGAGTCATAGAACTCGACGGCACCGGATTCCACATTGTACATGCCGCCAACGATGGCGATTTCCGAACGTCGAACCATGTCGGCCAACAGCGGGCTGCGTTGCATGATCTGGCTCTTCACCAACAGGACGTTGAGTTCCGCGACACGTTCCACGAATGCCTCATTGTTCGAGTTCCGGTCGTTGACGATCTCGGTCTCCAGCGCGATGGCGTTGCCGATCTTGCGCAACAACCCTGTGAGGTTGCCGAGCTCCACATTGTCGCAGGCCCCCCTGATGGCGCCGCAGCGCGTGTGGCCGATCACCACCACGCACTTCGCCCCGGCCACCTTGCAGGCGAACTCCATGCTGCCGAGAATGTCGTTGTTCAGCACGTTGCCGGCGATGCGGACGCTGAAGATGTCGCCCAGCCCTTGGTCGAAGATCAGCTCCGCCGAGGTGCGGGAGTCGATGCAGCTCAAGATCACCGCCATCGGGTGCTGGCCGTCGCTCGTTTCGTTGACCTGCCCCAGCAGATTCCGATTGGCTTTGAGATTATTGATGAACCGCTCGTTGCCCTTGCGCAGCACGTCAATCGCCGACTGCGGCGTGAGTTGGTCGCGGAGTTCTTTGGTCAGTGTTCTCATGGTGCGTGTCTCGCGGGTGTGTTAGGGAGGGGTCAGGCCGCGCATCTCGACAGAGATTCCGCGCGCGGGAGCATTGGACGCGAAGTCCCGGAAGATCTCGCGCACGTCGAAGTCGATCACTTTGGCACGCGAGGCATCGACTTCAACACGCGAGCCGTTGGGTATCGCCGAGAGCTGCTGCAGGATTCGCCCCTTGTTCAGGAACGACACCTCCTCGGCCAACTGGATGCGGTACGCCGGCGAGTCGGGCTGGTGCTGCACAAGCGTGAACGGATTGCGAAGGTTGTGGTGCAGGACGACGACCACGGCAACCGCGAATCCGAGAGCGATGCCCTTCAGCAGGTCCGTTGCTAAAATGCCGACGACCGTGACAACGAACGGCACGAATTGCTCCCATCCATGTCCGTACATCTGCCGGAACAGCGCCGGCTTGGCGAGCTTGTACCCAACCACGAACAACACCGCCGCCAACGTCGCCAGCGGAATGAGGTTCATGAGTCGTGGAATCGTGGCGATCGCGATCAAGATACACACACCGTGCAAAATCGCCGAGAGCTTCGTGCGTGCGCCGAACGTGATGTTGGCCGAACTGCGCACGATCACCTGGGTGAGCGGAAGCCCGCCGATCAAGCCGGATACAATATTGCCAAGCCCCTGCGCCTTGAGCTCGCGGTTGGTGGGTGTGATTCGCTTCTGTGGATCGAGACGGTCGGTGGCTTCGACGCACAGCAGCGTTTCAATGCTCGCCACGAGCGCCATGACGACGGCGACGAGATACACGTCAGTGCGGCCAAACGCCGAGAAATCGGGTCTGGAAAATTGTCCGAAGAACTCCGCCACGCTGCCGGCGACGGGGATGGACACCATCTGATGGTCGCCGAGCGACCACGGAAGCGTGCCGTTCTTCATCAACACACTGAGCACCATGCCGACCGCCACGGCGACGAGCGGCCCGGGTACGATACGCAGCGCCCTCACGCGCGGCGTCACCAACGAGTCCCACGCAAGCAGCAGCGCGAGCGAGACGGCCGCCACAAACACCGCACCGGGTGTCAGGGAATGCAGCAGTGAGTCGAACATGTGCGTGCCGCCAGTGACAACACGGTCGACCTCTACCGCATCGGGCACTGTGGCCGTGCCGAGGGCATGCGGGAGCTGCTTGATGATGATCAGCAGCCCGATACCGGTCAGCATGCCCTTGATCACCGAGGACGGGAAGTAGTACGCGATGCTGCCGAGTCCGGCAAAGCCCATCGCGACCTGCAGGATCCCGGCGATGATGACGGCCACCAAAAACGTCTCGAACGATCCGCCGAGGGTGGCGATGGCGTTGAGCACGATGACCGCCAGCCCTGCCGCAGGGCCGCTGACTCCGAGCGGCGACCCACTCGCGGCGCCAACCACGATGCCGCCGACGACGCCGGCGATGAGACCGGCGAAGAGCGGGGCGCCCGACGCGAGTGCGATGCCCAAGCACAGCGGCACGGCGACGAAAAACACGACGACGCTTGCCGACAGGTCGCTCTTCAGTTCTTTGAACATGAGGCGGGGTCAGAATGGTAGTGTTACCATCATCTAACGATAGTAATACTACCAGTCCGAGCACCCGTCAAGGGGAACCACCGCGCGGGGACGCGGCCTACCCGATCTTCTGCGGCCCCGACGTCTTCTTCTTCCGTATCGCGCCGATCCCCTGATCGAACAACTTCCGGTTGAGCGCGTCAATGTCGTTGCGCATCGTCTCCGAACGTGCCTTGAGCTGCGCCCACTCTGGCTCCAGCTCCGTGAGCCGATCTCGCGACGGCTGATTCACACGCGGCAAGTCGCTTTCCGTGGCGTTGATCATGAACAACCAGTTCGCCGTAAACTTCTGTGCGAAGTTTTCGGGGTCGTCGTACGCGCGCGTCTTGCGCGACACCATATCGCTGTCCCACGCTTTCAGCTTGTCCAGCAGCGCTGTTCCATCGCGCCGCACGTCGGTAAAGCGCGTGTCGCCGGACATCCCGCCCAGAATCGCAGCGAGTTGTTCCTGCGCCTCCTTCAACTCATTGACCGCCTCGTGCATGCGGGACACCTCGCCTTCGACCGTGCTCATAAACTGGTCATACTCGGCGTACGTCACGACGTCGTTCAGGTACAAGGGATTGGCCCGCACTTCCACCTCGGTCGTCACCGTGCGATCGCCAGTTTTGAGCGTCAAGCGATAGCGTCCCGGCGAGACCTTGTGCCCGCGGTAGCTCGCCTCGATGTACACGCCGGGCACGCCGCTCATCGATGCGTGTCGCATATCCCACACAAAACGGTTCAGCCCCTTCGCGGCTGGCAGCGTGCTTGCCGCCGGAGGTCCGCCGTCCCACTTGGAGAATGTCGTGTCTTTCAACGAACTGATCGTGCGTATCGTGCGCCCCGCGGCATCCGCGATCTCCAGCGTGACCGCATCCGTCTTCTTCACCTCGGGCAGCTGATAGTAGAACACGACCCCGTTCGCGGGGTTGACGCCGCGGAAGGTGTCGGCGCCGCTAAATTCTGCTTCGGTCGTGTTCAACTCGCTGCCGCCGTTCACCAGGTATGCCGGTGCCGGTTGATACGCATGCACGGCAGGCGTGTTCGTCTGGTACTGGCGCAACACCGCGAGATCATCGAGGATCCAGAACGCGCGCCCCGATGTGGCCGCGATCAGATTGCCCTGATGGACCTTGAGATCGGTGATGGGCGCGACTGGCAGATTGAGTTGGAATGGCGCCCAATCCTGTCCACCATTCCACGAGATGTAGAGGCCAAGCTCCGTGCCCGCGAAGAGCAAGTCGCGACGCACCTCGTCTTCACGCACCACGCGCGTGAACGCGCCAGCTGGAATGCCGCGATCGATCTTGGTCCAGGTTTCGCCGTAGTTGGTGGTTTTGTACAGGCCCGGCGCATGGTCGTTGAACTTGTAGCGCGTGGTGGCGATGTACGCGGTGCCTTTGTCGAACGGCGATAGCTCGATTGCGTTGATGAGACACTCCGCGAGTCCTTTGGGGGTGACGTTTTTCCACGTCTTCCCACCGTCGCGCGTGAGCTGCACGAAGCCGTCATCGCTCCCTGTCCACATCACGCCGCGCTCCTGCGGCGACTCAGCGATGTACGCCAGCGTGCCATAGTTCTCAGCGCCCACTGCTTCATTCGTGAATGGTGCGCCGGGCTTTCCCTGCTTCTCTTTTTCGTTGCGCGTGAGATCGGGCGACACGGCGGCCCACGTACGACCCATGTCGGACGTTTTGAGCAGCACCTGCGCGCCGTGATAAAAGGTGTTCGCTTCGTGGCGGCTGAAGATGATCGGCGCGTTCCAGTTGTAGCGGTACTTCATGTCCTTCGCATCGCGGCCGAGGTACTGGATGGGCGCCGCCATGATATTGGTGCTGGCTTGCGCTTGTGTGTCCAGCACGTCGATGGTGCCCTGGTAGCTGCCGCCCAGTACGTAGCGTGGATTGTCCGGATCAAAGGCCAGGAACGCGCTCTCGCCGCCTGCCGACGGCCGCCAGCTGTTGGTCGTGATGCCACCGCCGGCCAGTTCCCGACTCGCGATCACGATCGACGAGTTGTCCTGCTGCCCGCCATAAATGCGGTATGGGAAGCGGTTGTCCGCGTTGATGCGATAGAACTGCCCCGTGGCCACACCCTGCGAACTCCAGCTCTTGCCGCCGTCGAACGTGACCACCGCACCGCCATCGTCGGCGAGGATGAAGTTGTCCGGGTTGTCGGGGCTGATCCACAGGTCGTGGTAGTCGCCGTGTACGCCAGACACTTCGGTCCATGTCTTCCCGCCATCGTCGGAGCGCAGCGCGGGCGCACTCAGCACGTACAAGCGATTGTCGTTTTTCGGATCGACGAACAGTTCGATGTAATACCACGCGCGTTGCACCAGGCGCGGTTCGCCGGACACGCGGCTAAACCTCTTGCCCGCGTTGGTGGAGACATACAACCCGCGATCATTGCCCTCTGATTCGCTTTCGATCAGCGCGTACACTTTCTCCGGATTGGACGGGCTGACAGCAATCGCCATCTTCCCCATCTTCTCCGGCAACCCTTCGGTCATCTTTACCCACGTGTCTCCAGCGTCGGTGGACTTGTACAAGCCGCTTCCCGGCCCACCGCTCACCACTTTCCACGGCAAGCGCCCGTGCTCCCACATGGCCGCGTACAGAATGCGCGGATTGGTGGCGTCCATCGACAGTTCCGCCGCACCGGTGCGCTGATCGACAAACAATACTTTCTTCCACGTTACGCCACCGTCGGTGGACTTGAAGATCCCACGTTCGGCCGACGGTGCATACAACGTGCCCTGTGCTGCGACCCAGACCACGTCGGGATTTTTCGGATGCACCACGATGCGCGCAATGTGTCGCGTGTCGTCGAGCCCAATGTTCTTCCACGTCTTCCCTGCATCGGTGGAGCGATAGACCCCGTCGCCCGAGTGCGTCATCACCCCGCGCACCGCGTGCTCGCCCATGCCCACGTACACCACGTTTGGATCACTCGGCGCGACCGCAATCGCGCCGACCGTGCCCGTCTTGAAGAAGCCGTCGGAGATGTTTCGCCAACTGATGCCCATGTTGTCGGTCTTCCAGACGCCGCCGCCTGTGGTGCCCATGTAGTACGTCTTGGGATTGCCGACAACGCCGGTGGCCGTGTTGGAGCGGCCGCCGCGGAAGGGGCCGATGGAGCGCCACTTCACGGTTTTGAAGACGCTGTCGTTGGAGGCGGGGGCCGCGGGGGCGACCTGCGCGTGGAGTGCGGGCGCGCTGGCAGCGAGGGCCAGGCAGGCGAAGAGTACGCGGAGCATAGGAGGCGGGAGAGGGGGCGAGCCGTCAGGCGATGTTACACGGCGATGCGTGGCGCGGTTACAGCGAAAGACGCACAATAGAACCCACTTGATCGAATCCCGTATCGAAGCTCAGGATCTGTTCGATATCATAGCGCTGCATGATCGCCAGATGCACGGCATCGCGCGCCGAGATCGCGGTCACGCCAAGCACGATGGACTTGGCACGCTGCATGTCCGTGGTATCGACCGGATAGACGTGATCGACGATGTTCAGCAGCGCATCGAACGCGGGCTGGATCGCGTCGCGTCGATTGATTGCGACGTAGCGGTGCAGAATCTCCTGCAGCACTTCGGCATCGGCCACGAGGCGCTCACCGCGTGTGATGTACTGCTCGAGTAGCCGTCGCGCTATGTCTTTGTTGGGGTGCGCCGCGCCGACCAGATACATCGGGATGTTGGAATCGACGAAAATCACGTCGACCCGTCGGCCAGGTGCTCGCCCTCGATCTCGGTCAGCATCTGCTGAATGTCCGCCGTTGGGTAGTCACCGCGCACCGCTTCACGAACCGCAGCCAGCTTTCGACGCGGATCGATCACCGACTCGTCGCGGCGCGCTTGCCGGAGCGCCTGACGCACCCACTCGGCCACCGTGAGCCGGTGGCGCTTGGCGACGCGCCGGATTTCTGCGATCTCATCATCGGGGAGCAGGACCTGCAGGCGAGTGGTCATACCATGAGTGTAGTTTACTCATTATGGTGAGTCAATCCTGTGCTGCAGGCTGACGGCGATTTTGATTTCACTCAGGAACCGCTCGGGCCCAAGCATGGCCGACAGCTCGGGATGCAGCACCTTGATCGCCACGCTGCGTTCGTGGCGCGCGTCGGTGGCGAGGAAGATGCTGGCCATCCCCCCCAGCGCTGGCGGCTCCCGCTGCGCCACGCGCACGCGGGGTAATCAGTGATCGCTCACTTGCGGGCGCCCGAAGGTTCGCGCCGTGGTGCGGCGGGCGGACGGCGTTGTATCACGCCGGTTTCGGCGATCGTGCGTTCCACGTCGGCGATGCGCGACGGGACGAATCCGCTGAGATTTTCCACGCCGTCGGCCGTCACCAGTGCCATGTCTTCGATCCGGATATACAGCCGTTCTTCAGGAATCCAGATCATCGGATCAATCGTGAAGACCATTCCCGGCGCGAGCGGCACGCCGCGTACGCGCCCTACGTCATGCACGGCCATGCCAACGGGGTGCTGAAAGTGGCCGCGGAAGACCAACCCTTGCTGTACCGCCTTGAGATGGGCAGGCGACGCGAACGTCTTCCCCACGAGATACTGCTTCATCTCGGCGGCCGCCCGGTCGAGCACTTCATCGGCGGTGACGCCCGGCTTGATGTAGCGGAAGAGTGCGTCGCGATAGGCAACGATGTATTCGTACAGGGCCGCCTGGGCCGTGGTGAACGTGCCATTCACCGGCCAAATGCGCGTCACGTCGCTGGTGTAGTACCGGTAGTCAGGCGCGTAGTCCATGAGTACCAGGTCGCCGTCGCGCAACGCGTCTGCCTTACGGAAATAGTGCCCGAGGAATGCGTTCGTACCGCCGCCGATAATCGAGGCGTAGCCGTCGCCGCGCGCGCCGTTCACGAAAAACACATACTTGGCGGCCGCGTCAAGCTGATATTCGTACACGCCGGGACTGGTGGAGCGCATGGCTTCCATGATGCCGAGTCCCGCCAAGCGCGTAGCGTGGCGAATGAGGGCGATCTCAGCGGCACTCTTGAGGTTGCGCAGTGCGTCAATCGTTGGCGACAGATCACGCACCTCGAACTGCGGGAAGCGCTCCTTCACGAGCCGCACGAAATGCGCCTCGCGCGACGGCCGGCCATCCCACGGATCACTCGCCGAGCGCGCCTGCGCCGACAACAGTTCATCACGACTATCGTTGCCGGTCTCCATTGGGCTGAGCGGGGTGTACAGCGCCAACGCCGGAGGGCGGATGAGATCGGCACTCACGAGGTCGCGCGAGAGACTCTCCAGACCGCGCACCTGATCAATACCGGTGAGTCGCTTGATGAGTGTGGTGTCCTCCGCCGAGAGGATTTTTCCCTCTGAGCGTTCCCGCCCGTCGTCGCGGTGCGGGAGATACAGCGTTGCGGTGCGCGTGCGCCCGTTGAGCAGCAGGTATGCGTGCGCCGACTCGACGCCGCTCAGGTAGTAGAAGTCGTTCGACTGGCGGAACACACTGAAGCCGGGCACGCCGCTGGCCCCCTGCACAACGGCGATGCCCTGTGCGCCTATCGCGGCATAGATCTTCGCGCGGCGGGCGGCAAACTCCTCCACCGTGAAGTCGGACTGGTATCCGTGCTGCTCTTGCGCGCGGACCGGCGACGTGACGACGAGCAGAAAGCAGGCGGCGAGCGACCACGAACGTTGGGAACGCATACGGCGGGGGGTTGGCATGTGATTTCGACGGGCGAGTGCGGTACCGGATAGCATACAGTCCGCAGGCGCACGTGGCTATCGCGTGCGGCCTGAGCATCGAGTCGGCGGCCCTTTCGCTAGATCATGCATGGCAATGGCCATATCGTATATTTCGCCGTATGCCTTCCTCTGCGTCCAACTGGCGCTTCCGGTCTCTGACGTCGTGAGCAGCACCATCGAGCAGCTGTCGACCGCACTGCGGGACCGCTACCGTGTGGAGCGCGAACTTGGGCGAGGCGGCATGGCCACCGTGTATCTCGCGCACGATCTCAAGCATGGCCGGCAAGTCGCCGTGAAGGTGCTCAAGCCCGAACTCGGTGCGGTGCTCGGCGCCGAGCGGTTCTTGAGCGAGATCACGGTGACCGCGAACCTGCAGCATCCGAACTTGCTGCCGTTGTTCGATTCGGGGAGCGCTGATGGGCTGCTGTACTATGTTATGCCGTACATCGAGGGCGAGACGCTGCGCGCGCGGCTTGCGCGCGAACAGCAACTGCCTGTCGATGAAGTGATTCGGCTGGTGACCTTGATGGCCGCCGCCCTCGATTTCGCGCACGCGCGCGGTGTGCTGCATCGCGACTTGAAGCCGGAGAACATCCTCCTGCAAGCGGGGCAGCCGATCATTGCCGATTTCGGCATCGCCCTCGCGGTGGCGCAGTCGGCCGGCGAGCGCGTGACGCAAACGGGGTTGTCACTCGGCACGCCGCACTACATGAGTCCGGAGCAGGCGGCGGGCGAGCGGGCGATTGACGCGCGGAGCGACCAGTACGCACTGGGCGCCCTCACGTACGAAATGCTCATGGGCGAGCCGCCACACACTGGCGCTACCGCGCAGATGATCATCGCCCGCGTGATGTCGGAAACGCCGCGGAGCATTCGCACCGTACGTCCGGCGGTGTCGGCCAGTGTGGACGCGGCCGTGCAGCGCGCGTTGTCGAAATCGCCCGCCGATCGGTTTGCCACATGCGGCGATTTCGCGCGAGCGCTGGCAAGCGACACCACGAGTCGTGTGTCGGGTTCGGCAGCGGCGTCACCATCACGATCCAGGGTGCGTGCGTTCGGCGTCGTCGCGGCGGCGCTCACGGTGCTGGGAACCGTCGTGTGGCTTGCGGTGCGCCAGAACCAGCCCCTCGCGATGTCGATGCCGACTATTGGTCGCACAGCGCAAGTCACGCGAGATCCGGGACTGGAGATCGATCCGGCGCTGTCGCGTGACGGCAGCATGATCGCCTACGCGCAGGGTCCGGCCACGCACATGCAGATTTATGTGCAGCAAGTGAACGGCGGACGGCGCGTGGCACTCACCAACGATAGCGCGGCCCATTTCCGCTCCCCGAAATGGTCGCCGGACGGGACGCAAATCGCCTATCACGGCAATGACGGGATCTTCGTGGTGCCCAGTTTGGGCGGCCAGCCGCGAAGAGTGCTCGCGCTCGAATCCCCCGAACACCTGAATGCTGACGCGAGCACGCCAATTCATGGACTCGCATGGGCGCCGGATGGTCAGCGACTCGCCTTCGTTGCGTCAAGCGGAGAGCTATCGATCGTCCCGGTGAATGGGGGTGGGGCGACCCGCCTTTCCGCGCCGCCTCTCGCGTTCTCGCCTGCTTGGTCGCCTGATGGCAAGTTCATCGCCGTGGCAGCCGGCAACTTGGAATTCGTGTTCGGCACCGGATATCTCGGTAACACCGGCCCCGCATCGATTTGGGTGCTACCCGTGGCCGGTGGCTCGGCGTACCGAGTCACCACCGATACACACCTGAACATCAGTCCCACCTGGTCGCCGGATGGCCGCGCCCTGTACTGGATCTCCGACCGTGACGGCAGCCGCGATATCTATCGCGCACCGCTCGACACGCGCGGCATCGCCACGGCGGCGCCCGAACGATTGACCACGGGGGTGGAGGCACACGGTATCGCGCTGGCGGCCGATGGGATGCATCTCGCCTATGCGAGCTTTCGCACGTTCTCGAATATTTACGCGATCGCGGTGCCACGCGTGGGTCCGGTGTCCGTATCCGCGGCGCGCGCGGTGACCACAGGCCAGCAAATCATCGAGTTCCTTGATGTGTCGGCCGACGGGCGCGACCTGGTGTTCGATTCCGATCGTAACGGCAACCCCGACATCTATCGCATGCCGGCAAGCGGCGGTGAGGCCACCCGACTCACCAGCGATTCCACTGGCGACTATTCCCCGAAGTTTTCGCCCGATGGTCGGCTGATCGCCTTTCATTCGGTGCGCGCGGGAACGCGCGACATCTACACCATGAATGCTGACGGCACCAACGTGGTTCGGCGCACCACGTGGCCGTCGCAGGAACTCGATCCGCAGTGGTCGCCCGACGGGTCCATGGTCGCGTTCCAAGTTTTTGTCGATAGTACGACCGCATTCCGTGTGGTGTCGTTGAAGGAGGGCGAAGGCGCATGGCGTCCGCTGGGCGGTGTCGGGGACTTCCTTTCGTGGTCGCCCACTGGAATGCTGGCGTACCACGCGCGCTTGGGGATGCGCGTGTCCGGCTCGGCGGCTGACAGCGGTCGGCTGATCGTCGACAACGACAAGGATGGTGGCGTCGTGTCACGGGGCGTATGGTCGCCCGATGGCAAAACGCTGTACTATTTGTCCCGCCGGAACACCGGATGGGAGATCCGAGCGATCGCCTCAAGCGGCGGCAGCTCGCGCGCGCTGGTCACGTTCAACGATCCGGCCCGTCAACCTGCACGCTATGGATTCGCCAGCGATGGCCGGATGTTCTATTTCACTATCGGCAGCGTCGAGAG
>JANOPS010000017.1:0-22332 GCA_031421995.1 Gemmatimonadaceae bacterium
CTGTTTTTCTCCTGCTGATTGTAGGCCGGCAACTTCTGAATGGCCAGGAGCCCGCGCGCCCCGCGCTGCAGCGCCTTGAGGTACACCACACGATAGTTCCCGTCGACCAGCAGAATGGCGTCCTTGATGTCCTGCTTGGCCAACTCGGCGTCTGTGCCTGCCCCCACGTCGATCACGCGCGCTGTCACGCCGCCTTCTGGCGTTGACCACGAGTTGATCGCCAGCATGTTGTGATTGGTGGCCCACGACATGAGGGGCCTGGGCCGTCCAACAATGGTCAGTGAGGCATCGTCGGGAGTCCACGCGGGTGCTGCCATTGGGCGCGATTCCACACGGTATGTCATCCGATCCGCAGGTTTGGCAGCCGCCTCCTCGACGTAGCCAGCAGCCTTCAAGAGCGCGGCCACGGTATCAATCGATGCGTCGAAACCACGATTGCCGGGAAGTCGAAAATACTTCTCGACAAAACCGACGGTGGCCAGTGCGCGCTCGCCGGAGAGTTCGCGGCCGACCGGCGCGCTCACTGCAGCAAACGGCGGCGGCACGACGCGGGTTGGTGCGTGTTGTGCCGACAATGGCGCCGACTGTCCGGCGAGGAGCACAAGCACCGCAGCGGCGCTTCCCGAATTCACAGACCGTCGTGAGGAGTATCGCATGGTTCCTAAGCGTGAGATGGACGGCGCGGCCCATTGACAGTGTGCTGTCCGAGGCCTAGCATCTGTGAATGATGCCGACGCGCGCCGCAAACAGCTATTGGTATTATACGCCGACCCGCATGGGCCCGGTGTCATAGCGGTGTGCGCGTAACGCACCACCCAGACTGACCACCGCGAGGCCCGTGCAGCTGCACGGGCCTCGCGTCGTATCGAGGGTCGGCGGCGAACGGGCCCGAGAAGCACACACCTTCCGGAGACCCTGATGATCATCGTGACGACCCCCGGCATTACCACCGATGCGCTTGAACGCATCGTCGAGCACATCGAACGCGAAGGGCTTCGCGCTCATGTCAGTCGTGGAGAACAGCGCACCATCGTAGGCTGCATCGGTGACGAAGCCCGGCTGAACGCCGACGCGCTCTCTGCCCTTGCTGGTGTCGAGCGCGTGGTCCCCGTACTCAAGCCATACAAATTGGCCTCGCGCGAAAATGCGGTGGGCAGTTCGGAGATCGCGTTCGACGATCCGTTGGGCACGGTGGTTGGTGGTCGGGAGATTGTGGTGATCGCTGGTCCGTGCTCGGTGGAAGGGCGTGACATGTTGCACAGCACGGCACGCGCCGTACAACAGTCCGGCGCAAGACTCCTGCGCGGCGGGGCCTTCAAGCCACGCAGCTCGCCGTATGCATTTCAGGGGATGGGCGAGCCAGGCCTTGCACTCTTGGCCGAAGTGCGGGAAGCAACCGGTATGCCCGTCGTCACTGAAGTTCTGGACACGCGACAGGTCGAACTGGTCGCGTCGTATGCCGACGTGCTGCAGATCGGAGCCCGCAATATGCAGAACTTCGCGCTGCTCTCGGAGGTGGGACGCACGCGGCGACCGGTGCTGCTCAAGCGCGGCCTGTCTGCCACGATCACCGAGTTGCTCATGGCCGCCGAGTACATCATGTCGGAGGGCAACAGCAACGTGATTCTGTGCGAGCGGGGCATTCGCACGTACGAAACGGCTACGCGCAACACGCTCGATATCGCCGCGATTCCAGTGCTCAAGCGAGAAACCCACTTGCCGGTGTTTGTGGATCCCAGTCACGCCGGCGGGAGAGCCGACCTCGTGACGCCGTTAGCGATGGCCGCCATCGCCGCGGGGGCAGACGGGTTGATTGTCGAAGTGCATCCCGAACCCGCGCGCGCGAGTTCCGATGGCGATCAGTCGCTTGAGCCGTCGGCGTTCGACACGATGATGCAGCAGGTGGCACTGATTGCGAACGCGATCGGTCGCGGCATTGCGGTGCCGGTATAGACCACGAGACGCGAGTGCTAGCGGATCGCCGCCGAGACGCGGGAGCGTTCGGTGACGCGGCGACGGAACCAACTGGCCACCAAGTAGAACTCGTCGAGGTCGTGCAACGGGATGTCGGCGCCTGTGGGATCCGGTCCCTCAAAAACGCGCCGGGCGAGTGTGTCGAGCGCGCGCTGTTCGTCCGCGGTTGCCGGGGCCGGAACCTCCGCGCGCACCGTGCCACGTCGCACGAGATAGACATAGTCGCGCCCGTCGAAGCCGGTGGCGCGGTAGCGCAGCGTGAGCCGATCCATGTTGGCATGAAAGTGCTGCACGCGGTCGTGCAGCCATTGCACGTGCGCCAATCGGTCGCGCAGCAAGCCCGCGCGCTCGAATTCGAGCGCGCTTGACGCGATCTGCATGGCGTTGGTGAGCTGCTCAACCGGTTCGCGAGACCGCCCCTCAAGAAACTCGCGCACGGTGGCGGCCTGTGCGCGATAGGCAACGCCATCGCCGTGCCCGATACACGGGCCCATACAGGTGCCCAGATCGTGACGGAGGCAGCCGGGGGCGCGTGTGCGTGTCGGGATTTTCATCGACGCAACGCGCGCGTGTGAACGACGCGCGCTGGCGGAGCCAACGGCATCGGTGGAAAACCACAGGGTGCGTGTTCGTGCGGTCGCTGCGGCGTCGTCCAGCGTGCAGTCACGTAGTCCTGTGGTCTCGGCAAGAGCCCGAACCGCGTCGCGCAACCGCGACACCGCGCGAAAGGGACCGAACAATGCTTCGGCGCGCGGGTCGTCCGACCGCGGTACTACGCGCAGTCCCGGCACCGCGCCGCCGGTGAGCATGACATACGCGCGCGGCCACTCATCGGTGACCATCATCGCGTTGAAGTGCGGCCGATACTGCTTGATGAGACGCAGCTCGCGCAGCAGCGCCCCAAACTCGGTGTTGGTATACTCCCATTCGATAGTGAAGGCGTGGCGAAGAATGCGAACGCCCTTATGCCGCCTGCCCTTGGCGCGGAAGTACGACAGCAGTCGCGTCCGCAGTACGCGCGACTGCCCCACGTAGAGTACCGTGCCGCTAGGTCCCAACATGCGATACACACCTGGCCGATTCACACACTCGGCGCGCACGCGATCGCGCAGCGCCTTGCGCTGTGCAGGCGTTGCGTGGGGCGGTTTGACGTGCAGGCGCGCGGGCGGTTCCACGTTGGAACGATAACCTCACGCCCTGCGCGCTGTCACGGCAGTGGCAGCGCGGGCGGCAGGAGCGGCGTGGGCGGCAGGAGCGGCGTGGGCGAAGGCGCAAACGTTGTATCATAGGCAAGCGAGTCGCGAAACTCGGCTGCCTGCGCGCGAATGCTCACCAGTTCCTGCTCCGGCATGGCATTGATATGTGTGAGCATCATGCGCATGCGCGGATGCTTGGCAAAGCGATCGCGGTGACGATCCAGAAAATCCCAATACAGCGTGTTCATGGGGCAGGCATTCTCACCAGTTCGCTTGCTCACATCATACTGGCAGTCGTTGCAGTAGTTACTCATGCGCTTGATGTACGCACCGGATGACACGTAGGGCTTGGACGCCAAGGCGCCGCCGTCGCCCCAGGTGCCCATACCCACCACGTTGGGGAGCTCGACCCATTCGTACGCGTCGGTGAACGCGCTCCAATACCATCGCGAGAGCGCCGCGGGCTCCACCCCCAGCAGTGTGGCAAAATTGCACTGCACCATGAGCCGCGCGATGTGGTGCACACGCCCGTGGTCGCGGACTTGGGAGATAGAGTCGGCGAGGCACCGCATGCCACAGGCGGCACCGGTCGCGCCCGACGCATCGTACGACTCGCCATCGGGTGCCCAAAACCACCGAGGTAACGGGAGCGGCGCATTCAGTGCATTGGCCGTGCGAAGACCGGGCATGAGGTGCCAGTACATGCCACGCATGTACTCACGCCACCCCAGAATCTGGCGAACAAATCCTTCAGCCGAGGCGATGGGGACGTGCCCTTCGCGATACGCGCGTTCCGCGCGTTGCACCACTTCGAGTGGATGCAGCAGACCCACGTTGATGATCGACGAGAGCGTGGAATGGAGCAAGTCAGGCGCGCCGTGCACCAAGGCGTCTTCGTACGGGCCGAACTCTGGGAGCCGTTCAACAACGAATCGCTCCAGCCATGCCTTGGCGGCGACCCGCGTGACAGGCAGCGCAAAAGCGTTTACCGAACCCCAGCAATGCGACCACCGTGCAACGCGCGACATCTGGGCCTGCGTGAGTTCGTCGGGCTCTTCTCGCCACACCGCAGGGAGCGCGCGTCCCTTCGGCCACGGTTTGCGATTCTCGGTGTCGAAGTTCCATTCGCCGCCGCTGGGCTGACCGTCTGGCTCCATGAGGATCTGGTGCTTGCGTCGCATGTCGCGATAAAACCACTCCATGCGATACTCCTTTCGCCCGGCGGCCCACGTCTGGAACTCCTCACGAGTTGCGAGGAACCCGCGATCTTCGCGGAGCGCGAGGGTGACGCCGTCGGCCGCCAACAACGCTTCGGCGCGCGCGAGTTCGTCGACCATATCCTGTTCACGCCCGGCGGTTGCGACGACACGCGTGGCGCCCGTTTCGCGAGCCACGTCACGCAGCCCTTCGGCGTACGAAGTGGCGCGTTGCATGACCACGCGGTAGCCGGCGCGTTCGAGCGATGCGGCGAAATGGCGCATCGCGGACAACACGAGGACCAACTTTTGCCGGTGCCATGGCAATGACGCACCCTTGGCAATGGATTCAAGCAAGACGACAATCACATCAGCACGCGGCTCGCGTGGAATGTTCGCGACCGCGCGCGAGCATTCCCACGGCGCGACAAACGCGAGGGTGCTGTGTGTGTTGGGGCGTGGTTGCGGACGTGACGTCATAGACAGGTGAAACACCAACTCACCCCACTCCCGTTCCCGGTGATCGGCTGCGTGAGCTGCGCGTCAGCCTACGACTGATCCATGTCGACTTGGCCGCTGAGCTTGCGCGAGAGATGCGACCAGCTCATTCCCACCGCAAGCAAGAGTGCGGTGCAGATCATGACGATGTAGGTGATGCCACGCGCTGAGCCGGCACTCACCAGGCCGAAGTCGAGCAGTAACCACACGAGGCCGCCGGAGATCGCAAGCACCAAGAGGGATCCGCCGATGCCGATGGACCGTCGCGTCGCGGTGAGAAAGACCACCCACCCCGCAGCGAGTGCGAGACCAGCAAGGAACTTGACCGATGCAGGGCCAGTCATGGTTTCCCCGTGAATCAGTGGTGAGACGGCCCAGTGATAGAACGACTTGCCCTCGGGATTGTACGTCGCAAAGACTAGTGCGAGCGCCGCGAGCGCGCGCAGCGCAATGCCGCCGAAGTTAGGACCGGTAGCCATGAGTCGCGTGGGGTGAAGGGAATGATGAGTGCAACGCGGAGAAGCGACGGCGAACGGTCACGAGTGGTGGAGGCGCGCGGCGCGCGGACCCGTGATCCGCCGCGCGATGGCGGCAAGGCACCACAGCGCTACGAGAATGACCAACAGGAACTTGAGGCCCGCGCACAGCGTCGCCAAGTGCATGAGCCCGTCCGAACCGCCAGCATCGAGCATCCGCCACAGGAGCAGGTTTTCGGCGGCATCCAGCGGGATACACACCAGCGCGCCGCGGCCTAGCCAGAGCCCCGCGCGATCAAACGTGTGCATGGGTTCGCGTCGTAAGAGCCGCGCGCCGGTGAAGAACATCAGTGGATAGGCGATCAAATACACGAAGTCGATGCCAAGACTGACCTTGGCTGTCTCAGTCACATCGTTGCGCTTCCACACCGTGATGATGCTATCGGCGCGCGCGCCAGACCACGCAAGTTCGTAACCAATAATGCCGCGCGGTGTGTCGGGGAGCCGCAAATCACTGTCCAAGGCGCGGAGTTGCAGCATCAGGATGATCGAGAGCGTGGCGAAGAAGCCCCAAGTGAGGAGGCGCATCAGGTACCCGGTTTTGCGACCATGCACCAGATCGCGTAGATCAGCGGCGCGGTGGCCGCCCATCCCGTGATGGTCCAGCGCCGGAAGGCATGGACCAGACGCGGGTCTGCTGCAGAGTCGCTGATGGGATCGAGGTGGAGCATTTCGCGTTGGGCAGGCACTAGCACAATCAGCCATGCCAGTGTCGAGATGACTAGTGCCACAATAGCGTTGCGGATCCACGGTGTGCCCCAGAGGGGGAGTCCGCGGGCGACGGCCATGGCCACCCCAGAACCGACGAGCATCACGGCGCCGCCGAAGGTAAACAGCCAATCGGTGATCACGATGGCCCGCGCGGCCAGGCGAAAGTCGTGTGTGGCTCTGGCGCGATAGCAGACCGCCGCCCAGATGCCGGTCACGACCACGTTGCCGACAAAGAGCACCGCGGCGACGACGTGGGCCGTTTTGAGGAGCGGGAAGAAGGCAGGAGGCATGCGTGACACGATGGTCGTAGATTATGGAGTAGGGTAGTGGTAACCCTTGCCTTCAACGCGCACCAGTCGTGACCGATCGCCCTCGTCCCACCGTGTCGCCGCTTGACCACATGCTCCCGCGTACGCTCCCGCGTACGCGCCGTGAGTTTCTCACGACGCTGGGGCGGAGTGCAGGCGCCATGGCGCTTGGTGCCGCATGGCCGGCGAGTCTTGGTGCCACGCCGTCAGGTGATGTGGCTCCCGGACGCATAGCTGCCGGTGGCACGGCTCCTGCACGGTTCGGTACGTCCTACGAGTTTGCATTTGCGCGGTTGCGCTACAATTCGGGGGATTGGGACTACAACCCGAAAGTGTGCGCGAATTTGCTGGACGCCGTGGTGCAGTACACCGACATTCCGGTCAGTAGCCAGGAGATCGTGATCACGGCCGATTCTGCTGAGCTGACGGCCTTTCCGTTCTTGTTCATGACCGGCCACAAACTGGTGCGCTTCAGCGAAAAAGAACGCGCGGGGCTGGTGCGGTACGTGGAGAACGGCGGGTTGTTGTTCAGTGATGACTGTAATCACGACGTGAACGGCTTGTACGCGAAGACGTTTGAGGCCGAGATGGTGAAGGCGTTCGGGCCGAATCCTCTGCCCAAGCTGTCCAACCGGCATCCATTGTACTCCAGTTTCTTTGCCTTTCCCGATGGGCCGCCGCGTACAACGCACGAATTGAACGGCTGGGGCGACAACGTGGTGCACGAATATCTGCGCGGTGTGGAGCGCCACGGGCGTTTGGGCGTGCTGTACAGCAACAAGGACTACGGGTGCGAGTGGGACTACGATTGGAGAAACAAACGATTTCGCGCCCGCGACAACACCAAGTTTGGCATCAACATCGTGGTGTACACGATGACGTAGCATTGCGGTAGCCTGATGTCGTTGCTCTGACGTTGCCACTCGTAGTTAGTCAGTTTGCTTTTTCCGTCGCTCACGTCGTTTCCCTCCACCAAGTACACATCACATGCGTTTCTCACTAGTTGTGTCTTCGACACTCGTGCTGTTCACTGCCGCCTGCTCGGGCGCGGACAAAACCCCCGCCGCGGATACTGGTGCGCCAGCCGCCGATGCGGCACCGGCGGCGGCCGTGACACCGGAGGTCACGATCACGTCGCCTGCCAATGGCGACTCCGTCTCGCAGCCGTTCACCGTGACGCTTGGTGCGGCGGGCGTGGAAGTGATTGCCGCGTCTGGAACCAGTGAGCCAGGGAAAGGGCATCATCATCTGGTACTCGATGGCGATGTCCCATCGGATACGGCAGCGCTCCCCAAACCACCGCTCGTCTACCACCTCGGCACGGGCGCAACGGAGAAGGTGATGGACTCACTCACCCCTGGTTCGCATCGCATTATTGCCGTGTTTGCAGGTGGCGATCACGTGCCGATGACGTCGGTCAAGCGCGACACGATCACGGTGATCGTGCGTAAGAAGTAGCCCCTCGTCCTCGTTCTATTTGGAGAGCGCGTCATGTCGCTTTTCGTCAAGCTCAACCTTGGAGCGCATACCCGCATTCACGTCCTGAACGCACCGGCGTCCTTTGCGCCGGTGTTGCAGGAGCTGACGGGGGTCGATGTGCGGTCGTCACTTGGTGCGCGCGATCGAACGAGTTGGGTGATCGGATTTGCCAGCACGCAGGCCGAACTCGATGCAGTGAGCGCGAAGATCGGCAAAGCGGCCGAGGGTGACGTGGTGGTATGGATTGCGTACCCGAAGAAATCCTCGAAGCGGTACCGATGCGAGTTCGACCGCGACAGCGGTTGGACCGCGCTGGGCGCGGCGGGTTTTGAGCCGGTGCGCATGGTGGCGATCGATGAGGATTGGTCAGCGCTGCGCTTTCGCAAGGCGGAGCACATCAAGACGCTTACGCGCAGCGCGGATTGGGCGATTTCGGAGGTGGGAAAGCAGAAGGCGGGTGTACCGAAGCAACGATGATGACACCGAGGGAGATACCAGTCATGGCAACATCTCGTACGCTGTGGGGCGCACTTCGTGCTGCGCTTGTGGTCATCGTCGCTGCCTGTTCGAGCGGAACCACCGATCCCGTGGGCGGTGGGATTGATCCAGCGTTGCCGAATTTCACCGCGAAGATTGACGGTGTGCAGTGGCAGGCCACACTCGCCGCGACGGTGCAGAACCCGGCGCCGGGTCTGTACTCCATTACCGGTTTTCGATCGACCGGTACCAACGCCTATACGATGGTGTTGTCGCTCACCAACATCAAAGGCCCGGGCACGTATGCCCTCGGCGTGGGTGTGCAGATTCCCGGTGGCACCGGCCTGCTGTCGCTAGCGCCGTCGGGTGGCTGGACATCCGCGCTGAATGGCGCGTCCGGTGAAATCGTGATCACGACGCTGACCGCTACGCGGATGGTGGCCACGTTCCGGTTCACCGCCACACCGCAGGCAGGCTCGACGGGCTCGCGCGAGGTGACCGAGGGCAAGATTGATTTGCCGGTGGCTGGCACGGGCGGCGTGGCGCTCGCCAATCAGGGAAGCATTGTGTCGGGCACGCTCGCGACGGGGGCGTTCAATGCATCGGCCGCGAGTGTGATCCTGAGCGGTGCCGCACCCAACCAGACGCTGGGGATTGCCGCCAACAATGGCACGCAAACGCTGTCGATCACCATCGCCGGATTCTCCGGCGTGGGTACGTATCAGTCGTCGAACGCGAATCCGTTGCGACAGGTTGGCGTGTCGGGTATTGGCGGGAACCTGACGGCCGTGTGGAACACGTCAATTGGGGGAAGCGCGACGGTATTGGTGACGGGCTTCACCGCCAGCAGGATCACCGGCACCGTTACGGGTAGTTTGTCGCCGGGTCCTGGTGCGGCGGGGACGGTCGCGGTGAACGCTTCGTTCGACCTGGCGAGACCGTAGCGCAAGAAAACAAAACCGCCCCGGCGAGTGCCGGGGCGGTTCGTGGATGCGACCGCGAGGAATCAGACGTTGCGACGGCGACGGGCAACCATTCCGAGCGCCGCGAGGCCAGCCGCCATGAGCGCATAGGTGGACGGCTCAGGAACGACGTTGAACGAGGTTGAGCCGAGCGAGTAGAGCGCAACGTGCGAGAAGCCAGGATTTCTAGGGGCAGTTCCCGCGGAGCTAATGTTGATCGATGAGATCGGTACGACTTCGTCATAGAGGTAGAAGCTGTGGAAATTTGCCTGCTTGATTCCGATCACGAACTTCCCGCTAATGGAGCCGTCGAAATTGATCGTGGTCCCTGAGGCGGACGTGGTGAATGGACCGTTGCCGACGTCGTCGGACTTACCGTTCCAAGACCATGCTCCGGCCCATACTCCGCCAAATCCGTTCAGCTGCGTCAGCTCGGCGGCGTTCCCGTTGATGTTGCCGGTATACGAGCCACGGCAATCCAGATAGCCGACGAACGACGTCATCGTCGTCGCCAACTGGCAATTGTTATTGCTGGTCTGCGCGTTTGATGCCGTCGGCGCGATCATCATGGCGGCCGAGAGGGCAAGGGCTGCGAGTTTCTTCATATTGGCACCTGTTAGTAGTGTTTGGTCCCGCCACAAGTAATTTGTCACATGCTATCGCAAATTTGAGGCCAGAAGAAAACCGTGTCGGAGAAAGCAATAAGTTGTGGTCCGCGGCAGTTTACCCGAGTACTCCGGCCTCACGGGCCCCGGCGCAATACGCTTCTGGTTGCCCCCTCGCAACACTGCTGTGGATCCGAACCCACAGTCCGGATCCGCAACCAGGCGCCCGGAAAGCTGAACACCCCTTCGGGCGGTGTGCCTTTCTTTGGCGCCGCGCGCTCACGTGGCGCGCACGTACACGCACCCGTTGTCCTGTGCCACCGAGGTTGCGAACACGCCCGATGGTTGCATGATGACGCCAGCAACCAGAAGGCCACGGGCCTTGGCAGCGGCGGCGTCGGGCGAGATGGCATCCGCGGTGACTATCGTGTCAACGATGTCCTGAAAGGCCAAGGCGCAGGCCAAGACGATCACCCCGCGGGCGATCTGTTTGTCGAGCGCATGTGCTTCCAGTCCCGCCGGCAGCCCCTCTCCAGCGCCGAGCAGGGCGGGATTTTTCGTCATGGGTGCGCCGGTCCACGGATGGGTGACCTTCTGTTTCTCGCCAACCTTGTAGCGGTCCCAATACTCTTGCCGCATCGCGAGCACGATGCCGTCGTGCCGGAGCACAATCACGGGCGACACAGCGCTTGAAGCAACGTTGAAGGCTGCCACGTACTGCGCGCTGACGATGCCGGCACGTAACACGCCGAGACCACCACCGATGTCTGGGCTGTCGTAGACGGCTTTGTACTTTCCGGTAAGCCGGCGCGTCCACGTGAGATCGAAGGCTTGGGCGCCACCGTGAGCGACGGATGCGGACACGGCCCGCTCCGCCCACGCGGCCTGTGCGGTGATTGGGATCAACGAGGTTGATAGACTGCCGAGGGCAAACTGCTGCAGGAAGTCGCGTCGAGCGGTCATGGTATTCCTCCGGAGCGAAGGGCAGGCAGCGACGGGCACCGACGCGCACGTCACAGACGTCCCTCGAAACTACCGGCGCGAACGCGCGGCGCTAGAGAGCGGCGAGGTCGACGTGCGGGAGATCGCTGGCGGAGATGTTTGCTGGGCCTCACGGGGTCGTATCAGTTGGACTGGCAACCGGCGCGTCTATCGTGGTGGCTTCGGGGCTGCTATTGATTCTGGTGAGCACGTATGCGCCACGACGGAAGACCTCACCCCACCACCATCCATTCGCCGCGAAAGCGGAGGCTTCAGATGCGCACGTCGATGCTCGCGGTATTGTGCGTGACCTTGTGGACCGTGTGCGTTCCCGACGGCCTGCACGCGCAGGACAAGAAGCATCGCGGAGACCGGGCTCGCATTACACAAGACGATCTGAAGGAAGCGCCGGGCGTGAACACGGCATTCGACGCGATTCGCACGCTGCGTCCGCAGTGGTTCAGTCCGTCATTGGGGCGCACCGCCACGGCCGGCGCGTCCGGCAGCACTGGCGGTGGTGCAGCCGAGGTGGTGGTATACATCGACGATCTTCGTCAGACGGCGCTCGACGACCTGAAGACGGTCAAAGCCACGACGATCGTCGAGATGCGGTTTTTCGATCAGAATCGCGCCATACAAATGCGAGGCCCCGGGCATGAGATGGGCGTCATTGAGGTTACCACCATCAACAAACGCAAGTAGGTCACGCTGGTCGAAGCGGAGAAGACTCGATCGCAACCGTATTCAAGGCAACCACTGAAGCCCGATTGCTGCCGCCCGTCTTGGGCGCATTGAAGCGTCGGCCGCACCGGCGCATTTTATGGAGTGCCAGCAGCACCACGTTCAGGCAACCTCCTTCCTCTAAATTCTGATGCAGATCGTGTGCCCGAGTTGTTTGCTGCGCCCTTTGATCGCGAGCGATGCCGACGCGCTGGCGCGCCACGCGAATGACCCGGCCGTCGCGCAGAACTTGCGCGATCGGTTTCCGCATCCGTACCAGCGGACCGACGCCGAGTTCTACATCGCCCATGTTGCAACGCGCCCTCAGCAGACCAGCTTCGGCATCGTGGTCGGTACTGAAGCGATCGGCACCATTAGCCTGATACTGGGTGACGATATTGCCCGATGCTCTGCGGAAGTTGGCTATTGGGTTGGGCAGTCCTTCTGGGGACGCGGCATTGCGACCGATGCGCTGCTTGCCGCGACGCGCTACGCGTTCGCAACGTTCTCGATCGCGCGCGTGTTCGCTGTTCCGTTTGCCTCGAGCCGTGGATCCGTGCGTGTGCTTGAAAAGGCGGGGTATGTGCGGGAAGGGGTGATGCGGCGCAGCGCGATCAAGAACGGCGTGATTCTCGACCAGTGGCTTTATGCGACGTACGGGGAGAGCGTGGGCCCAACGGTCACCGCATTCGGCCAGACCCCGTGAATGCCATCGTCGCTCACGTCTTCTCCCAACAGACTACATGAAACGAGAGGCGTAGTGCGGAGCACCGTGACGACGTGTTGAGCGAGACTGCCGTGCCCAACGTGGACCATCTGCCGCCGCTTCGCCCCCTGGTGTGGCTCGCGTGCGTCACCGCATCGTGTGCCATGCCCGCGCCACCGGGCGGCGAGGCTGCGGAGGATGTTCGTTCGGCGCAACTGCTGAACGCCGTCCCGGGACCGACCGCCGTGACGCTCCGTAACAACGCCGGCGAACGCGTGTTCTATCGCGTGTTTCCCACGACGTCGTTGGTGTTCATCAAATGGGCACCGTGTGTACAGATCCCCGCGTGTCCGTCCATTCCGAGCGGGGGATCGAGCGCGCTGCCCTACGACAGTATCGCGCCAGCGTTACCCAATGGCGCATCGCTCACCGTGTATTCGTGGGTGGCGCGCCCAACAGGAGGTGGAGTGCTTGCGCCGGATCACGTCCGGTCGCGCGAGGTGATTCGTCCCCGCTAACCAAACACCGTGTCACGCATGCCGTGTGCATAGCGCCACGCGTACTCTGCAGCATCGCTATTCGATGTTGTGCAGCCATACGTTGCGGAAGCGCACCGGATGTCCATGATCCTGCAACGAGATCGGCAAACGGTCAGCATGCGCTTCGTACGGTGGACGCGATCCGTTGGCCGTGGGCCCAACAAGCACCACGTCCTTCTGAATATCGATGCCGTTGTGCGTGACATTGAAGCGTGCGGGCGATAGCAGCTTCCCCGCTGCGTCGAAGCGCGGACGATGATACACGATATCGTACGACTGCCATTCGCCTGGTGGACGGCTGGCGTTCACGAGCGGCGGATACTGCCCGTACACGGCGCCGGCTTGTCCGTCCGCGTAAGTCACGTTGTCGTAGGAGTCGAGAATCTGAATTTCGTAGCGCCCGCCGCCAAAGAACACGCCGCTATTGCCGCGATCCTGATCTTTCCCTGCTGCGGGCTTGGGTGACATCCACTCGATGTGAAGATGCACGTCGCCGAAACTCTCGCGCGTGGTCAGTGTTCCCGTTCTGGGCACGACTTCAAACACGCTGTCCACGATGCGCCACTTGGCCGGCGTGCTGTCGCTTTGCATCCACCGGGCGAGCGAGGTGCCGTCGAATAGCACCACGGCATCAGCGGGCGCCATCATGGGGGCGACAGGTCCGGGCGACTGGATCGGTGGGTGCGGGCGTTCGCGCGAGTGTTGCGGCCAGGTGCCGAGTGGAGATTGCGCGTGGAGTGGTGCGGCGCACATGGCGAGGGCGACGAGGGCGGTGCGTTTCATGAATGCTCCGTGGGGGCAGGGTGTGCGAAATGTCCCCCAGTGCGTGGTCATCGGCAATGGTCGGCGCTGCGCGAGGCGCGCTGCGCTGCGTCACGCGCTACAGCGTCGGCTCGTTTTGCTCCTGCCTGCGCGGAGGCCATCGCGCGACCACCACGCAGGCCAACAGCGTCACGACTGTTCCGACCAACGGAGCAAAGCTCGTCAGCCGCGCGGTGCGCTCCGGATCCACGCTCACGGTCCACACGCCAGGCGAATCCTTGGCGCCGATCATCCAGTACACGATGTTGAGCGCGGCGTGCAGACCAATCGGCATCGCGAGCCCGTTCGAGCGCACGGCCATGATGCCGAAAAGGAGACCGCTTGGTATCACACCCAATACGACATTCTGCCAGGACCACCCAAAGACGAGATGCGAGAGACCAAACAGCACGGCGACAATCAGCTGCGCAGGCCACACACCAATGACGGGCATCAGTGTGCGAAGTGGATAGGCCCGAAAGCCCAACTCTTCCATACACGATAGTACAAGAAATGAGGCGATCACCGCGAGCCAGGTTGCGGCATCGGGTGAGGTCGAGGGCACGAGACGGATCGGACCGAGGAGGAGCGACGTGATCGCTATCGACAGAGCAGACACAGCGACGCCGATGAGTGCGCCCAAAAGGAGCCGCACGGCCGAGTGCCCATCTGGCTCAAGTCCAAGCTCTCGGCGCGAACGCTGCTCTTTCGCGAGCAGGAACAGCGTGGCGATGTAGACCGCGATCGACGAAAGCCCGCCCCAGACAAAGTCCGCGTCGCGCTTCGGCTTGCACGCGATACCGATGCGAATCTCGTGGTACAACCGCCGGGATCGGTTCGGTCGCAACAACAGACGGCAACGTAGTCCACGACGGCACCTGCGCCGTCAGTGCGATACCTGTGTGGGCCGACATACCACTTGGTCAGGGCCGAGACGATGAGGGAGTCCAATCGATGGCGTACGTGCGGCCCGCCGGCCGAGAGCACGTCCGTCGGCGGGCGGCAAGGGTTTGGGCGGTACGGGGCTGCCGGGAGAAAGATTCAGGGGGCGATTGCCGATGTCGAGCACCGATGACAAGATGTTGCAACTTCTTCCGAGGTGAAGACCATGAGCGAGGCAGCGTCGAGACTGCGCTCGGTGGACGTGATGCGTGGACTGGCCTGCGCACTGATGGCGATCGATCACGTGCGCGTGTACGCCGCGGTGCCCGCCGGCGGTACGGACCCGGCCGTGTTCTTCACGCGCTGGATCACCCACTTTGTCGCACCGATCTTCTGCTTCCTCGCAGGCACCGGCGCCTTCTTTCACGGCCGCAAGCTCGGTGATACGCGACAGCTCGCACGGTTTCTCGTGCTCCGAGGCCTGCTGCTCGTGCTCCTCGAGCTGACCGTCATTCGATTCAGCTGGACCTTCAATGTCGATTACGCACACTACGTGCTGGCGGGGGTGATCTGGATGCTGGGGTGGTGCATGGTCCTGCTCGCCGGCCTCGTCTTCTTCGCGCCGAGGACTGTGGGCATCATTGGAGTGCTGCTGGTCCTCTTGCAGCAGGCGTTTTCTGTGCCGCCGCGACTCTTTAGCCAGATCGCGCCATCGTGGGCCTTCATCTATCCATCGAATGCCGACCCTGCATTTGGCATAGCGGTGCTGTACGTGCTCGTGCCGTGGATTGGCGTGATGGCGACCGGCTACGGGTTCGGCCTCATTCTGGCGCAGGATCAGGTGGCGCGACGACGGTGGTGCCTCCGTATCGGGCTGGCGGCGACCGCACTCTTCGTGATCGTCGGCAGCCTGTTCGCCACGCTCGGTCAACACGACCAGAACGCACCGGCGTTTCTCTTCCGATTGCTTGGTCAGCAAAAGTATCCGGCGTCGCAGCTCTTCTTGCTCATGACGCTTGGACCGGCGATCGCCCTGTTACCGTGGGCCGAGCAGAGCCAAGGGGGGATCGCGCGGGCGCTGGAGGTATTCGGTCGCGTACCGATGTTCTACTACCTGCTCCACGTGCCGGTGATTCACGTGGCGGCGATGATCGTCTCCGTGATTCGTAGTGGCAGCGTGCTTCCGCAGCTGATCGGCAATTTTCCGCTGATGCCGCCAGCCATGCCCGAGGGCTATCGATGGAGCCTGTGGCTGCTCTATCTCGTATGGGCGCTCGTCGTAGCTGCTGTGCTGTATCCCGCCTGTCGCTGGTACGCTGCAGCGAAAGCGAAACAGCCTGGTGGCTGGATGCAGTACATCTGATCAGCGACTGGAGGCTGGCGCTCGACAAGCGCAATAGGGCCGGTGCCGCTTCTCCGGACAGGCCGCTATGTCGTGAACGCAGTTTCGCGGCGTGATCTTCCGGCAGTTCGGGGCACCGTGCGATTTCTCAGGGTGCTCTTCGTCCTTGCGAATTTCGTGTCCGATCTCGCCTACAAGGTGGAGCGATCCGTGTAACGAAGTAGGCGAGCAGCATGATCGCGATCTTGATCGTGCTCATCGTGTTCATCGGCACGTCCGCGCGCACATCCACCGTGCGGCCGGACGCCGGATGCACGGCGTATATGCTGCTGGTGGCCGAGAGTGCGTCAAGCCGCCGCCGGATCTCGTGTGTTGCGATACTATCTGCGCGGAGGGTTGGCACCGACGCGCGGTCGTCAAGGCGGCGAGATGCCGGAATCCGCGTAGGCGGAATCCGCGTAAGCGGGCTGTCATACAATCGGCGGGGCGGGCGCACTCACCATCAGAACCCGTTGGTCGTGAACCCTTTTCGCCGAGTTGCCAATGTTTTCGTTCTTCTTGAAGGCCGCAGGGCGTCGTGTTGTTCGTGTCGCGTCGATGGTTGGGGTGCTAGGTCTCGTTGCCTGTGATGCAACCACGGCGCCAGACAAGCAGGCATCGCTGAATACCACGGAAGCGCTGCGTGACTACCAAACGCTCGACAGCGTCTTCCACTCAACAGGGTGGGCCGCGTTCACCGCGCTGTCCGGGCGAACACCCATGTCGGCGCGGGCCTCGGTCTCGAGCGTGGCAGCGCTCGGTGAGGTTGCCCGTAACGACGTCTCCGGTCGCGCATTCGCGGTGCAGCTCTTCCGCTCGATGGCGGCCCATCCCGGTCAGCCGCAGCCATCGGCGTTGGCGTCGGCGTCTGCGCCTGTGTTGTCGGATACCATTCGCGGTCGCACGATGACCTATGATGCGGCGACGGGTCAGTATCGCATCAATAGGTCACGGCCTGGTGCGCCCTCGAACGGCGTGCGCTTCGTGCTGTATGCGGTCGACGCAAATAACACGCCACTGGCGACTCAAGAGATCGGGTACGCGGACCTGATCGATGAGGGAACGGCCGCGTCGAACGAGGTGGCTCTGCGACTTGTTGCGGTGGAGCGTGGGGTCACCGTGTTGTCGTATCGAACACGTGCCTCGCAGACCAACACGCAAGGTCGCATTGCCGTCGACGGCTATGTGGCGGACGGCACGAATCGCTTGAACTTCGATATCGAAGCGATCGGCGTGACCGCGGGAGCAGAGACCGAGGTTGAGGTGCGCTTTGATCTGGCCGTTCCCGCGCGCGATTTCCAGGTGACGGGCTCGGTGCGTGGTATCAAAGACGGTGCGGACGATACAGGTACGGTGGAAATCACCGCGCGACATCGCGATCAAACGCTGTCGGTTGAGATGACGAGTGATGGGCTTACCACGGACGGCGAGATCCTGTTCAACGGGCAGACCTTCGTGACCGTCTCCGGCGATGCGAAGGCTCCCACGTTGCGTGGTGCGAGTGGCAATGTCGTGACCGGGCAGGAATTGCTCGTGGTGCTCTCGATCATCGACACGGTCGACGATGTCTTTGATTTGGTCGAGGAGCTGGTGGAGCCAGTAGACAACATCGTGGCCCTCGCGTGGTTGCTGTAGCGCGGTGAGGCCCTCGTCGCGCTGTGCTAGATTCGGAGCGCTACCCGTCGCATATTCCCGCGATCCCTCGGCCTGTACGTGCCGGTGGATCGCGAGTGCGTTCTCACTCTTTCTGGAGTTTCGGCTATGATGAAAGCGTCACGTCTGTTGGTTGCCGCGCTTGTGCCTTTGCTTGCACCATCAATGGCCTCGGCGCAGCTCTCCACCACGCGCGGGCTGTCGTTGGGTGTACACGTGCAAGGGACGTCGCTCAAAGTTGAAGATGCCAACGAAACCAACTCGGGGGGTGGCCTCGGCTTGCGCGTCGGCTACGGCTTCAATCGGATCGTGACCGGCTTCATTCATGTGGACGGCGCACAGATCGATGTCGCGTCCGGCGGGACGATTACCGGCAAGTGGAATTTGGGGCACGGCGAGATAGGCGCGCGCTTCCACTTTGCCAATTCCAACCGTCGTCTTGTTCCCTATCTGGAGGGAGCTGCGGGGGCGCGCGTGGTCACGGTTAGCGAGGCAACCGTCTCGGGTTCGCCCGATGTAGAAGACATCAGCTTTAACGGTGGCGCGGTCACCTTCGGCGCCGGACTGTCGACGTTCTTCAAGAAGCGCGCCGCATTCGATGTGTCGCTCAAGTGGACCGGTGGCACCTTTAGCGAGGTCGACCTGGGCGATATTGCCGTGCGCAACTTGGACATTGATGCGACATCGTTTCGGTTTGGCATTGGCCTGATTTTCTGGCCGTAGACGTCCGCGCACAGCCATTGTTCGCCATGCGCCACACCGAGCTTACGGTGTGGCGCGGAGTTTTTGCAGGGCCTGCTGTTGTTCGGGGCGCAGCACATTTTTGATACGAATGAGCAGTGTTAAGTGCGCCTCTTTGATTTTTCGCTCGGTCTGCATGACACGTCCCATGCGGTCCAACGCACGGTCCAGATCAACGCGCGGGCGCGCGAGTTCGGTGGCGAGTGCGCTCGACTGCTCCTGCAAATCCCATTGCAGCGAGACGACGTTACCCTGCAGTTGCTTGATGAGGCTACTGATCGCATCGCGCTGTTGATCAGAGAGATCGATCGCCCGCCGATGTTTCATGATCAGCTCGGGGTCGAAGAGCGCGCGGGCGATGGGATCATCGACGGCGGGGGCCGCCGGCGTTGCGGTCGACTGCGCGATGGCGGGTGACCACGCGGCGGTGAGCAACAGCAGGCCTGCCGCCGTCACGAGGCGCGGCCAGGCACGGGCGCTGGAGGAGCGCGAAGGGCGAAGAGCGATCATGACGGATTCTCGGGACGTGAAGAACGAGACGACGGTGTCATCTCAGCAGATGGATCAATAGACGCATCAATCGGTGGGAGCGTGATAGCCGGCGTCGACAGCATGGGTGTTGCGCGCAGGTACTCGTCACCCGGGAGGGCAAGGAGCTCATCCGTTGGTGTACGTATCGATGCCGACGTCCGTGACCAGTCTGACACGAGCGTCTCAAACTCGGCATCGGCGTTCTGACGTGGCATCAGCAGCACAGCGGCGAGCCCCGCGGCGGCAAGCGCCGGGACGGCCCAGGCGAGCGGTGACGCCCGCCAGCCTCGGATCGGTGCCGATGTGGCGACGACAACCGGTGGGGTGGCATCCGCAATAGCGCGTGCACGCGCGGCCATCGTGGCGAAGTCGGGTGTGCGCGCGCGATCAGCAGCGCGCAGCGCGTCGAATTCGCGTTGCAACGTGATGTCCGTGTGGTCGTTCGGGTGATGCTCGCTCATGTGCTCTCGTCTCCAGCCGCCGTCACGTGATCGCGGAACAGGGGGGTCAGCCATTCACGCAAACGTTTCTTCCCTCGATCATAATGCACGCGCGCTGAGCCGATGGAGAGGTCAAGCACTTGGGCTGACTCACTCACGCTCAGTCCCTGGTAGAACACGAGGTGCAGCACCTCGCGCTGCCGATCGGGCAGGCGCGTCAGCGCCAGCCGCAAGAGGGTGCTCGACTCTGCATCGAGGATGGCCTCGTCGGCCTGCGCCGGGGTCGTCATGGTATCGCGAACATCGGCCAGTGCGAGCGTCCGATCGTCGCGTCGTCGCATTTCCATCGCGGTAAAGCGGATGACACCAAACCACCAGGTCCGGACACTGGAGCGTCCCTCAAACACCGCACGTCCGGAAAACAGCTTGACGTAGCAGGTTTGGAGGACGTCGGCAGCGTCGTCGGCGTCGGCGTTGCAGCAACTACACGCCCACCCGAAGCTGGCGTCGTGCAGCGCTTCGAGCTGGGCGTCGAGTGGCGGGTCGGGAGGAGCGGCGTGGGCCATCCAGTCTTCGTGAGAGTGTCCATCTATAGACTGAGTGATGGGGCGCGGGGGAACATATGACAAGCCCGTCGAGTCTGCGCGCCACGCGGACCGTGCGCATCGCCATGGGGTAGACCACGGGACACTAAGTACCCTTCGCCTCGCGGCGCCCTTTGTGAGACCCTCCTATGCCATTGACCGCCAATCAACTCGCGACCATCGAAACCCGCCTCCACGCGGAGCGGACGCGGATCCTCGCCGAGTTGCACGACTTCACCGATGCGGAAGCTGCCGAGGACAGTCAGGATCAGGCGGGAGACATTTCCAAGTTTCCGACGCACGCGGCAGACTTGGGCACAGACGTCGCACGCGAGGAGCTTGACGCCTCGATTGCGACTCGCCGGTCGGCGGAGCTTGCCGAAATCGATGCCGCGCTTGAGCGCATCACCGCATCACCGACAACGTTCGGCTATGACGAGAACTCCGGCGACGAGATCCCGTTCGCGCGTTTGGACATCATTCCGTGGGCGCGGACGACGGTCGCGTAGCGCCGTGTGACTGTTCGTGAGTCCGCCAACTCCGCCGACTCACGAACGTTACGCCAATACTCGTTCACACAACGACCGCACGGCATATCCGACCAGGCCGACGTTCTGCCGTCGAAGTGTTCGCAGTCCGCGTGCGCGGCCGCTATGGCGCGGTGCAGGATTCGCCGCCGTAGAATTCATTGAGCAGCGCCCTGATGCGGCGCAATGCGGCGCGTTCCTTCTCAGACACCAAGACGCTCATCTCTGCACGGCGCCCCTCGGAGAGCAAGAGCTCATCGAGCACGCCGACGTCTTGTCCGCCGAACATGACGCGAACACGTTGTTCCTCCCAGTCGACGACGTCGGTTTCTGCAAGGCGGCCCGCGAGTCCCTCCAGGTCACGCACAGTCAACCAGAGCTCCGCACGCGCCGAATCCCGTTCTGCGTGCACGCGAATGCGCGCAGCGACCGCGCGGAGTGCGCGCGCGCTATTCAGTGCAATCTGGTGGTGCGATGAAGACGTCATGACAGGGTCAACTGGAAGCGTGCACTCGGCGATTGGTCGTCGACAAACTCGTCACATCACCGTGTGCATACAGATCCGGCCGACTGCGCCATTCGTGGGCAATCCCACGCATCAGCAATGCGCAATCGAGTTCGATCGCGCCGGTTGGAAACCGAGAGCGGTCCGCGAAGTAGCGCGAGAAGTGTTCCTCAACCTTCAGCGGGGTGACGGCCCAATTGCGGGAATGAAGCTCCATCCCGTGAAAATGGTTGGGTTGATGCGTGGCCGAGTAGCCGGTTGCGCCGAGCGAGAAAAAGCCGGCAGCGGCATCGAGGTCCGGAAACACGCTTGATGTTGGAAGCTGCGATGCGAGCGTCCCGCGAAATGAGACCTCAGGCGTTCCGTCGGCGTGACTGATGCGAAGTCCCACGGCCTCATCGGAGTCACTCGATTCGAAGCGAGCACCAGTGAATATCCCGGGGAAGACGCGTCCGCCGAGTACGCGATTCAAGACGGAGTTTGTGTTTCGCTGGGGGATGTAGACCCCTTCGTACGGCACGCCATCGGCGACCCACTCCACTGCGATGCGGTGCGCGGCATTCTCGGAGCCGAGCCCGAGCCACGCCGGAACGTACCGGGGACGGAGCGCCGTGAACCGAATCATGCAGACGCCCGCAATGCCGACTCCGTTATACAGCTTCGGTCGGAATGGCTTTGGCAGCACGCGCTGTAGCGCCTCGGGCGTCACCCGATAATTCAACAGGATGCGCCGATCTATCGTGCCGTGGATCGAGTCGAGCAATGCGGACATGTGATTATTTCGTGGTCAATGGCACGCGGGGTGAGCCGGTACCGTCGGACTCGAGAAGAAGCCAGCCGGCCCCGTCTCCCACGGACAAACAGCTGTTTGTCAGGATTCGGGTGGGCGAGCAGGGAACGGTGATGAAGGATAGCGTCTTCGTGACGGGTTATGCCGAGCCGTCGTATCTGCGGGATTTGCGTGACGCGATGCAGCGCAACGTGTATTGGCCCGCCGTCTTCGAAGGATGCGCGGTGCGTATGGTGACGACCATCAATGTGAGCCCGTGATGACGTGTACCGACCCCGTCTCTCCCTACCTCCCGTCAGTACGCCTGACTACCTAGACTCGACTCCTTACTGATCAAACGCCGCCCCCACCTGAATCTTCCGAATGCACAACCACGGCGAGCCGTGCGAAATGCTGTTCGTCTGCGTAGGCTGACCCTTCGCGTCACCACCGGTGCCGTGCATCTGCCATTCCTTCGGACCCGTGATACCATCAAGGTTGGCCCAGAAGTCGGTCGTGATCGCGTTGTACGTCACGTCCGTTACCTGACGCGTGATCTTGCCGTTCTTGATCTCCCAGAAAATGTGGCCGCCGAACTGGCCGTTGTAGCGCTGCTGGTCAATCGAGTAG
>JANOPS010000018.1:0-23184 GCA_031421995.1 Gemmatimonadaceae bacterium
TCGCGCAGTTGGTCGAGCGACATGTTGTCGAGCAAGATGCTATCGGCGCCGGCGGCCAGCGCGAGATCCACCTGTGCGAGTGTGTCGCATTCGATCTGGACTGGCGTACCAGTCGCCGCGAGTGCGCGCGCGTGGGACACCGCGGCGGCCACATCCCCGCCGATCGCGGCGAGGTGGTTGTCCTTGATCAACACCGCCTGCGCCAAGTCCATGCGGTGGTTTACGCCACCACCGGCTCGCACCGCGTACTTCTCGAGCGCTCGCCACCCGGGCAGTGTCTTGCGCGTATCGAGAATGTGTGCTGACGTTCCCTCGACCTGCGCCACGAACTGGGCGGTGAGCGTTGCGATACCAGACAGGTGCTGCATGAAGTTGAGGGCGACGCGTTCGGCAGACAGCAGGGCGCGGGCGTGTCCGGACACGTGCATCACGATGGATCCTGCGCCGACCGCTGTGCTATCGCGGGCGTCAACACGGACCACCACATTGGGGTCGAGGATCCGAAAAGCCATCTCGGCGAACGCGACGCCGGCAATGACGCCATCCCGTCGCGCCATGATGGCGCCGCGCACCTGCAGGCCTTCTGGGACGGTGGCCAGCGTTGACACGTCCTTCTGCGCCTGATCTTCGTCGAGGGCCGCCTGTACGAGGGCGCGCAGCGCGGGTACGGACAGTGGGAACGCGAGTACCGACGCGTTGGTGTCGGCACCATGTAGCGCAGGCGGTGCGGGGACGACGTGCGCACGGACCGCCTCCCAGGCACTGGCCGGCGTTGGTCGCAAGGGTGGATGATAGCTACTCATTCGCCAGGATCCTGCGCTGCAGAGGGAGGCACACTGACGCCTCCACCGATCGACACCATACGCTCGATGGAGAGACGCGCTTTCGCGGCGATCTCGTCTGGCACCGTAATGCGATGCTGCAAATGCAACAGGGCATCGCGCACTTTGGCCAGTGTGGTCACTTTCATGTACGCGCACACCGCGCGATCGTTGGCGGCGATGAAGTGCTTGGTGGGATTTTCGCGACGAAGACGATGCAGGATGCCAATCTCGGTCGCCACAATGAACGTATCGTGAGGCGACTGCGCCGGACGACGAATCATGCCCTCGGTTGACAGAATCTGCACGCCGTCGGCAGAGATCGCGCCGGCCGAAATGGCGTCCACGACCGGCGTGGCACAGCCGCACTCGGGATGAATAAGAAATTCCGCGCCAGGATGTTGCGCACGCGTGAGATTGATGTGCTCCGGATCGATCCCGGCGTGCACATGACACTCACCCATCCACACGTGGATGTTGTCGCGCTTGGTCAGGCGTCGTACATGCGCGCCGAGGAACATGTCCGGCAAGAAGAGAATCTCGCGGTCGGCTGGAATAGCGTTCACGACTTCTACCGCGTTGCCTGATGTACAGCAGTAGTCGCTCTCGGCTTTCACTTCCGCCGTGGTATTCACATACGCCACGACGACCGCACCAGGATGCTCGGCTTTCCACGCGCGCAGCTGGTCGGCATTGATCGTCGCGGCCAGCGAACACCCCGCCGCGAGATCGGGCAACAAGACGGTTTTGTGGGGCGACAGAATCGCCGCCGTCTCCGCCATGAAGTGCACACCACAAAACACGATGATGTCGGCGCTCGTCTTCGCCGCCTCCCGCGAGAGCCCAAGCGAGTCGCCAACATAGTCCGCGACATCCTGAATCTCCGGCCGCTCGTAGTTATGCGCGAGCACGACCGCGTTCTTGGCCGTCGCCAACGCGCGAATCTCCGCCGCGAGGGCGGGGTCGTAGTGGGCTTCGAGGAGAGACATTGACGAGTAGGAAGTTGGGAGAGGTGAGTAGGGAGTCCTTCTTCACTGCGGTGCGAGAGCTCATGAACGCAGGAGACGTACCTGCAATAAAAAGTACTAAGTGCTGCGCTTCAGTACTCAAGTCCTACGTACCAAGTACTCCCTACCATGTAATGTGTCGCTCTTGCCACTTGCGGCGGGTTTTGGGAAAATCGCTGCGGAAGTGCCCCCCGCGCGACTCCTTCCGCATGAGGGATGCCTCGGTCACCAGCGTGGCGGTCGCGTGCAGATTGCGTTCTTCGGTGGCACCGGGCGGCAGTCGTTCTCCGATGGTGGCCAGCTGGGCGAGACATCGACGCAGCCCGGGCGCGGTGCGGGCGATGGAGGCATACTCCCACATCAGCTGGCGGATCTCGTCGGCAGCCACCTGGGCGGCACCACGATCATCAAGAAGCGGTACGGCCCAGTCCGCTTGCTCGGGCTCTAGCAGACCAATCGGCGTTTCGATAAGATCGCGGGCGACCCGTTCGGCAAACACCAGCCCCTCAAGCAACGAATTGGATGCTAACCGGTTAGCGCCATGTACGCCGGTTCTCGCCACCTCACCAACCGCATACAACCGCGAAATACTGGAGCGTCCGGCGAGGTCGGTGACAACGCCGCCCATCATATAATGGGCGGCCGGCGTGACCGGGATTGGCTCTTGCGACGGATCGATGCCTCGCGCCTTGCAGATCTGAAAGATGCCTGGGAATCGCTCGGCAAATGGCACGCCCAGCTTGGTGGCATCGAGAAATACTGTGCCGTGGGCCTGCTGCTCTCGGAAGATTTCGCGGGCCACCACATCGCGAGGCGCGAGCTCGGCGAGACGATGTCGCTTCGGCATGAAGCGCTGGCCGCGACCGTTCAACAGAATGGCGCCCTCGCCACGCACGGCCTCCGAAATCAAGGCGAGCGGGTTTTCCGAGGTATCCAAAGCCGTCGGATGGAACTGCACAAATTCCATATCCGCGAGACGTGCACCTGCTCGATGAGCGATCGCAAAGCCGTCTCCTGTAGCGACTTGCGGGTTTGTCGTATATCGGTAGATCTGACCGCATCCTCCGGTGGCCAGCACCGTGGCGTCCGCGACAATCTCGACGGCTTTGCCGGCGATGCTGGCCCGGACGCCGGCGCATCGAATACCGTCGTCGTCTTCGATCAGCAGTAAGTCGAGAACGCGTGCGGTCTCATGCACCGTAATGTCCGGTGACTCACGCACCTTCGCGACGAGCGTTCGGGCCACTTCGGCGCCCGTCTGATCGCCTTGCGCGTGCACGATGCGATGGCGCGAGTGGGCCGCTTCCTTGCCCAGTTTGAAGGCGCCGTTGGGGTCGAGGTCGAACCGCGCCCCCGCGGCCTGCAGCTCGCGAACGCGGGCCGGCCCCTCGTCGACCAGGACCTGCACCGCTTCGGCGTCGCACAGCGCCGCGCCGGCGGCGAGCGTATCTCTCCGGTGGAGCTCCGGCGAGTCTCCTGCGCCGAGTGCCGCCGCAATGCCGCCTTGGGCATAGGCGGTGGCCGAGTCGAACAGTGAGCGCTTGGTGAGGACGGTCACCAACCCGTGGCCCGAAGCGCGCCACGCGGTGTGTAAACCAGCAACACCGCTTCCTATAACGAGAAATCGTGTCCGGATTCGGTCTGTCATGGTATTTTGAATCAAAGGACTGTCATGCGCCGATGCCAGCGGGTGATCGCCGCAGTTTCACTCTTCCCTTCCCTCAGGAGTCGCAGTCATGCGCTTGTCGTTTGCACGCGGTTCGGTGGCCTTCGGTGTCGCTTCCGCTTTCTCTCTTGCGCCCGTGGCGCTTTCAGCGCAGCCCGGCGGCGTTGCCTCGGCGTGTGCGCTTGACGCAAATAATCCCAAGGAACTTGGGATTATGGAGTTGACGATTCAGCGCGCGCGGGCGGCGCAAGCACCGGCTGATCGGCAGTCGGCGCTGAAGGGTATGATGAAAGAGTTGGACACGAAGCCTGAGCGCTATGCGAAGAACCCCGGAGGGTTCAATTTGCGCATGGCGCAGGGGCTGACGTTGTGGGCGATGGAACCCGGGATTGGATACACCCCTGCACGCGCCTCACTCGGCTTCGTGACCAATCCGACGGCGACGATCGATTTGATCGATGCGCTAGACGGCGCCTACAAAGCGATTGTCGCGGCGCAGCCATCATGCGACAGTGACGTCAAGGCGCTCCGGCAGAACGAAGTGTGGCTCGCGGCCACCCGTCGCGCACTCGATGCGTCGAATAGCGGAGATTTGGACACCGCCAGCATCTATGCGCAACGTTCGCTCAAGCTGTCGACGCAGAGCCCGTATCCGCACTACGTATTGGCCAACGTTGCCAACCAGAAGAAGGATCGTGCCGCCGCCATCGGGCACTGGAAACAGGTCATTGCCGAGTCGGGTGCGGATACGTCGTATCGCGAACTGAAGAACAACAGCCTGTATCTGATGTCGGTTAACCAGCTGGAGGCGGCAGAAGCGGCAAGCGGCAACGATCAGAAGATGTTGGCGAAGGAGGCCGCGGGGAGTTTCAAGCAGCTGCTCGCGGTCAACCCGGACAGCCCGGATGCACCCAACATCATGTCGAGCTGGGCCGATGCGCTCAAACTCGCCGGCGATTCCACGGCGATTCCCAGCGTATACGCGGACATGCTTGCCAAACCCGCGTCCTATAGCGACGTCGCGCTGTCGATGGCGGCGGTAATTGCGACGCGCGCGAACAAGACGGACGACGCCATCGCGCTGAACGAGGCCGCGATTGCGCGGAATCCCAACGCGCGGGATGCGCTGCGGAATCTCGCCGCGACGTACTACGGCAAAGATGATTTCTCGAAGATGTTTGCGCCTTCGCGCAAGTTGGTCACCATCGATCCGAACAATTTTGACGCCTGGATGATGTTCGCCTACGCCTCGCAGGGTCTCTCCAAAGCGGTCAAGATGCCAGAGGCGAAGAAGGGGGCGGTACAAACGGCAGAGCAGCGCAAAGCGATGGAAGCGGCAAACGTAGAGCGGAAGGCGTGGAACGACTCGACCCTCAAGTACATGGGCGTCGCGGAAGGGCTGCCGGTTAAGGTGGATATCACCAGTTTTCAGCGCGGCGCCAAAGAGGTGACGCTCACGTTGCAGTTCGAACAGCAGGCCGCGACCGACGGCAACTACACCGTGACCGTCGAGTTCTTGAACGCTGCTGGTGCCGTTGTCGGCACGGCGACATCACCGGTTGGTCCACTGAAGAAGGGCGAGAAGAAGAGCGTGCCATTCAAGGCCGCCGCCGAGAACGTGACCGGTTACCGATATAATCCAATCAAGTAGTATGATCCGCTTAGCGGCGTGTGCCTTGGCCGCTTCGCTTGCTGTTGGCGGTATGGGATCGCGCGCCGGGGGACAATCCTCCGGCGCGCGCGTTCGTTTTGCAGGCGGCGCGATGGGTGTGGCTGCGCTCACGCACGCAACGCCCGCCGTGTTCGGCGAGAGCCGTACGGAAGGCTATCTGACGCAGCCCAATGCGATGATGACGTTCTCTCGCTCCGCGGTGTCGTTCGCGGGGACGCTCAACCTTGAAGGCTACACGCTGCGTCGAGGCGAGCTGAATGCCGGCATCTATGGGGAAGGATTCGTGGATCGCCGGCACCCACACACGCTGGTGCACGAAGCGATACTGGCGGTGACATCACCGACGACGCATGGCGTTCGCGCTTCGCTTATCGGTGGCAAGGGGTTCACGCCGTTCGGCACAGACGATCCCATGATGCGCCCGTTCGTGAAATATCCCGTCAATCACCATCATGCACAGATCATTGAACGCGTGCTCGTTGGCGGCGCGCTTGCCTGGGGCACCGCGAATCGTCGCGTGAGCGTCGAGCACGCAGTGTTTAATGGCGACGAACCGGTCGGGCCCTTTGTGGGACCACAATGGCAGCGTGTCGGGGACTCGCGCGCCTCCCGCGTCGCGCTCGTGCCCGCCCGTGGGATTGAGCTGCAGGCCAGTCGCGCCTTCGTGCGCTCCCCGGGCATCATTCAGGGTGGTGCGTTTGACCACACGCAATCGAGTCTCTCGCTCCGCATTGATCGTGGTGGCGCCGTGAGCGACCAGGCAATGGGTGAGCACTCGATGAGCGGACATGCCATGCCTGGGCATACCATGACCGGCTCGCGACGGTACCTGCTGGCCGAGGTTGCACGGACCGACGAAGGGTTTGGAGCGACTCGCGCGTTTCGGTATCAGAGCGCGCTGCTTGAAGGGATGGTGAGCAGCAAGGGATGGAGTGGCGCGTTGCGTCTGGAGCGAACCGATCGGCCGGAGAGTGAGCGCTTGCTCGATCCGTTTCGGCTTCCCAGCGGCCACATCGATTTTCAGATTATTGGGATCACGCGGTGGAACGTTGCCACGCTCAACGTGGCCGCGCCGTCGCTCAGCACGTTTGGGGTTCGGAGGGCTCGATGGCTGCCGCAGGTGATGCCTTACGCTGAAGTGAGTGTCGCGCAGCCGCGGGCACTGCTTTCGCCGGCCGTCTTCATTCCTCGCGATTTTTACGGAAAGCCAATGCTCTGGTCGTTCACCACGGGGCTGCGGTTGCACCTTGGTACCATGCGCAGCCGCATGGGACGCTACGGCGTCCTCGCGCCATAAACTCTCGGAGCCGTTCACCATGATGCTCAGACTGATTCGCCCGCTCGTGTTGCTCGCTGCGCTGGTTGCCTGCAGTGGGTCCGGCGACACACCAACGCCCGCACCAACTCCAACGCTTGCGGTTACGACGAGCATTGCGGCGGCGACCGTCGCGCGTTTGGCCGCCACGTCAGCGCAAATCACCATTACGCGTGGTGGCAATTTCTCGGCGCCGGTTACGTTGGCCGCCACGGGCGTACCGGCGGGTGTCGTGGTGTCCTTTGATCCGAGTACGCTTGCTTCAGGCATTGCGACCAGCACCGTCACCTTTACGGCGACGACCGCCGCCCTGACGGTGACCGCACCGATTGTCATCACCGCAAGCGGCACCGGCGTCGCCGCAGCGAGCGCAACGGTCTTGCTGACGATCGAACCACAAGCGCCCTCGCTTGCCATTTCCGTCGGCAACGCGGTTTCCCTCGCGCGCTCGGCCTCCGCGTCGATTCCAGTCACCGTGACGCGCGTCGGAAGCTTCACGGACCGGGTCACACTGGAGGCGAGGGGGCTTCCGACCGGTGTGGTCGCCACGTTCGACCCCAGCACACTCATCGCGGGCGCCACGACAACCAGGTTGATGTTCACTGCGAGCATCAGTGCGGCGGTAGCAACCAACGTTGTCACCATTACGGCGTCGGGGACTGGCGTTCCCTCGGTCTCATCGGTGGTGTCACTGACCGTCTCGGCGTCGGCGCCGACCCCGGCTCTTACATCACTCGGGTTAGGCGCCGTCCCCGAGCGGTACACCGCCGAGGTGTGGGTGCGCGGCAACACGGCATACACGACGAGTTGGGGCACGCGGGGCGCCACCCGCGGCAACGCGATCAAGATATGGGACGTGAGTGCGAATGCTCCGGTGTTGGTTGACTCGGTGCTTGTTGCGAACGCTGGGACGCTTGGCGACGTGCAAGTCTCCGACGACGGCACGCTCCTTGTTGCTGGCATCGAGCCCACGCCCAACGGCGGTCTTGCAGTGTATGCCTTGGATACACCGCGTTCGGCCCGTCTCTTGGCGCGAACCATGGGTGGCGAGCTGCAATCCGGGGTGCATACCGCGGAGATCGCCCGCGTGAACGGCGTGCTCTACGCTTTCTGTTCCGTCGATCCCGCCAACGGCGTGCCGTCGCGTTTGGTGATCGTGAGCCTTGCGAACCCGGCGCAACCGACGACCGTGGCGTCGATCCAGTTGGGCAGTCCATTCATTCACGATGTCTTCGTGCGTGATGGCCTGCTCTTCACCGGCGAGTGGAACGACGGCGTGGGGATTTGGGATATCGGTGGTGGTGGGACGGGCGGGACAGTCGCGGCACCGCGACGAATGTCGCGCACGACCTCGATCGGCGGCAAAGTGCATAACATGTGGTGGTTTCACGACCCGACCACGAGCAGTAAGCGCTATCTCTTTGTTGGTGAGGAGGGCCCTGGTGCGATCGGGTCGAGTTCGGTAGGCGATATGCATGTGTTTGACGTCTCGTCACTGACGGCACCGACGGAGATTGCGCGCTATACGGTTCCTGGCGCAGGCGTGCACAACTTCAGTGTTGATGAGGCGAACGGCCTGCTGTACGCCGCCTTCTACAACGGCGGCGTGCGCGCCCTCGACGTGCGTGGCGATCTCGGCGCCTGTTCCGCGGCGCAGCGACTTGGTGACGGGCGATGTGATCTCACGCTGATGGGGCGCGAAAAGGGCGCTTTCGCTCAGAGTGGCCTCTACGTATGGGGGGTGCATTGGTCGAGCAGCGGCGTATTTGCCAGCGACATGTTGAACGGCCTGTGGCGCATAACTCCAGCCGTGCGATAGCGATCGAGGGAAAGGTCGGGTTGCCCCTTCCGAACCACCCGTCAGACGGCGAACCTTCGATGCTATGCGCCGAACGCTTTCGCTGATCGGAGCGCTGGTTCTTGCCCACCTCGCGCTCCTCACGATGACCCCCGCCGGGGCCACCAAAGCCGACAACTCGGAAGGTCTCGATGTCGGCATCGTGTTCGACGTGGGCGGTCGCGGTGATAAGTCGTTTAACGATGGCGCGTACCTTGGTGGCATGCGTGCCGCGAAAGAACTTGGCGCGCGGCTGCGGTACATCGAACCGGGCGAGGGATCGGACCGCGAGGCCGGCTTGCGCCTGCTGGCCGCCGAAGGGCTGGATCTGGTGATCGGCGTCGGCTTCATCTTCAGTGACGACGTCAACCTGTTGGCGAAGGAATACCCCAACGTGCGGTTTGCGGACGTCGACTATGCGGTCTCTACCGATAGCGCCGGGAATCCGCTCCCGATGCCTGCCAACCTGGTGGCACTCAAGTTCCGCGAAGAAGAAGGATCATTCCTGGTCGGCGCTTTGGCGGCCTTGGTCGGTAAGAGCAAGAAAGTCGGCTTTATTGGCGGGATGGACATCGCGCTGATTCACAAATTCGAAGCAGGATACAAGGCGGGTGTCAAACATGTATGCCCCGAGTGCGAGGTGCTGGTCGCGTACGCTGGGGTAACCCCTGAAGCCTTCCGTAATCCCGGAAAGGGGAAGGAGATGGCGCTCAGTCAATACAGCCAGGGCGTCAATGTCATCTTCCATGCATCGGGGTCTACCGGCCTTGGGGTCTTTGAAGCGGCGCGATCGGCGGGAAAGCTCGCCATCGGTGTTGACGCGGATCAGTACAGCGAAGCGCCGGGCTTTGTGCTCACAAGCATGGTGAAGGGTATCGATGAATCGGTATTTCAGGCGGTCAAAGCGGTGAAGGAAGGCCGCTTCCAGAATGGCATCCAGCAGTTTGGCCTGAAAGAAAAAGGTGTGGGCTACGTGTACGACGCCAACAACAAGGCGTTGATCCCGGATGCCGTGCGAGCCAAGCTCGATGCACTGACCGCGCAAATCGTCAGTGGTGCCATTCAGGTGCCCAGCACGCGATGACGACGCTCACTGGCAGCAGCACGTTGCGCAACGGTCTCCCGATCACGGATGCGGTTCGATTAGATGGCATCGCCAAATTGTTCGGCAGTGTGGTGGCGAACCGCGAAGCGTCCCTGAGCGTCGCGAGCGGCGAGATCCACGCACTGGTTGGGGAAAACGGCGCCGGCAAGAGCACGCTGATGCGCGTGCTGGCAGGCATGTATGCGCCCGATCAGGGGACGATCCACGTCAATGGTCGGGACGTGACGGGATGGTCCACACCGGACGCGATCGCCGCAGGCGTGGGGATGGTGCATCAGCATTTCATGTTGGTCCCCACGCTGACCGTCGCCGAGAACATCATCCTTGGTCGTGAACCCGCGAGTGGTCTGCGTGTCGACATGGCGCGCGCGATCGCCGAGGTCAAGGCGCTGTCGGCGAAGAGCGGCTTGCAGGTGGATCCATCGGCACTCGTCGCCGATCTCACCGTGGGTGAAGCGCAACGCGTGGAGATTCTCAAGGCGCTCTATCGCGGTGCGCGCATTCTGATTCTCGATGAGCCAACGGCGGTGCTGTCTCCGCCGGAGGTGCGAGACTTGTGGACGGTGCTACGGACCCTGAAGGAGAATGGCGGCACGGTCATTCTGATCACGCACAAGTTGGACGAAGTGATTGCCGTGTCGGACACGATTACGGTCATGCGCGCCGGCATGACGGTCTCGTGCTTCGCGACCGCGGGCACCACACCGCGCGACATCGCGCGTGCAATGGTCGGTCGAGATGTGAGTCTCGCCGTTGATGCGGTTGCCGTCAGCGCCCCGTCGAGGGAGGCGGGTTCGGCGACAGGCGTTGCGGCGACGCGCGTTGAAACGACCGGCGTGTCGGCGACGCGCGTGGCGGCGACGCGCGTGGCGGGGCTGACCGTGCGCTCTGATCGCGGGACGATCGCGGTGAACAACGTGTCCTTTGACATCGCGCCCGGCGAGATCCTCGGGATTGCCGGCGTCGAGGGCAACGGACAGACCGAGCTGCTTGAAGCCATCGCCGGCCTGCGACGTCCCGTGTCGGGCTCCGTGTTTCTTGGAGAGCGGGACATTACCGCATTGGCCGTGCGTGAGCGTGCCGATGCCGGGTTGTCCCACATCCCCGAGGATCGACACCGCCGCGGGTTGGTGCTGGAGTTCTCCATCGCGGACAACCTGATTCTGGGTCGACAGCATCACTTCTCGTCGGCGCGAGGGCTGGACGCTGAGCGCATTGCGCGCAATGCCGCCGCACAGATTCAGGCCTTTGATATCCGACCGCCGATGGCGTCGCTGGCGGCGCGCGCGCTGTCTGGCGGCAATCAGCAGAAGATCGTGATCGCGCGAGAAATGGGCCGCTCATTTACCGTGCTGCTGGCCGCACAGCCCACGCGTGGTGTGGATGTTGGCGCCATCGAGTTCATCCACGACCAGCTTCGGAAAGCGCGACAGGAAGGAAAGGGGATTCTTCTGGTGAGCGCAGATCTTCCCGAGATCATCGCGCTCTCTGATCGCGTTGCCGTGATGTACGGCGGTCGTTTTGTGACCGTCATGGCAGCCGGCGACGCGACCAGCGAGCGGTTGGGACCGTACATGACCGGCGCGGCCGCATGACCCAACCCACTACACCCATGAAGAGCACCAGCGAGATCCGCGCAGTCGCGGTCGCGCCTGCAAAGACCGGATACAGTGGCCTGGTCGGCAACGTGTTGCCGGTGCTCGTCGCGCTCACGATTGCGGCCGTGGTTGGCGACCTGCTCATTCTGACATTCGGCGAGTCTCCCGCCACCGTGTATGCGCTGCTTGTTGAAGGAACGTGGGGCAACGCGTACGGCATCGGGCAGGTGTTGTACAAGGCCACGACGCTCACGTTTACGGGTCTGGCCTTTGCGCTTGCCGGTCGGGCGGGCTTGTTCAACGTCGGCGCCGAGTCGCAGCTGGCGATGGGTGGTTTTGCGGCGGCGCTTATGGGATATCTGCTTCCGGGCACGGTGCCCGGTGTGATCGGTATGCTGCTGTGCGTGTTGGCCGCCGCCGCGGGCGGCACCGTCGTCGCATCGGTCCCGGGCGCCTTGCGTGCCCGGTTTGGTGCCAGCGAAGTGATTGTGACGATCATGCTGAACTTCGTGGTGCTCGCGCTGCTCAACTGGTTGGTCTCGTCGAAGTTCCATGTCCCGGAAACGCTGCATACACCCGCGATCAACAGTGGCAACATGTCTCGTCTGGCCGATATGTTCTCGGCCTTCCGCGGCAGCGCGGCGAACTGGACGATCCTGCTGGCGATTGGCGCAGCGCTGATCAGCGGGTGGTTCTTGTTTCGCACGCGCGCCGGCTATGAGCTGCGCGTCGTCGGCTTGCAACCCGAAGCCGCCGAGTACGGCGGCGTGGCGGTGCCACGCGTGCTGTTTTCCACGATGGCTCTGTCGGGCGCACTTGCCGGCGTCGGCGGCGTGAATTTCGTACTGGGGTATAAGGGATACTACGAGGAAGGCTTTGCTGGCGGCGCGGGGTTTCTCGGTATTGCCGTCGCTCTCGTTGGACGGAATCATCCGCTAGGCATCGTGTTTGCGGCGCTCCTCTTCGCGACCTTGTCGCAAGGCGGACTGGCCGTGAACGCGCTCGTGCCCAAGCAACTGACCGATATCCTTACGGCGGTGGTCATACTCGCCGTCGCAACAGCCGTACCCGAAGTGCAACGCCAGATCCGACTCAGCACCGCGCGTGCATTGGCGTTGCTTCAGACGAGCCGTGCTCGCACGGAGCGCCCGTCATGATCGTGCTCGTCTTTCTCCTGCAAACCATTCGCATCGCGATTCCGTACTTGCTCGCCGCCGCAGGCGGCGTGATGTCGGAACGTGTTGGTGTCATCGCGCTTGGGCTTGAGGGGCTGATGCTGTCTGGGGCGTTCGGCGCGGCCCTGGGGAGCTATTACGGTGGCAACCCGTGGGCCGGACTGCTTGGTGCGCTCGTCGCAGGATTGGTCACCACGAGCATCATTGCCCTTGCCACCTTGCGCTTCAAGGCCAACCAGGTCGTGGTCGGCGTGGCGATCAATCTCCTGGTCGTCGCGGCGACGCGGTTCTTCCTGCGTCTCGTCTTTGATAGCGCAAGTAACTCGCCTCGTGTGTCTGGCTTCGGCGGGGAAGGGGCCGCCAACGCGATGCTGGCCAGCTTTGCGAATCCGGTCGTCTGGATAGGGCTGTTGGCTCTTCCGGCCCTCTCGTGGTTGTTGTATCAAACCCCATTCGGACTGCGCGCCCGCGCCGTTGGCGAGAAGCCCGAGGCGGCCGCCACCCTTGGTATCGCTGTCGGGCCGCTGCGCTTGAAGGGCTTGCTCCTGTCCGGTGCACTCGCGTCGCTCGGCGGCGCGTATCTGGCGCTTGATCAGCATCAGTTTACCGACAGCATGACGGCGGGACGCGGGTTCATCGCACTCGCCGCCGTAATTTTTGGTCGATGGGAGCCGCTGCGGGTGGCGGTCGCGTGTGTCCTCTTCGCTGCTGCAGAAACGCTGCAGATTCAATTGCAGGGCGCCCAGCTGGTGCCCAGCCAGTTCATCGAGATGATCCCATACCTGCTGACGATTATTGCCTTGGCCGGGCTTGTTGGTCGCAGCGTGGCGCCGGCTGCGCTTGGGAAGTCCGAGTGACTCTTCACACCGGTTTGCGGGTGACACCCAGTGAGTGAACCGGTGGTGCCACAGGCCAGCGACGCACCCGTCACCGAGCCAGAGAAGAGCGCGTTTGGGAAGCTAGTGGTGCTCATGATTACCGCCTTCATCGACATGCTGGGCATGTTGATGATCTTGCCGATCCTACCGTTCTACGCGAAGGATCTGGGCGGAGGCGGGCTGGTGGTCGGACTGCTGGTCAGCGCGTTCAGCTTGGCACAATTGGTCAGCGCTCCCCTGTGGGGACGCTTCAGTGACAAGCATGGCCGCAGGCCGGCGCTGATGGTCGGGCTGGCCGCAAGCGCGATTGCCTATGTGGTGTTTGCCTACGCCGACAGCCTGTGGTTGTTGTTCCTCTCGCGCATTGTGCAAGGCGCCGGGGGTGGTACGGTGAGCGTGATTCAGGCGTACGTCGCTGATGTCACGAAACCCGAAGATCGTGCGAAATCGCTCGGCTGGCTGAGTGCCGCCACCAATGCTGGTGTCGCGATCGGGCCGGCCATTGGGTCGGCGGTCAGCGTGTGGGGTACGCACACGCCCGGACTGATCGCGGCGGCGCTCTGTGTGGTGAACGTGATCTTCGCGTCACGTTATCTCACCGAGGTGCGCAAGCCGCGAGCCGCACCAGTCGCCGGAGAGGTCCCGATGAAGCGCAAAGGCAGTCGCGAAGCCGTGTGGCGTGTGGTCAGTCATCCGGACGAACCGGCGTCGCGGCTGGTGCTCATCTACGCCATCGCGATTGGTGCGTTTCAGGGTACCACGTCCATTCTCGCCCTGTTTCTCGCGTACCGATTTGATGTGACGGCGAAGACCATCGGATTCTTCTTCATGTACCTCGGCACGCTGAGTGTGATCGTGCGTGCGCTGTTCCTTGGAAAGATCGTCGATCACTTTGGCGAGCCGAAGCTCAGTCGATTGGGCCTGATGTTCCTGGCTGCCGGCCTTGTTGGCATGGCCCTGTCCCACAACCTTATCGCGCTGTTCCTGGCGGTCGGACTCTTACCATTGGGCACTGCCTTTACGTTTCCGTGCGTCACGGCGATGCTGAGCCGAGTCGTGAGCAGTTCGGAGCGCGGTTTGTACATGGGCGTGCAGCAGACCTATGGCGGCATTACGCGCATTGCCTTCCCTGTCATCTTCGGCGCCGCGTTCGACAGCGTGCTTGGCGAGCCGAGTCCGTTTTTTATCAGTGCCACGCTGGTGCTCGCCACGTTGCTCTTGGGTCGGGATATGGAGCTATACGCGCCGCAGGTGAAGCGCAGCTGATACGCGTCGGACAGCAAAGCGCAAGAAAGCGTCTCCGTCTTCGATCCGGGATCTGGCAAGGTGTAGGCGTTCGGCGGCGGAGCAGTGAAACGCTTCCGCGGTTGACCCAGCGTTCAAAGAACGGCGCGACGCCGGCGTAGGACCGTCCGCTACACCTAAGCTAGGCTCAATACTGTCCAGTTAGCGCCAGAATGGTGCGCGTCTCCGAGAAAACGGCCTGTCGACCGACCGCCGGCTGAAGGCGGTGGCGACCAGTCGTCGCCCGCGCCATCGGATGGCGTCTGCGCTCGATGCGTTTTACCTCCGTGCCCTCCGTGTCCTTTGTGGTTCAATGCATAACGGTTTTGCGGAAGCTGAACAAGAAAGGACAAGATCAAACCGCATAACTGAACAGTACTGCGCCTAGCGCTCGCCTAGCGCTCGCCTAGCGCTCGCCTAGCGCTCGCCTACTGCTCGCCCGGCACTCGCCTAGCGACGAAACACCTGAATTTCGTCCGCAAATATCCACGCGGGTTGCCCCGCTCCAGGATGCTCCGCCGGCAACAGCCCACCGCGCGCGACCACGCGAACATAACGCACCGCCATCGCGCTCGGCGCGCGCGCCGAATAGACGTGGATGATCGCGCCTTCCCGCGTGAGCGGCACGTCATTCGTGAGCGATACCGGCGACGACCATGTCACGCTGTCGGCGGAAAACGAGATGTCCACCGTTCGTGGCAGCAAGATCCACGAGCGGACATTCTGCAGGAACCGCACCTCGACACGCGCACCCGGCGTGCCACGCGGCAGCGCCGAAGAGAGCGTCACCTCGGGTACCCACCAGCCCTGCCAGAGCCCATCGCCATGATCGCTGCTACCACGCAGTCCATCAGCCAAACCGAATGCACCGGTACCGGGGTAGCGCGCGTCGACCACTGGCGCCGCGGTGACGCGCGCCCCCACACCGGCATGACGCAGCACGTCAACGCGCCGCTCTTCGCGCACGGCCTGTGCGCCCCAGAACGCCTGCAGGCGCGTGGTCTGCGACGCACTGAGCAACGCGCCGTCGCGTGCAACCGCCGAGGCACCCGTTGGCTTGGTACCGTCGGTTGATGCGCGGATGACGAGGCCGGGTGCCACAAAGGGCAGCCGGAGCCGCGCCCGCTGCGCGACCGTGTCAAACCCGATCGACATCGTAACCAGTGACTCGCTGTTCGGCCCGACGGCATATCCCTTCGCGCGAAGCGCTGGAACATGCACCTGATCGACACGGCGTGCAAACTCGGCGTAGTCGCCACCCGAACCGCTCCACAGCACCTCAGCAAACGCCAGCAGTCGCGGCAGCGCCATCAAGTCGAGATTTGCGCCAGACGTAATGTGCTCGCTCCACAGCGGCACCTCGCCACCCATCACTCGTGACCGCTGCGCGGCATCCAAGCCGCTCGGCATGGGGTCGAACGCATACACGTCGCGCATCGACAGCTCGCCGGCGGAACGATTGAGATACGTAACTTCACTCGGCGAGGCGATCACCGGAAATCCGCGCGTCACCGCCTTGCGTGTCATCGATGCATCGCGCCACGACTGCACCACGCCGTTCGGCACATAGGGGCCCTCCAGCACTTCATCCCAGCCAATGATGCGTCGCCCGCGTGTTGCCACGTGCGTCGCGACGCGGCGCATGAACCAGCTTTGCAGCTCCTCTTCGTTCGCCAACCCCTCGCGGCGCATCACCGCCTGACAATCGGCACACGCCTTCCACCGGTCCTTCGGAACTTCGTCTCCACCCACATGAATGAGCGGCGAGGGAAAGAGTGCCATCACGTCATCCAGCACGTTGAACAGGAACGTGAAGGTCTCCTCCTTGCCTGCGCAGTACACATCAGCAAATACGCCCCACGACGACGGCACGGGAATCGTGTCGTTGGTGCAGCCGAGGTGCGGATAGGCGGCAATGGCGGCCGACGAGTGTCCGGGTATTTCGATCTCCGGCACGATGGTTATCCCGCGCGCGTCGGCGTAGCGCACCAGCCCGCGGATCTGCGCCTGCGTGTAGAACCCACCATAGCGAGTCCCGTCGGACTCACGCCGCCACGCACCCACACTGGTGAGACGCGGATAGCGCGGGATCTCGATGCGCCACCCTTGGTCATCGGTGAGATGCCAATGCAGCACGTTCATCTTGTACTGCGACAACAGGTCGATGTGCCGCTCGATGTCGCGGACCGTGAGCAGATGTCGTCCAACATCGATCATCGAACCGCGCCACGCGTAGCGCGGCGCCTCGGCGATCCGCAGGGCAGGGACAGTCCACCGTACTGGCGTCCCCGTTGAGGTCCCCGCCGATCGCGTGAGGAGTTGCAGCAGGGTGTTCAATCCCCAACGCACACCTGCGCTGCTGCTGGCACTGACGACAATTACGTCGGCCTTCACCAGTAGCTCATAGGCTTCTGCCTTGCTGGACGACACGTTGTTGGACGACACGCTGCTGTCGATCACAATACGCGCCGTTGTTGCTGGGCCAGTTGCGTTCGCGCCGACAGCAACGACCGCACCCGTGCGGCGACGAAGCGTCGCCGCGAACTGCTGCGCGACGGCGCGCATCGCGGCCGACGCGTTGGCGGGAGTCTCAACGACAACGCGCGCCGACACGGCAAACGGGGCCTCACCTACGGCGAACACCATGCTCGCGGGCCGAGGAAGCAGCGCCGATGCCTGCGCGTGTGCTCGAGGCGTCGCCCCCAGCACGACTAACATCGCGGCGCCCGCCCACGCTCGCGCGGTGTGTGGACGCGAGACGCGGGGACGCGCGACGAGGGTGATGCGTCGCGCGCCGCTCCGAACGTCCACGCCCCAAAGCACCACGGTTATGACTGCGGTGGGATACGCCCCGGCGTCGGCGGAGCGCCAATGCGCGTCAGCTCCTGCTCGAGCTCGGGAAGTTCCGTTGTGAGAATCGGCTTGAGCTTGGCATACTCGGCGGTGAACTCCGCCAACGCGATGTCGTACTGCTCCCGGTTGGTGCTGGTAGGCGGCGCCAACATCCCGTCAGGATTGGCATTGCCAGCATGTCCCTGAATCGATACAGGCACCTGCTCGCCACGCGCACTGTTCACGTTGTCGCCGCGCAAGGCGCGCAGTGACGCGACCAAGCGTTGATTGATGCTGCGCGCGCGTTGTGCCAAAGCGACCGGCGCTTGCGGCATCTGATCCAGCACGCGAATGATCGCGTCGATCTTCGTCTTCGCCGTGTTGGCCGCGTCAATCGCTGACGACACCTGACGTGAGAGCTTCGTGGCTTGCGCGCGGAAGGCGATGTTGGCTTCGCGATCGGCCACCGTGGTCGTGGCGGCGGGATCGTGCAAGACGCTGAAGGTGACGGGCGCAGCCATTGGTGACGTGACCCCGCTCTCGCGCCGCACTAACGTGGCGGTGTATGTCCCCGGCGGGACCGCGCTGAACGCACCACCACCCCCGAATCCACCACCGCCGCCGCCGCCCGCTCCGCCTGCGCCGGTCGTTGCGGCCGCATCGCCTGGCGCATCAAGCGCGCCGCGCAGGTCCCATACCACACGACTCACACCCTTCGTGCCGGGCGCCGTCAACACACGCCACACCTTGCCCGCTGCGTCGGCGATGGACACACCGACGAGCACCGGCTCCTCCTCGGCCTCTGCGATGAAATCCTGAGGCGTGGGGTAGGCTATCGGCTTTCCGGCTTTCTCCGCAGCACGCTGCCCTTCCACGCGCTTGTCCTTCCGCGACGTGAACACCGTTTCTTTCAGCGAATACGTGATCACGGCGCCGTATTCAGGATTGTTTGCGCCATACAGCGCTTCCCCCTGCGAACCGCGCCCAGCGCCGCCGAACGTCCCCCGGCGCGCATACGAGGTGGCATCCTTCACGGGATACAGCTTGGCACTCAACGCCAGCGTTTCGGTCGTCACATCACGCAGGCGCGCGTAGTCGTCAATCACATAGATGCCACGACCAAAGGTGCCCAGCACCAGATCATCGGCTTGTCGCTGGATCGCGATATCGCGCACCTGAATGGTTGGAAGCCCAGGGATCTTCATCCACTTGGCCCCACCGTCCTTGCTCACAAACGCGCCAAACTCCGTGCCGGCGAACAGCAGCTTTGGATCCACGTGATCCTCGGCGAATCCATACGCGGTTCCACGCTTCGGCAGGTCTCCGCCAATCGACACCCACGTGCGTCCGGCATCCACACTCTTGAGCAGATAGGGCGCGAAATCACCAAACTGATGATTGTTCACCGCCACAAACACGGTCTTGGCATCGTGACGTGACGTGATAATGCGCTGGATGTACGCGTTGCGCGGCACACCTGGCAGGGTGTCAATTTTGCGCCACGTGGAGCCACCATCTTCGCTGACTTGCACCAAGCCATCGTCGGTGCCGAGATACAACAGCCCTTCTTGTTTCTGTGATTCGGCGATCTGGCTGATGTTGCTGTAGTACGCGGTCGACTGATTTTTCGCGATTGCATCAGGGCCCCACACCTTTCCCATCACTGGCAACGCATTGCGGTCGACCTGACGCGTGAGATCGCCGCTCAGCGGCTTCCACGTATTGCCACGATCATCACTGCGATAGAGGCGCTGCGAGGCCGTATAGATGCGCTTCGCGGAGTGCGGCGAGATGATGATGGGCGTGTCCCAGTTCCAGCGGCTCGGTGCTTCACCGCGTCCTTCTGCCGGCTGAATGCTGATCGCCTCACCCGTCCGCAGGTCAAGGCGCACCATGCCGCCGCCTTGCGATTCGGCGTAAATCGTGTTCGGATCGGTCGGATCGATGCGCGACACGAAACCATCTCCACCATTGGTGACAAACCAATCGGTGTTGAGAATGCCGGCGGTGTTGCGTGATGCCGCAGGGCCACAGAGTGAGTTGTTGTCCTGTGTGCCGCCGCACACAATGTAGAACGGCGCGTTGTTGCTGACATCGACATCATAGAACTGCGTGATCGGCAGGTTGGCCCAGAAGATCCACGTCTTGCCGGCATCCCATGTTTGATACAAGCCGCCGTCGTTGCCGTTGATGTAGTGATCGGGATACCGCGGATCGGTCCAGAGAAAATGATTGTCGACGTGCTTCGCGCGCTCGCCGAGGTTACGCCACGTGGTGCCGCCGTCGTCAGAGACCTGATTCTGCACGTCCATGGAATACAGCCGCTGGGTATTGAACTGATCGGCAAAGATCGTCGCGTAGTACATGGGCTGCGCCGTGTACCCGGAGCGTTTCTCCCACGTCATGCCGCCGTCGAGAGAACGAAAGATGCCTGCGGAGCCTGCCGCGGCTTCGACGGTGGCATACACGACGCTCGGATCCTTCGGCGACATGGCCAGTCCGATACGGCCCAGCGTCCCAGACGGCATCCCGTCGGTGATCTTCTTCCACGTCTTGCCGCCGTCGGTCGAGCGGTGCAAGGCGCTTTCCGGTCCGCCATTGATCAGCGTGTAGAAGTGCCGTCGGCGCTGCCATGTCGCAGCAAGCAGCACATCGGGGTTGCGCGGGTCCATCGTGATGTCCGTGACCCCCGTCCGCTCGCTCACGGTGATCAGCGACGTCCACGTCTTCCCACCATCCGTCGTCTTGAACAACCCGCGTTCACCGCCGTCGGCCCAGAGCGGACCCTGCGCGGCCACATACACTACGTCGCTGTTGCGCGGATCGATCAGGATGCGCGCGATGTGCTCGGACTTCTCGAGCCCCATACGCTTCCACGTCTTGCCCGCATCGTCCGACCGATACACGCCATCGCCATAGGCCACGCTGCGTTGCGAGTTGTTCTCGCCGGTGCCTACCCAGATGGTCGCGGGATTGCGCGGGTCAATGACCACCGTTCCGATGGAGTACGAGATCTGCTTGTCGAAGATGGGCGTCCAACTCGCGCCACCGTTGTCGGTCTTGAACACGCCGCCCGATGCCACTCCCACGTACATGATGCCAGGGTTCTCGGGGTGCACCGCGAGGCTCGAGATCCTGCCGCCTGTCACCGCCGGACCAATCAGACGCGGTTTGAGCACTGTGCCTAAGGATGACGACAGCGTGTTGGTGGCCACGCTTGTATCCGTCGCGGGCTGTGCGCGAAGGGGCGCGCCAAAGGACATCGCAGCGGATGCGACGAGTAACGCGCGTGATACGAGGCGCGTGCCGGTCAGTGTACAACGCATCAAACAAGACTCCAAGAAGACGGGAGGGAACGGCGGGCTCACCAAGCATCGCCTCCCGGAGGATGCTGCGCCAGCGCTTGCCGATTCCCAGTCCCATGTAGACGAGTTCGCGGGTTGCCTCCTCGGGGGGCTGGTCTAACTCCCGGTGATCAACGATCTTGCGCCGATGCCTCGGAATCGGAGGCAACGCCCCTCGGGGCCTCGGCGCAGCACGACGACTGCCGATCGAGCATCCACATAATCCCGGACCTACTCGTGCTCGTGCAGTACGCTCTCGTGCTCTCTCTCGCGTGCGCCGCTGTGGCGATCGCCTACGGCATCGTATCGGCGCGCTGGATCATCGCGCAGCCTCCCGGCAACGCGCGCATGCAGGAAATCGCTGGCGCCATTCAGGAAGGCGCCGACGCCTACCTCAAGCGTCAGTACACCACCATCGCTGCGGTCGGCGTGGTCCTCTTTCTCGCGGTCGGCCTGGGCCTCGGCAGTTGGATCACGGCCGCGGGATTCGCAATCGGTGCGGTGCTGTCCGGAGTGGCCGGCTTCGTCGGCATGTTCGTGTCCGTCCGAGCCAATTCACGAACGGCGCAAGCGGCCACCAGTGGCCTCAACGCGGCGCTCAACGTCAGTTTCAAAGGCGGTGCGATCACGGGCATGCTGGTCGTTGGTCTCGGACTCCTTGGCGTTGCGGGTTTCTACATGCTGGTCATCGGCAAGAACACCGGTGAAGCAGCGATCAAGGCCGCGCTCGAGCCTATGATCGGTCTTGCCTTCGGCTCTTCGCTGATTTCCATTTTCGCGCGACTCGGCGGCGGCATCTTTACGAAGGGTGCCGACGTCGGCGCCGACCTCGTGGGAAAGGTGGAGGCGGGCATCCCCGAAGACGATCCGCGGAACCCAGCCGTGATCGCCGATAACGTCGGTGATAATGTCGGTGATTGCGCCGGCATGGCGGCCGACCTCTTCGAGACGTACGCCGTCACGATTATCGCCGCGATGCTCGTGGCCGGCCTGTCGTTCGCCACCTACGGCAATTCCGGCGTGCTGTATCCGCTGGTGCTCGGCGCTGTCTCGATCCCGGCCTCCATCGTGGGCACGTTCTTCGTGAGCGTGAAGCCCGGTGGCAAGATCATGAACGCGCTCTACCGCGGGCTTCTCGTGTCCGGCGTGTTGGCGGCGATCGCGTTCTTCTTCGTCACGCAGTCCATGTTCCCAGGAGAGATGAGCACCACACTGTTCATCTGCGCGATGATCGGCTTGGGGCTCACGGCGGCGTTAGTCGTGATTACGGAGTATTACACGTCAACGGAATACGGACCGGTCAAACAGATCGCCAAGGCCTCGGAGACCGGGCATGGCACGAACGTGATCGCCGGCCTTGCGGTCTCTATGAAGTCGACCGCCGCTCCCGTACTCGTGGTGGCCGCGGCGATCTATTTTTGCTTCGACCTCGCCGGCCTGTATGGCATCGCCATCGCCGCGACGTCGATGCTGTCGATGGCCGGCATGATCGTTGCTCTTGACGCGTACGGCCCCATCACGGATAACGCCGGTGGGATCGCCGAGATGAGCCATCTGGGCCCCGACATTCGCAAGATCACCGATGCGCTCGACGCAGTCGGCAACACGACCAAAGCGGTCACCAAAGGCTACGCGATTGGCTCGGCAGGTCTCGCGGCGCTGGTGCTGTTCGCCGACTATTCCAGTAAGCTCAGCGCGCATCTGGGGACACCGGTCAACTTCTCGATCGACGATCCGAAAGTCGTGATCGGTCTCCTCATCGGCGGCATGATTCCGTATCTCTTCGCGGCAGCAGCGATGCAGGCCGTCGGTCGCGCGGCCGGTGCTGTCGTGGAAGAAGTGCGGCGTCAGTTCCGCGAGCTCCCGGGCATCATGAAGGGCACCGACAAGCCGCAGTACGACAGGGCCGTCGATCTGCTCACAAAGGCTGCGATCCGCGAAATGATTGCGCCGTCGCTCCTGCCGCTCGTGATTCCGGTCATCGTCGGTGTTGTGCTCGGCGGCGCCGCGCTGGGTGGCCTCCTTATGGGTACCATCGTGACGGGCCTCTTCGTCGCCATCTCGATGTGCACTGGCGGCGGGGCGTGGGACAATGCCAAGAAGTACATCGAGGAAGGACATCACGGCGGCAAAGGCAGCGTCGCCCACATGGCGGCAGTCACCGGCGATACCGTGGGCGACCCGTACAAGGACACGGCAGGCCCGGCGATCAACCCGCTCATCAAGATCATCAACATTGTCGCGCTGCTGCTTGTCCCCCTGCTCGCGAAGGCCTGAGGCCATCGCGCTCGGCTGAAGGGCGCGACCTAAGCTAGCTCGTGTCGATGCTGAAACGCCGTGAACGGCACACGGCACTGCGAGGGGTGAGCGACAGCATGGGAGCAGGCCTAAGCGCTCAGGCCTGAGGAAAAGAAGGGGTGAGGCGCACCACAGGCGTGGGCTCTCAGCTCTCAGCCGGTCAGGTGAGAGCGCCAGCCTGAGGCCTCAGCTCTGAGCAGGGCTCAGCGCTCGCTCCTCACGCCTCAAGCAGGCGCTCTCCCCTGAGTGCTGAAGCCTGAGCGCTCACGCCTGTGGTGCGCCTCACCCCTTCCGTTCCTCAGCCCTGACATCTCTGCCCTGCTTCACGCTGTAGCTCACCCCTCACAGCGAT
>JANOPS010000019.1:0-10302 GCA_031421995.1 Gemmatimonadaceae bacterium
ATATGCCATCGAGCAGCGACGACCCGATCCCGATTCACGATCTCGAACAGCTCGGCGCGACGCTCCGCGACGCCCGACGTTCGCTCGGCCTGACGCAAGTCGACGCCGCGCAGCTCTCGGGCGTGAGCACGCGCCTCTGGAACGAGACTGAGCTCGGCAAGCGTCGGCAGCTTGGCCTCGACACGATCCTGCGCATGCTGAACACCATGGGCATCGATCTGCAACTCGTCGCTCGCGGTCGCGAAGACCGTGCAGTAGCCGAATCCGCGCCATGAGCCCGCGTAAAGCCGAGCGTTACGATACCTCGAAGCCAGCGCTTGATGTGCTGATGTACGAGCACGAGGCCGGCGCCGTGGGCGAGTTCGAAGACGATGTCTGGTATCGCTACCACGACGGCTACGCGAAGGCCGCATTGTCTGTCCGATTGCCCGTGCGCCCGTCGACCTACGGTCATCGCGAGACGCTCGTGTTCTTCGACAATCTGTTGCTTGAATCGGACACGCGCGATGAACTCGCGCGCGCGAGGCAGCATGATCGGACGGATGTTGCCGGCCTGCTCGGAAGCGTGGGCGGTGAGTGCGCCGGCGCCGTCTCGGTCTGGACGCACGGCGTGGAGCGCCCGACGGCCGCGAGCTACCGCGAGTTGAGCGTGGCAGAACTTTCAGCGCTGTTCGATGAGCGGCACAGTGAGCGGCTCACCGCCGCGATGCTGGAAAGTCGACAGGTGATGAGTGGTGTGCAACGCAAGCTGGTACTGCGCCGCTTCAACGATACCTGGCATCTCCCGCTCAATGGCGCCGCGGGCACGCACATCATCAAGCAGGCGAGCAGACGCTACGACGGCCTGGTGGCGAACGAGCTCGCGTGCCTCGCGTTCTATCGTGCGCTCGGGCTCAGGGTACCAGCGGCCACCGCCGTGGCGAGTGCGGACGATACGAACGGTCCGTCACTGATTGCGGTCGAGCGCTTTGACCGCGTGCACACCACGCCATCGGACGCGCTGTCACCATCGCCGATCACGCGCATCCATCAGGAAGACCTGTGTCAGATCACCGGCCGACTGCCGCGACGCAAATACCAGCGCGACGGCGGACCCGGTGTGCGCGATGTAGCCGAGGCGATACGTCGGTATAGCGGGCGACCCGCCAACGATCTGCAAGATCTGCTCACCGCGTTGGTGGCCAACGTCTGCCTCGGCAACGGCGATGCGCACGGCAAGAACTTCGCGTTACTCTACACCGCGTCGAGTCCGCGACTGGCGCCATTTTACGACGTGGTGAGTACGGAGATCTATCCGTCACTGTCGCCGGATCTCTCAATGCGTTTCGGGCATAGCTATCTGCCGCAGGCGCTCACGTCGGCCGACGTGCAACGATTCGCCGCCGACCTTGGGGTCGCCGCAGCAAGAGTGCGCTCGACGATTGAGCAGGTAACGAGCACGTTGTCGAGCGTGGCGAACGACGTGCTACACGCCACCACCGTCATGGTCGGCGGCGATGTCGAGGCGCTATCGCGGTTGTCCGCTTTGATGCGCGCGCGGGTGCCATGTGTAGAAGCGCGTGCGAGGCGCGCGTAGCTACGCAGCGCCCGCCGACGTCGCGCGTCCTGGTACGTCCTAGTACGCCTAGTACCGGAACAGTCGATTGATCTTCACCACAATCGCGCGGTTCTTGAGCCCACGCACCGTCGTTGGCGTGGCATACCGGTCATCCCGCACATCGCGTTCGTCGGTGTACACCACAAACAGCTCACTGCCCGGCGCGTACTCCCAGCGAAAACGCAGGTTCGTACTGAATGCGCGGTCGGCCGAGTTGTACTGCAACAGGCCACTCGCAAACATCAGTGGCGTGAATCCATAGTCCACCTTCGCGCGTGCCAGCCGTGTCGTGAATGCGGACGTGGGACGCTCGATCCGCGTGATCGTGAAGGTGGGCTCCACCGCCAGTTGCTGCAGGATGGCAATACGCGCCGACGAAAACGTACTCCCCGGTCCGATCGTTACACTCCGAATAGTGCCGTCGTAAAACTGTCCCGCTTGCACCCTGATCGTGCCCGACGCGCGCCGCTGCGCACCGAACGCGTACGACACGGCTACATCCGAAAACGGGTATCCACCAGGCGCGATAGCCGCTGGAGAGCCAGCCGGTGTGAACGGCCGACGCAAATACTCGTAGTTGCCCGTCACGTCCAACCCCACCACATCGCTGCTGGCAAACTCGGTGTCGAAATGCCCGCGCCAGATCCGCGTTTCCACAATCCCCGCGCTGTTCTCGACGTACTCACCCGACGCCGTGCCGGTAAACTTGCGCACCACCGCCTGGCTCTTCGGTCGCGGACTGAACCGCACTTCGCCGAACGACCGACCGATATCGGAACGCCGACGAAAGCCGATCTGCGGATCGAAGTTACCGCCCACCGACAAATACTCGGCCTTTGCGCCAAACCGATCAACACTGTAATCCAACCGGCCTTGATAGCTCGCATTGTCGCCGCTCACGCCGGTCGTCAGACTTTGCGCATAGTACGCGCCGGCCGTCAGCGCCTGGGTGAGTAAGAACGCACCATCCAGACCGTACACCGCGTTCGTGCCGGTACCCGACACGCCGACTGACCGATTGGTGATCATGGCGCCGATCGAACTGCGCTGCAGGATGTCACGTTTCACGCGAACGACCGTGAAGTTCGTGGGCTCAGCCTTGAGTGCCACGTCGCCCGACGTGCCGATGTTCATCAGCCCAATCGCGAACTTGCCCAGCTTTCCCGTCAGCCGACCACCGACGTTGATCGGGACGACGCCGCCGTTGTCGAGTCCGATGCGTCGCGTGTAGAACAGCTGCGGGGTGTCGGCGCCGCCGCTGCCACCAAACGCGCCGTTGCCGCCGCGGGCGAAATCAAAAATGCCGCGCCCTTCGAGAAAGAAATCGCGCTTCTCGGGAAAGAAGAGACTGAATCGCGTCAGATTGATCTGTTGCTCGTCGATCTCGACCTGCGCAAAATCTGTGTTGACCGTAAGATCGGCCGTGAGATTTGGCGTGACGGCGTACTTGATGTCGCCGCCAACTTCGTTGCCGAAGTCGTTGGTGATGCGTGGTGTGCGCACACGGTCGGTCGTGACACGAGAGACGACGTATGGCTTGAGCTCGATGTTCTTGCCCGTTTCCGGAAGATCGAGACCCACCAGCGTGCCACCGGCCGACACACGATTCAGGGCCTGCGGTCCGGCCAAAATGCGCGGCACCGGCGTGAGGTAGTCCCATTCGTTCTTGTGGCGCACCGAACGGCGGATCTGCATGCCCCACACTTGGTCGGTTCCCGCGCGATAGCGCAGCGACTTGAAGGGAATGGCCATCTCCACGGTCCATCCGCCGTCAAAGCGTCCCGTCTTCGACGTCCACACCGGATTCCAGTCGGTGTTGGACGCACCTTCGTCAACAATGGAGTAGTCGGCGCGTGCGCCGAGGGGATTGGTATAGAACGCAAAGCCACTGCGGCGATCGTAGAACGTGTCAAAGAGCACGCCGATGTGCTCGTTGTTGCGCAGGCCACCGGTGTCGCGCCGCAGCTCATTCACAATCCACTCCGCCGGCGGCGACGCGTCGTAGCAGCGACACGACAGGTAGATATTGCGGTCGTCGTAGGTAATCCAGAGGTCGCTGCGCTCGGTCGCCGGGTCGCCGGCGTCGGGCGCGACCTGAATCAACCCGCCGAATGGGGCCTCGCGGGTGTACACGTCTTCGTCCAGCACACCATCAAGCGAGAGTGGCGCGGTGAGCTTGATGGCGCGCACGGTGGCATGCTGCGCCGAGTCGCGGGTGATGACCGCCGGCGCCACAGGTGCCGGCGGGCCAGTGATCACGGGAGCTTGCGCCTGCGCTGACGCGAGTGGAAGCGCCGTCGCGACGATCGCAAACATCGCGCTACGTGACCAGCGATTGGTGGGGTAACTTATCAGTGGCGACGTTCTCGGCGGGGGAAGCTGAGAATATCGCTCCGGTAGCGTAGAATGCCATCTTACGACAACATGCCATCGCACAATCTCGCGTTCCTTGGCTTCGGCACGGTGGCGAGGGCCTTGCACGCGTTGCTCGCCAAGCATCGCGACGAACTCGCGCGTGACTACGGGCTCACCTACACCATCACCGGAGTCGCGAGTCGCCGGGTCGGCTGGTGGGCGAATCCCCACGGGATCGACCCGTCTACTCCATCCGGCGTGGAAAGTCGCGACGCCTATGCATGGCTGGCGGCGACTCGCGCCGACGTGGTCTTCGAGGCGATCGCGCTCGATCCACACACCGGCCAGCCGGCGCTTGAATACGTGCGCGCGGCGTTGGAGCATGGTGCGCATGTCGTGTCAGCGAACAAAGGCCCGATCGTACATGGCTATCGTGCGCTGACCGATCTCGCGACAGCACGCGGCCGCGAATATCGCTTCGAAACGGCCGTGATGGACGGCGCACCGTTGTTTTCACTGGTGCGCGAGTGTTTGCCACTCGCTGGGCTGCGCGCGGTCCGCGGGGTATTCACCTCCACGGCAACGATCGTACTCGAGGCCATCGAACGCGGGCACACGCTCGCGGACGGCATCGCGCATGCACAACAGCTCGGTATCGCCGAGGCCGACCCAAGCTACGATGTGGATGGCTGGGATTCTGCCGTGAAGTTGTGCGCGGTGGCCAATGTGTTGCTGAACGCTGAACTGCGCCCCAACGACGTGGCACGCGAGGGGATTCGCGGCCTGCATGACGACGCCGTGCGTCAGGCAGGCGCCGAGGGGCGTCCGTATCGACTGGTCGGCGACGTGCGCCGCGATGAGGCGGGCCTGCTGCGGGCGCAGGTGCGGCCGGTGCAGTGCAGCCCCGGCGATGTTCTTGGCGTCGTGCGCGGTACGACGCTGGTCACGCACGTCGATGCCGATGTCTTTCCTGGCGGGCTCACGATCACGTCGCACGACCCCGATCCGGAGACGACGGCCTACGGGATGTTCGCCGACTTCGTGAAGTTGTACGCATAGCAGGTCGCGTGGAGGTCGCGTAGCAGGTCGCGTAGCAGGTCGCGCCGCTTACGAGCTGCCATGGCGGGAGTTAACGTTGCGCATCTCCAGCCGTGTGAGGGCCGTTCAATGCAGGAACAGCGACCGTCGTATGAAGTCCATCTCGATGAGGACCCCGGCCGCGACCCGCGCGCACGGCAGGACGCACACGACGCACAGCCGTTGGCAGAACGCGTGTTTCGATTGGCCATCTGCGGCAATTTCAGCGGTCAGGCGTCGGCGACCGGCGCCGCGAATAGCGCCGATCGCGCGTGGCGCGTGGACCGCGATGACTTCGACGACGTCTTGGCCGCGGTCGCGCCGACACTGCAGCTCGAGCTGGGCAAAGGCATGGTCGTTGACGTGCGCATTCGCGAGCTCGACGACTTCCATCCCGACCAGCTGTTCGCGCACGTGCCGCAGTTCGAGCGGTTGCGACAGCTGCGAAGCGAACTCGCCGACCCACGCACGTTCGGCCGTGCGGCAGCAGACTTGGCGGCGCCAGTCGCCACGCCGCGCAAAGCCGTCACGCGGCAACAGGGCAGCCTGCTCGATGCGATCGTCGGCGGTGATGGTCCCGACGATGATGCAGTCGAGACGCGCACGAACACCGACAGCCTCTACGAGTTCATACAGCGCGCCATGGCACCGCATCTCGTGGCGCGCACCGACCCACGACAAACCGAACTCGTAGCGCAGGTGGACGGTGCGATCGCGGATGCCATGCGCGCACTGTTGCATCATCCGGCGTTTCAGTCGCTCGAAGCGCTGTGGCGTGGCGTCTTCCGGTTGGTCCGCCACATCGACACCGACGAACGGTTGCAGGTGCATCTGTTCGATGTGTCGCGCCAAACGCTGTGCGCGGACATGCACGGTGTTTCCGATGCACCTGCGTCTGCACTGTACGCGCGATTGGCTGCGCGCGCGTCGGCGGAACAGGGAGGCTGGGCCGTGCTCGTGGCGCACCACGCATTCGGCGGCGAAGCAACCGACGTTGATGTGCTCGATCGTTTGGCAGCCGTTGGGGCCGCGCTCGACGCGCCATGGATTGCCGAAGCGCATCCGGACCTCGCCATGGGCTCGATGTCACCATCGGCGATGGACGCATGGCAGCGATTGCGCGAACACGAGCACGCGCCGTATCTCGCGATGGCGATGCCCCGCGTGCTGCTGCGCCTGCCCTACGGCTCGGACACCGAGACCATCGAACGATTTGCGTTCGAGGAACTCGAGAGCGCCGATGCGCACGGTTCGTACCTATGGGGCAATCCTGCGCTGTTCTGCGCGACGTTGCTGGCGCAGGGATTCACCGAGCGCGGCCCCGGATTGTCCACCGCGTCATCGCAGCTGGACGGACTCCCCATGCACCTCGTGCGTCGTGACGGCGTGACGACGGTCAAGCCGTGCGCCGAAGTGGTGATGCGTGAAGAGGACGCCAACGCGTTGCTTGATGCCGGCGTGATTCCCATGTGCAGCCTGCGCGATCAGGACGTGGTGCGGGTGCCGCGAATCCAATCGATCGCCGAGCCAGCGGCGAGGTTGGCAGGCCGGTTGGCGAGAGGCGGGGAGGCATGAGGCACAGAATGAAGAAGGCTAGAGGCCTCAGGCGTCAGGGGAGGAAGGCATGAGGCACATACAGGCGTGTGCTGTGAGGTGTCAGGTCTGAGGAACGAGCTCCAGCCTGAGGCCTCAGGCCTGAGCAGGGCTCACCCCTCAAGCCCCACGCCTCGGCAGGAGCTCTCCCCTCACTGCTGAGAGCTCACAGCCCACGCCTGTATGTGCCTCACGCCTTCCTCCCCTCACCCCTCCTCACCCCTCACCTCAAGCGCGCGGTGCCGCGCCCATCACTTCCCTGTCGGTTGCGGTGGCAGGTCCTTCACGTACGCCCACAGCGCCTGCAGCTCCGTCTCCGTCATGTTTTTCGCAAATTTTGGAAGGCCGGCCATGGGTTCGCGCAGCATCGCGCCGTTCTTGCTTTTGCCCTCCTTGAGCGCGCGCAGGAAATCGTCGTACGTCCACCCTGCGAGGCCGGTGGGCGTAATGTTGGCGGCCGGCGGCCACTCCGGTGGGCCACCAACGATCGGGCCGCCTGCGAAGTTGCTGCGGTGGCACCCGGTGCACGTCTGCGCGAGGTGCTTGCCAAAAGTCGCATCGGCCACGGCGTCGGGTGGAAGCGGCGCATGATCGACCGCGTGCTTCATGGGGTGCACGTCAGCGGAGAGTTCAATCTGACCCGTTGCGACCAGCACCTTACCCACCGGACCGAGCGCTACCGCTGGCACGGTCTTATTCACCGGCGGGTGCGAGCGAATGAACGATACGACATCGGACAGTTCGCGGTCGGACATGGCAAAGTAGTCCTTTGATGGCATCGGCGATCCCGCACCGCTCGGCTTCACGCCGTGGCGCACCATCCGATCCCAATCTGCGGCAGTGTACGACACCGTGCGCGAGCCGCTGCCGAGCGTGAGATTCGGCGCAAGAATCTTCCCGATAGCGGGGTCGTCCACCATCACGCCGCCGCCGAAGTCCTGTCCGTGGCACTCGCCGCACGCGTAGAACGACTCTACAAGGTGCTTCCCGCGCGCGACCGCGCGCTCCGTGGCGACCACGTTTGGGTCGGCGTTGCCGAGCGTCGCACGCTCCGCCTCCGTCAATGGGAAGGGGATCGGAAAGTCGACGCGATGCACCTCATGCGTGGCCGCCAGTTTCGAAGCGGCTGTGCTCGACGCCCAAACAAACCCACCGCCGCCCGCCACAACGAGCAATCCCAATACGCTGCCAACGCCAATCGCCACCTTGCGCGCGATGCCCATGGTTTCCCCCTGTGTCTGCGTCAGAGACCGGTGAACGGCATAATCGGCATCGTGTGCGTCGTTCGCGCAAGGTCACGCTGGTCAGATCGCATGCGGTCGCCGTCGTGGTGCCGCGCTCTTCCTCTCAGCCGCCGAATTGCTAAAAGCGCAGCGACACGACAACGCCAGCACCACCCATTCGCGTGAGCGGAACGAGCGGCGAAATAGTGGTGGTAACGCCGCCGCGCGTGTGGCGCTCGGCGGTGGGTGGCGTCGCACGGACGGTGTCATTCATCGCCCGATCACGTGTGGTTCGATTCGACAACGCGTTCGCTGCCGCGACCATCCCCACAACACCGACCGCGGCACCAGTCAGGCCAACCTGCTGCTCGCCGTGTTGCGTTCCCTGCGCAACGAAGGCGCCGCCTAGCACGGTGGTCCCGAGTCCGGTTACCAATCCCAAGACCGCCGCCTTCTTGTGTCGACCGCTGCGGTTTCCTGTCAGGTTCCACGCGGTCAGACCAACAGACGTCGCCACCGTCGTCGCCACCGTGGCAATCAGCGTCCCAGCGGCGATGTATGTGATCGTACCAAGTCCTTGCGTCCCTCCGTCACCAGGGTACGACGGCTGAATCCGCGCCGCATCGGCGACCGTCAGCCCATGTTGGTCCAGCCATGAGACGAACGCGGTATCGGCGTACAGATCTGCCGCTCGCACATTGTTGTTGGTCGTCGCGATGCGATTGACCAGGTCATGACGCATCGTTGACTCCAGCAAATGCGCCACAGCACACCGCGTGCCGGTCTTCCGATCGACAAAGTACGGGGTCTCCTCGTTGAAATCGTAGTTGCGAGGAAACTGCGCGCGATCGCGATACCCCTGTAACGTGGCGATCAGGCGCTCGCGACCTGCCGTTTGTGCGCTGGTGAGACGCGTGGGCACAGCCGTGTGCAGTTCGCGGAGGACACTATCGAAGTGCGCCTGAACACCACGTATCTCGCGCGCTTGGAATGATTCACGTGCCATGGTACCGGTGAGCGATGGTCTCCACGACGCGGCACCCGCGCCGATGGTTATCGCCGCGAGTACCAGGGGAACGCCGAATGCCACAAAGCGATGATTCCGATGCATGAGCAGCTCCGCTGGGACGGGGATACGGCGACTGCCGAACTTTATGCCCGAAAAGGGCGCGCGTCCACGCCCAAGTGGCCGAGGAGGGTCAAAGAGGCGCTTCGCCGCGTCTACTTCGGCTGATCAGGTGGTCTGGTGCAGTAGGATGACCCGCGACACGTGAGCGGCGTGAACACCTCCGCCTCCAGCAACCACACCCCGTCGATGCGGCGCCATTTGGCGGTGTAGCGGCCGCGGATGGTGACACCCCCATCCGGCTCCGTCCAAGTCCCCACCCACGTGCCGCGCTCATCGGCCATCGCCCACGGGGCGTAGACGCGCACCTCCTGCGGTGTGCGCACGTACAGCACGTCAGGCAGCGCGGCAAACGTGCCGCCATACTGCGCGCCGACGCCCGCGCGCCCGTTCGTATGCACGTTGCGCGAGCTCACCGAGTGATACGAGAGCGACGCGAGCGCGACGAGCGCGGCGGTGTCGTGCGCGGCGATGGCCGCGTTGGAGCGGGCGCGGGCGGCGCGAACGGCGGCGGCGGTGAGCGGCGCGTCGTTCGTCGTTTGGGCGGGCGACAACACCGGCGTGATCGCCATCGCGAGCACCATACCGATCGCGTGGCACTGCCGCGCAAGATCGAAGCACGCGACGCCGTGGCGTGCGGCCATTCGGAGAAAGTTGAGTGGCATCATCAGGTGGCCAACGGTGCTGGGGACGGTGATGGGGTCACGGTGCACTGCCGGTCGAGAATCGCTCGCGAATCGCATCGCTCACGGGGGTGAGCTTCCCGCTCGTCCAGTTGATCGGGCACCACAGCGTGCGTGACTGCGCGAGGAGTTTGGCGTCGGCCGCGCGCAGAATCTTGGTGTGTCGCTCGAACCGGTACGAATCGGCCGTGCCCACCCAGGTGCGCGCAATGATGTGGTCGCCCGGGCGCGCTGGATGCTTGTAGTCGATCTCGTGGCGCAGTGCGACCCACGCCACCGCCGCCCGCTCTTCGGCGGACGCCGCGGCGCGCCAATGCGCGACGGCCACCTCCTGGACCCACCGCAAGTACACGACGTTGTTGACGTGCCCAAGGTCATCGATGTCGTCGGGGCCGATCGCGATCGCGAGATCAAAGTGCTCCATGTCGGATAGTGGGGTACTTACGCCCGACGTGTCCAGAGGCAGCATTGTCAGGCTTACGGCGCAAGCGACGCGCGGGCCAGCGCACGCCGTATCGCCGGCTCCAACGACAGCGGACCAATCGGCCCCACCACCTTGTGCAGCACCCGGCCATCGCGTCCCAGGAGCAGCGACGTCGGATACGCCTGCACGCCGCCCAGTGCGCGCACGACCTCGTCGTCAACGAT
>JANOPS010000020.1:0-25496 GCA_031421995.1 Gemmatimonadaceae bacterium
AAGCCTCCCGTGGGTTTTTTTTTTGTGGAGTCGGGGTGCGGGGGGCGCGTGGCGGTTGCCTCGCGCCTTCTATGTTTTCGTACGCGATTTTCGGTACGCGATTTCCCGTACGCGTTCGCACGGGGGGTTGAGATTGACGCGGTGACGAACGACCGCTCTGCGTGGTTGTGTCGTGTGTTGGTACCGGCGTGATCGCGGGACCAAGAGGCTGTTTCGTCGGTCGGACGGCATTTGTCGCGATGTGAGCCGGGAAACTGGTACACGTCTGCAACAGAAGGCGTACAAGAACGTTGACAGTCTCCGGGATAGCGCTAGCTTCCCGCAGGCTGTGATCCCGGTCGCAATCGATTTCATGCGATACCGGACATTTTGACTGCGCGGGGCAGATAGCTGCCCAGCGTGTGAGGGTGGCGCTCGCCAAGGCGCTGTTCGTTGATCTTGGCGGAGATGTCGTTTGCGTTGGCGTTTGCGTTTCCAGCCGTGCTTCGCCCTGTTGCCGGCTTTGTCAGTGTCGTGCAGGTACCCTCGATCGGCTCAGGTGTTTCCTGAGCGGAGCGGTGGTGCCGGCGCGACGTTGCACGCGTTTGGCGTTTGTCTGTTCGCTGAGCGTCCGTCCCGTAGCACAACCCTCCCGGAGGAGCAGATGAAGTTTCTCGGACGTCGTTGGCTGTTTGCGACGGTCCTAGGTGCCGCCCTGGCCGCACCGATTACCGTTGCACAGGCCCAAACCGGTAAGTTGACCGGTATCGTGACCGACATGGAGTCCGGTCGACCGATCGAAGGCGTCGCCGTGGTCGTACAAGGCACGACCCTCGGCCAGACCACCAACGCGGCCGGCCGCTTCTTCATCATTCAGGTGCCGCCCGGCACGTACAGCGTGCAGGCCCGCCGACTTGGCTATCAGAGCACGATCACGGCTGGCGTGACGGTGACGATCGACGGCACGCGCGACGTGAACTTCAAGCTGCGCTCGTCCAACCAGACACTGGCCGCGGTCACGGTGCAAGCCGATCAGGCGCCGCTCATTGAGCGTAACCAGGTTGGCTCGTCGTCGGTCGTGACGGCTGAGCAGATCCAGTCACTGCCCGTGACCAGCATCGCTGGTGTGTTGGCGCTGCAACAGGGCTTCACCGAGGTCCCGAACAATACGTCGGTGATTTCGCTGGCCGAAGAGCAGCGCAGCACGACGCAGCCGATTCGCGTGCGCGGTGGTCGCGGCGGGTCGACGTTGTCGATGATTGATGGCGTGCCGATCAACAACCCGCTGTTTGGCAGCGACGTGGTGAGTCTCAACCCGCTCGCCGTCCAGCAGATCAACTTCCAGCGTGGCGGCATGGACCCGCAGTACGGCAATGCGCTGTCGGGCGTGATCAATCAGGCCGTGCGCGAAGGTGGTTCGGAGGTGTCGGGCTCGATCAATTTCCAGAACTCCACGCTTCCTGGCGCGGTGTTCGGAAACGATCAGGACAAGTTGCTGGGCCTCAATCTGTTGAACGGGTACCTCTCGGGACCCGTCCCCGGAACGAAGAGCAAGCTGCGCTACGCCGTTTCCGGACAGGTACAGAGCCAGGCGGCGCGCGTGTTGCGCTTTGACAATGACGTGTTCACCGTCAACGCACCGGTCGTGCGCGAAGACGAGCTCCCCGCCTCGGCGCGCGACTTGAACGGCGGCTGGCAGGGATACGGCGGTAACCAGAACTCGCAGTTGGTCGGAAAATTGACGTTCCTGCCGTTCAACAATACCACGATCAAGGTGACGGCCGTGGGCGCTGAGCGCTCCACGCGCGGCTATGATCGTCGGTTGTACTACAACTACCGTGGTGATCCGCTCAAGCTGGTCACCAACCGGGCCGACTCGCTGTTCGTGTTGACGGACGTCGGCAACGGGCTGTCGCAGGACCTGCTGCAGCCGTCGGTGCGAGACAAGGGTCGTGTGATTATCGGCTCGCTGGAACAGCGCTTCGGCCGCAGCAATTTGCAGGTGCGCTTTGGTCAGACCACGTTTGAACGCCAGACCTGCCCGTACTTTTTGGGCACCTGCCAACCGGGACCGTTTTTCCGTCCCAATTTTGACCAGGGCTTTCTGAGCCCGTCGCCGGGCGTTGCCGGCGGTGATCGCGTTCCCAATGCCGGCGTTGTTGATGGCGTGTACGGCGGCGAGGATTTTACGACGCGCACCTTCAAGGCCGACCTCCAGTCGCAGGTCACGGACCACAACAACTTGCAGGTCGGCGCGCAGTTCGTGCAGCATGATCTGGTCTACAAGGACATCGGCGCGTTCGGCGCCAACTCCGGTATTCAGCCGACCACGTCGCAGGTGTATCGCGCGAAGCCGATCGAGGCCGCGGGATACATTCAGAGCATCATCGAGTACGATTTCATCACGATCAAGCTTGGTGGGCGTTTTGACTATGGTGTCGCGAAGGGTCTTGGCTTCACCGACCCATTCAACCCGACCAACAACACCTCCGCGCGTGAAGTGTGTGACGGCGCGACGGTGGGCGGCCGGAAGCTCGTGAACGCGCAGGGTCAGCCGTACGGCGTGGCGGGATGCGCGGCCGGTCGGATCAACCCGGTCTCTCAGCGGTCGATTTTGCTGGACAGCGCGGCGTCCATTGCCCAATTGGATGACTTCTCTGAGGCGAAGGCGCGTACGGCCTTCAGCCCGCGTATCGCGATCGCGTTCCCGCTGACTGAGAAGTCGCAGGTGTTCTTTAACGCCGGTCGGTACACCATGGTGCCGCTGTATGGCAACGGGTACCGCAACACGGGTATCGGCACGGTGGCCGGCCCGGGTGACGCGTATTGCTCCACGGCTCAGAAGAAGCCTGGCACGAACGAGTGCGCGCCGAACATCTCCACCAACAACCCGGCATTCGTTGGCAATCCCAACCTGTTGCTGGAGCAGGCGAAGCAGTATGAAGTCGGCTACAACACCGAGATCGGGCGTAACTACTCGATCCAGGTGGCGGTGTTCAACCGCTCCGAGACCGGTTTGTCGGGACTTCGTCAGAGCCGCGCGACACAGGACATCGGATCGACGTATGACGGCTCCTTGCCGCAGTACACCGTGTTGGTGAACGGCGACTTCCTTGCCTCGCGCGGATTGGAGGCGCAGTTCCGTCGCCGCTTGGCGAATCGCTGGGGCTATGACGTGAACTTTGGCATGTCGCGTGCGACCACCAACTCGCGTCCGCCTGATCGGGCGAACGAAATTGAGCGCAGCGATGAGTCGAATCGCGTGCAATTGTTGGAAACGGTGGCCGACATCGATCAAACCTACCGTTTCAATACGTCATTCTTCCTGCAGGTCCGCGAGGACATTCCCTCGCTGCCGCTGAATGCCGGCAAGCTGCTGCGTAACGGTCGCGCGACGGTGACGTTCAATCGGACGGCGGGTATTCCGTACACGCCGGTCCGCGCGGCATCGTTCGGTACGGTTGGTCTGATCGCCAACGCGTCGGACATCAACTCGGGGCGCCAGCCCGCGATCTCGAATATCGACCTCCTGCTGGATAAGGGGTTCCGTATCGGCGCGATTCGGTACTCGGGTTTCCTGCGCGTCGCGAACCTGATGGACCGTGTCAACTGCGTGCAGGTGTTTGTGAACACCGGCACGTGCGATGCCGGCCTTCGGGACTTCGGCAACCGTCGCATCGGCAACACGGGCGACGCCACCACGTCGACCGCCTTCGACCAGCCAGAGTTCATCGGTAACCGTCGAAGCTTCGCCACTGGCCTCACGATCAACTTCTAAGCGCTCACTGCGAACTTCATGATGACACACCTACGTACCTCCACAGTGAGCGCGCTGGCGGCGCTCACGATGGTCGCGGCCGCGATGCTGCCCGAGCCGATGTTGGCTCAGCGGCAGAATCCGACCGTTGTGACCACGATCGACAGCCTGCGCGCAGACGGGACGGCAAAAGCCGTTCCGATCGCGCGCGGCAATCCCTTTAATCTTTTTGCCGCCGAAGACCTTGCCGCTGGTTCGCTGCGCATGGTTGACGGCTTCCGCACCGGCGTGACCAACCAAGGCGGTCCGGTTTCGGAGAATCAAGGCAACAACTTCATTGGTGGCCACATCATCAATGGCGTGTTCACCTTTTTCGAGATGGGCTTTGTGGCGGGCGCTCCGCCAACGGAGTTCCGCAAGATCCGCGCGGTGCACCCGGGCATCAACAACATGGCGGGGTCGCTGGGCTACACGTCCATGTACTGGCAAGTGTTGGTGCCGCCCCAGATCCGCAAGATCGGGTCGGCGGACGGACAGTTTGGCAAGACGTTCTCCGGCGTCACGTCGGCGTTCAACAGCACCTGCCGCGACGATATCCGTTACCTGCGCGAGGGGTTCTCGCTCATGGCGCAGAAGGATTGCACGCCGACGTGGGGCTCAGAAGGCTTCCGCGGCAAACTCGCGGTGCCGGATTCCGTGTGGCTGAACACGTTCAATGCGAACAAGGCTGGGTTTCGGTGGGATGACTGGCGTATTCCGCAGTCGCGGTTGAACACCACGGACTTCATCGGCACGCAGAGCTTGTACGGCTTCATGTCTGACTATTATCGCGAGCAGAAACTGCGGTACGGATCGGTGGTGCCTGGCGGGTCCGGCCCGCCGTCGGATCCGGGATATCCGCTTGGTCTTGAGTATCGGATCGACAGCTGGCAGTTCGCCGCACCGGCGACGCGCAACACGCAGTTCTATCAGGTGCAGATCGTCAATAAGTCGGCTGACGTGTACGGCACGGGCATCGACTACGACTCGCTGTACTTCGGCCTTGGCCCGGGATTTCTGTTTGGTGGCGCCGGCGGCCAGAATGCCTCGGTGTACTTCGATTTCACGCGGAACACGCTGTACGCGGTGAAGGCCGGTACGTCGGGCAACTGCTCTACCACCTACCCGCGTCCGTATACGGGTGCGGGCATTCAAGGGTGTGTGACGACGATCGGTTTCCAACAGGGCGTCTATACCATGACGCTGCTGAAGTCGCCGTTGGGTGACATGCGCAACAAGCGCTTCAGCGATCCGACGAGCCCCTATTTCAATCCGTCAAGCCCGCTCGCCGACGATACGATCACCTTCAATCACGCGAAGGCAAATTCGTTCGGGCAGACCGGCCAGAACATCAATCGTTCGATGCGGTCCGGCTTCGGCATGATCTCCTCGACCGAGCCGAACTACCTGGACAGTCGCAATCCGTCCGACTTCACTCTGGCGAACTACGTTACGCTCTTCCAGCCAGAAGATTGGAGCGGCACGTTCCCGGCGATCGAAAACGCCAAGTTCAACAAGTTCATTCCGGGCAATCAGACCAACCCGTTGACTGGGCAAGCGTTTGGAAAGTGGGATTACAACAATGACGGCGTGCAGGACACGATTTTTGTGCCGACCTGCGGCCGCAGTGGTTGCGTCGCCCTGTATTCGGACACGATCGCGGGCGGTTACCGGAACAACTTCGGCAACATCCTGAACACGACATCGGCGGGTCCGTTCCGCTTGCGCGCCAACGACACCACGCAGTTCCTGTGGGCGTTTTCGTGGGGCCCGGACTCGATCAGCATCCGCCAGCGGGTCGACGGCGCGATCAACAGCTACCTGACCAACTACGAGGGGCCGCAGCCGTTCGCGGTACCGGCGGTTCAGGTCGGCCGGACCTACACGTTGTCGTCGGCCGAACTGATTGACTCGACTCGATTCGGTATCGCCGACGCCAGCATTGGCGCGCAGGTTACGATCCGGTATCCGCAAATCAACCCGATCGATCCGTTCATGGTGCGGTTGGTGAACAAGGTGCGGAATGACTCCATCGCCGGTGACGCTGCTGTGCGTCGCGTCTTGCGCCTCAACCCGGGCCTGTTGTCCAGGCTCTCGGCGCGAGCCAATGACAACCTCGCGGCGGTGTACATCTTCAAGTCGTGTGACGCTGGCGCGACATACACCACCACGTCGGGGAACTCGGCGACCTGCATCGCGGCGCCAACGCGAACGGTGGACAATGGTCAGATCTCCTTCCCGTGGCGTCCGTGGGCCACGTCGCTGTACACCGCTGGTGTGCCCGTCACCGGGAGTGTGCAGGAGTTTGTGATGGCCGGTCGCAACTACACCTATGCGATGGTCACCCGCACGCGCGGCTTCTCGGACTTCCGCATCGTCGACTCGACGGCCGCTGGGCTGATCGTGACCGACGTGCAGAATACGCTGGGCTTCCCGAACGACACGATCAACTCGAGCTTGTCGTCATCGGGACCGTCGGCGATTCAATTCTACGCGCCGATCACGAACGTGGCGGGCCGCAATTTTGCGCGGGTGGACACGCTCACGATTTCCGGTAACGCCACCCAGTCATTGGTGTACGGCTCGGTATCGAACGATGTGAACGGTACCTCGCGGATGGTGTACGGCAACCAGTTTATCATCCGCAAGGCCATCGACACGGTCACGAGTGCGACCACGACGACGGTGAACGTGCGATGGGTGCTTCCGGCGGCTTCGGCGTCGCCGGCCGGACCGGCCGTGCCCAATTTCGTGGCGCGTGACCAGTCGTTCAGTGTCAACCAGAACATTCCGATCCGAAACGGCGTGAACTTCGTGCTGCCGGGTGTGCCGCGCAGCACGTCCGGATCGGCGCGTATCTTCATCGACACCATTGTCTCTCCGGCGGGCAACCCGGGCTATGCCTGGGTCACCGGTGACAACAAGCCGATCTTCGTGATCAACGACATGTACGCGGCCAATCGCGAACGTGATCAGCAGGCGTCGCCGCTGTATCCTGGATACACGGTGGTGCCTCGCGACTCGGCCAACGGCGCGACCGGTTTTGTGCAGGAGCTCACGCCGTTTGGTGCACTCCGTGATCGGAACTTCACGTTGCGCGGGGTCAACGATACGCTCGGCGTTCAGGCCCGCACGTTCATTCCTCAAGTGCAGGTGATCATCGGGGCCGGCAACAAGCGGACCAAGGGCGGTTTGTACACGCTGACGTGGTTGACCGACCCATGGGGGCCACGTGCGCCGTTCCGGATTGATCCTGCATCAAGCCTGCAGGGTGCCGTGACGGCGTCGTTGTCGGATGTCGTTTCCAAATCGACGACGATCACGGAAACGTCGGCGGCGATTGGCACGCTGGTTGGAGCCACTGTTGCCCGTCCGCTCCAGCGGGTACGGGTGCCATTCACGATGTCCTACCGCGATGTCGACGGGCGCACGGAGGCGGTCAAGTTTGCGATGCTGGCGCGTAGCTCGAATACGCGCTTGCTTGGCTCGGGCAACGACACCATTCGCGTGACGATTCCCGATTCGCTCTGGCTGCCTGGCGACACGTTGATCGCGCTGCAAAAGGTGGAGCGTGATAGTTCCGTCGGCGTAGGCGCTGCACGGTACGTGGTGGTGCAGGCCGATGGTCCGAACGGCTTCCGGCCGATCCCGGTCCTCGCCGATTCGATCGGTATCAATCGGTTCCTCGTGGCGTGTAACACGGGCAACAACGCCACCGGTGTGCGACCGACGGCTGACGCGGGCACCTGTAACCCGATCGTGATCAACACGCGCGGCGCCACCACGGCAGGCGGGTATCTGCCGGTTGCGACCGGTTGGACGCAGGTCTTCGACCTCGCGCGCACCTTCGATCCACGCTCGGTCGTGCAGTTGGTTGCGACGCCGTTCTCTGCGAAGACCGTTGTGAACAAGGCCGATCTCAATCGCGTGTCTGTGGTGCCGAATCCGTACTTGGCGCGATCGGATGTCGACCAAATCGCCGGCCGCGTACCTACGGGACGGATCTACTTCACCGGAGCGCCTGAGGAAGGGGTGCTTCGCGTCTACTCGGTTTCTGGCCAGTTCCTGCAGGAGCTCACGTGGAAGAAGAGCGACTTGCTGTACACCGGCAACAACGCTTTGACGGGTGATCTGCCCTTCAATCTGCGCACTCGTGAAGGGCTCGACATGAGTTCGGGACTCTACCTCTACGTCCTTACCGCGACCGGCCCGACAGGCAATGGGTTGGTGCAGCGCGGCAAGTTCGTGATCATCCGATAACGGAGCGGCGATGAACATCCTTCGCACTATTGGCGCCGTTGGCGCTACCACCGTCCTCCTGAGTGCGTCTGCCAGCGCTCAGGGGCCGGGCGGAATTCTCCCGACGCCGCAGGATACCCCGAATCGTCAGGGTACCCGTGGCGCCAACTTTCTTCACATCGGTATCGGCGCGCGCGGTGGCGCGATGGCCGGGGCCGTCGGCAGCTCCGTCGCAGGTCCAACGGCGTGGTTCTGGAATCCCGCCGGCGCCGCCGCCTCGGAGTCCTTCTCGGCCGCCGCAGGCCGCCAGAACCTGTACGACGATCTTGGACTGCAGCAGACCTACGCCGCGGCGTCTATCCCGGCGCTTGGTGGCGTGGTCGGTTTTCACCTGAACACGCTGGGTTCGGGCCCAATTCGCCGAACCACCGAACTCAACCCGTTCGGCGAAGCGCTTGGCGGCAACAACTTCGAGTGGACCTCGACGGTGGTCGGCGTTGGCTATGCGAAACGTTTGACCGATCGGTTGTCTGTTGGTGGTCAGGTCAAGTACATCTCGGAAGGCATTCCGGATGCCGGAACGAAATGGGTGGCTCTGGACATCGGGACGCAGTTCAACACCGGGTTGTACGGACTGACGTTGGGTGGCGCGATTCAGAACGTTGGCGGTCAGGCGCGCGCGAACGGCGCGCTTATTCAACGCCTGATTACCACGAATGACGGTTCTCAGCTCCCTGAGCAGCGTCGCGTGCAGTTCTTCACGCGAGACACCGAAATTCCCGTCGAATTCCGACTCTCAGTCGGCGCCGACATCCTTGGAAGCGCCAACTCCATGTTGGGCGGGGCGAGTGGAAAGAATACGATCAACGCCGAGTTGTCGGTGACCGACGCGACGGACTACAGCACCCAGTATGCGATTGGTGCCGAGTACGGCTTCCGCAATTTGCTGTTCGTGCGCGGTGGCAAGCGGCTGTACAACGACGATCGCGACCGTGGTGGAGCGGGCCAGGTTGGCCTGACCGGTGGATTCGGTCTGCGTTTGCCGGTGCTTGGTCGCAACGTGCGCTTTGACTACTCCTACGAGGCGGCGGGCGCGCTGCAGAACATTCAGATCTTCTCGTTCGAGGTGGGCAAATGAGCCGACTCCTTCGGGCCGTTGCCCTCCTTGCCGTCTCCACGACGGCACTTTCGGCGCAGGTTCAGAACAAGCAGTTCGCGGTCGTTACCCGTCTTGGTTCTATCTCGCCCGAACGGTCGGCGAGCATGAACACCGGCGGCGTGATTGGTCTCGATACCGAATACTCACTGAACAAGTGGTTCGGCATTGGCACCAGCGTTGACGTGATGCGGTCCAACACGCGCCGCGAAGATTTCGTTGCGCGTTTGCGCTACGGGAACGCTGGCGTTGGCGGTGGTGATTCGGTCTACTATCAGGCCCTCGGTCAACCGATCAACACGCTGCACATCAGCGCCTTCGGTCTCGTGCGACTTCCCGGCAAGAAGCTCAGCCCGTTCTTGCTCGGTGGCGTTGGCAACTACACGATGATCACCGACGTGCAAGTCAATGGCAAAGATCGAAGGAAGAACGAGATGTCGTTGGTTGGTGGCGCCGGTGTGTGGTTCAAGCTGAGCGACCGCGTAGGCGTGCAGCTTGACGCACGCGCCGTGCAGATGCGCAACTACAGCAGGGCCTTTCTCAATCCGGCGGCTGGGCGCGTCGAATTGAACAACCCGTTCCCCGAGGACTTCCCGGCTCCCCCAGCGGCGAAGAACACCGCCTTGAACACCATGTTCACCCTGGGGTTCCGCTATCTCCCTGGTGGTGTCGGCGGGAGCAATTAACCCATGGCCTCCATGCGACTCTTCAGAATCGGCGCCATCAGCGCTGCGGTATTGATTGCCAGCGCGTGTGAAGATACGCGCTCAACGACCCTTGAGCCCTATGGGGACTTGGGGTTCGGCACGCTGCTCGTCAGGACCGCCACAAACCTTCCGCGCGGTTTCGTCAACTTCCCCGCGGCGATCGTGGCCTCGGCGAATCCGGCTGCTGACTCCGTCATCGTCACGCTGTCCGGACTGGATTCGTTGACCACCGGCACCTACACGGTGTGGTTCGCCAACGATTCGGCGACCAAGTTCGTGCGTGCGACGGCGCTCGACATTCGCACCACACGGGTTGACTCGACGATCAATGCGGCTGGTGATCCAATCTTCACCCCGACGGTGACGAATGTGACCGGGGTGACCGGGTTCCGCTCGGGCGGACCGAACAGAACGTTCCGTGTCGCCACATCGCGTGCGACGGCCACCGGCATGCTGGCGACTGATTCGCTGAATGTCGTGCTCGTCAGCATCGAAGGTGCGACGCCGGGCGCTGCACCCGGTGAAGTGCGCTCGCTCTGGGCGCGACGGAGCCAGGCCACGGCGAACAACGCTGGTATTCGGTTTGGCACGTTTGCCCCCCGCGTGCCTCTCGCGGCGAACGCCGGAAGCCCAACTGCGGGACAGGAGTACGTCGTTGCCACCAGTAGCACCGCTGGCGTCGGCTCGATGACGATCGTTCCTCGTGGACGGGTTGAAGTGCGCGGCAAGATCCTCATTGCCAACGACTCCAACTACCTGCGTCCGCCGGTCGGCTACTACTACAACCTGTTCGCGATCAAGCTCGACACCACGGGCCGGTTTAATGGCACTGTTTACCTTGGTCGGCGGCAAACGCCGTATCCTTTGCGGATCTCGCTGTACGAAGCCGACAAGACCAACCCTGCTCCGGACTTCGTCTTCGATACGCCTCGCGTCATCTTCGCGATGGGGACGCGTGTCTCGACCGATACGATCGCTGCAGCGAACACCACACCGGCGTGGTTGAACTACGGTTTCGTTCGTGTCAATCTGCAGGCGAAGGCGTCACAGGAAGGAGTCATGGGTCCGAACACAGTGCTGGAAGCCACGCTGCCGAAGTCGGTTCGCGGTCGCTAGTCGCACCGACTTGCATTTGGTGGCAGGAAGTTCAATCGCCCGTCCGGAGATACTCCGGGCGGGCGATCGACTTTTGCTGGTCAGGCCACCTGCATGTTAGTCAGGCCACTTGCATGTCATCCGCCGACAGCGGCGAGCGCTGCGACTGCCCAATGACGGCTTGAGAGGCAGCAGGCGCTACGGGGTTACTCTTACGACGCTGATGCGGTTGCGGTCTCCGACCCACAGCACTCCGTTGCCGGCGCGTACTGTCGTCGCGAATCGCACCTGCCGCGACGACCCAACCACTCGTGGTGTTGGTGTGAGCGAGAGTTGAAAGACTCCGTCCACTCCACCCGCGACGTACAAGACGCCGTCCAGGAACGCCAGGTCGTAGGCAAATCTCGGCTCGTTCTCTACGCGAACGGCATTCTGCGTATCCGCGGCAGCGCCATCGCGCCGCCAAGCGATCACCCCGGCATCGCCGAGTGCGGCAGCAATCCACTCGCCGTTCGTGGCGATGGCCCGCGCGCCGGCTGGCAGCGAAAGCACCTTGCTCGTCAGCGTCAGCCTCCCTTCAGTCGAACTCACCTGCACGATCTGCGAATCCGTCGCCACCCACCACGCGCTGGCGGTCTCGTCGTGCGCGATGGCGGTAATCGCCTGGGATAACTCCAGCGAATCGCTCCGCGAGGCTGCGCCAACGCCTGACGTGAATCGCAGGCGTTTTCCGCTGGCACTCAACACAGCATCGCGCGACGTGGCGAGTGCGTCTACGGCACCATCCGCCAATCGTGTTGCGGGCCCGCTGAGCAAGTTTGCTTCCCAGAGGGCTGATCCCGTGCCGAGAAGAATGGTCCCGCGATCGGGCGCGATGGCGACTTGGCGCATGGCGCTCAAGCCGCCAGCGCGACGGCGGAGCGCTTTGGGTGATGCCGCAGCAGAGAACAATTGCGCTCCACTGTCGCTCACCACTGCCAAGAGCGAGTCGCGCACATCGATGTAACTTGGCGCGGCCAAGACGCGTGCCTCAGCTAATGAGAAGCTGATCGACTCACCGGCGCGGGGAGCGAGTGCGCGCTGCTGCGCCTCGCGCTCGCGACCAATAAAGAGCCCAGCAATCGCGCCGCTAAGGGTGAGAAATGGGATCGCGCAGTCCAGTGGCTGGCAGCCATTTGATCGCGCGCCACGATCGCTCATGAAGTAGAATCCTGTGCCAAGGATCGCTCCGGAGAGCGCTCCGAAGGCGCTGGATCGCGCCAAGCGCCGACCAGCCGGGCGCGTGCTCCCGTTCTGTGCTGACAGGTCGGACGCGCCACCAGTACCTCTGTGCGTTGGTGGGGGCACGCGTTGCGCCAACACCTCCGTCGGCATTACGCCGTGCACTGAGAGCGTCAACGCGAACAGTGGCGCGACACGCTTCGTCGCACGCTTCACCACACGCCATGTGTCATCTGCTATTTCTTCGAACCGTCCAAACGTCGGGGGCGTGACAGGCTGCGGAGGCTTTGGCATGGAATTCACTCTCTGATGAAGAATTGTCGCTGTGTCCGTGTGACGCGCTTGCTCGCACGTTCCGTGACAATCAGCTCAAGGCGATAGCGTCCGGCTGGCGCACTGCCCAACCCCAACGTGACCACGTCGGGTACACGATCACGTCCCTCAAGCGCTTCAGTGCGCTCGAAGCGCAGCCCAAGTTGCTGATCGCCTTCCGCGCTCAGTCCCACGATGTCGGAGAGACCGCCAAAGAAACGGCTCACGCCGTTGCTGCGCGCGATCTGTTCGAGTGTAATGATTAACCGGACATCATAGGTGACGCGACCATTTACGTCAGGCGCCAATCCGTAGTTTTCCCAGTAGACGGCAAAGGTATCGCGTTGCACGAGCGTCACGTCGCCCCGTGGCACAAGCCCGATGGTATTCCACCGCCCAATCGACGCGGACCGCGTGTCGGCGCGACCTTCGGTGTTGCTCAGTGCCCTGCTCGCAGACACGCGATCGGCGAACAGCAGGTCGCTCACGGAAAGCCGACCGGTCTCGTTCGAAAGCATGGTAAAGTCTGCCTGCGCCCGGCCAACCGCGCCCTGCAACGCACCATCGCGGGATTCCACCCGCATGCGATAGTTCGCGCCGGCGGTGAGCGTATCAAGCCAGACGCGCGACATCCGTGCCGGAGCGGGAAGCGCCACCGTCACGGTGTCTCGACGCGCAATGGCTAGTGCCGCGAGTGGACCCACCCACAACGACTGCTCAAGTCGTCCACGATCAATCTCGGCGTTCGCGTACAGCTTTGCGACGGGAATACTGGCGGCAACGAGCAGTTCGCTCTGTGTGGGCGTCGTGCCGTGGAACCGAACCAATTGGACCGGGATCGTGTCGACGCCAAGCGCAGCGGGAACGTTGTCCAGGAGAAATGGCGCTTCTTCGCGCTGTTCCTCCGCGTACCCGCGATGGTTGCCGGCGAAGAAGGCGATGTTCATGGCGGCAGGCCCCGTGAACACGAATTCGGTCTCCGTGCGCGGGTAGTACCAGACCGTGATCACGCGTCCGATCGCATCCCGCGCATCGGCATCTGACGTCGGGGCGAAGGTGGCGACCACCGGCGGCTCGCCGTACCGGGCGATGATCATTCCGCGGTCTGTGTTCCATCCCAGCTGCCGGGTGTCGCTATCGGTGAAGCGCAGGTCGGCATACGCCATGCGCGCCCAGAACTCCAGCCGTGCTTCATTTTCAGGCGTTGAAAGCACCGGGTCTGCCGCTTCCCAAAACGCGCGCGCTGTACGGTCGCGCTCGTCGGCATTCAGTTCGGCGTATCGCACGGAGTCGCTTTGTCGCGAGATGCGGCCAAGGCTTGTAAGCTCCGCCTGGTCGGCGGGAGAGAACCGCGTGAGGGCGCGCGTGAAGAGTGATTCGGCCGCGGCGAGTTGCCCGGTGCGATAGGCGGCCAACCCTGAGGCGAGGAGCACGCGCGCCGACGCGGTATCAAGTGCCACGATTGGCGCGGCGACTGCGGCCATCTCCGCAAAGCGGCGCTCGTCGTACAACAAACCCATCAGCGCGACCGCGCTCGGTGCGTGCGTTGGCAGGGCGTCGAGAGCGCGGCGGAACATCGCTTCGGCATCGAGGCGATCGATCTGGGCCGAGTTCTCGATGGGTTGTGACAGATGCTCAAGGAACTCGCGTGTGTAGTGCAGCCGAGCGCGGGCTGCGATGGGATCGAAGATGACGTTGAGCGTGGTGTACATGTAGCGATCGCGTCCCGAGAGATAGCGCCGTTCCTTGACCGTGCCGAGCTCGAAGGCCACCTCCGCCAGTTGCACAGGATCGCCATTGGCTTGCGCGACGGCGAGTGCCTTGCGAAACATGCGTTCGGCTTCGATGCGCAGCATGGGCGTCTTGAGCCGAATGCGACCCAGTTCAATGAGGTACCGCGGATTGGTTGGGTCGATATCATTGGCGCGACCCAGCAAATAGCCCGCGAGAAATCGCCGTGGCGTATCGGTGAGGGAGAGCGCCGTTGTGCGTGAGAGCATGAGGCCGCGCCAATACAGCGCGTTGGCATCACGCGGCGATTGATCGGTGGCGCGTTCGAGGAGTTCAAGTGCCACGGATGTATCGCCCGCGGCGGCGCGCTCAAGCGCCGACCGGACGAGCGAGTCGGTCGGTGTGCGGAGACGGGGCGCTTGGGCGCTGAGGCGCGCGGACGCGGCGCTGAGTGCGACGATGAACAACAGCGCCACGCGAACGGGCGACCAACCTTTCGCAAATGGCATACACGAAATGTGCGCTCCGTCGCGAACGGATGGAACCAAGGGATGGAACCGCGGTGGGGCGTTAACGTACAATACGTCTCTCGCTTCTTTCTCGCTCCGAGGTGTGCCGATGGCTGCAGGATCTGCGTTTCGTCCCTTGTGTGTGGTGTTGACCGTGTCGGCCGTTGCGTTGGGCCTTGGAACGGCGCGCATGGTTGGGGCGCAGGCGTTCAACTATCCGTCGATGCAACTCCCGCGTGCTTCCACGCGCGACTATACCGCGGCATTGACGGGCGGCACCGGTACCACGGCCATTTTTCAGTGGCGCGAGGGGTGGAAGGCGGGACGCCATTGGCAGCTGGACGCGGGGGTGGCGGACCGAAAGGGCAGCGGTACGCTGTTACTGTTTGCCGGCGGGTCGGTGGGACAGGAGCTGGTCAAGTCGACGGCCGAGCAGCCGTTGGATATGCTGATGACGGTGGGTGCCGGGGCGTCGTTCGCGACGGGAGGCTCGCTGGTGCGGCTGCCGGTGGGGGTGAGCTTGGGGCACACCTTCGAGCTGGACCAGGGGATGTCGCTGACGCCATACCTGCACCCGAGGGCGTCTATTGACCTGTGCGGCAGTTGTGGGGCGCGCTCCAACTCGCGGACCGAGCTCAGCCTGAACTTCGATTTGGGGGTGAACTGGCAAGTGAGCCGGGAGTTGGCGGTTCGACTGGCGGGCGCGTTTAGCGGGTCGGATCTGGTGGGGACGGACGATACGTTTGCGGTGGGGCTGAATTGGACGCCGCGGCCGTTGGTGAGGGTGCGTCCTCAGTAGAGTGTGCGCGGGGTGCTCCATTGTTGAACGGTCGGCGGACCGCGCAAGCCGATGATTTTGAATGCGTTAATCAGGATTGGCGAATTCGCGGTGCAGACCGAGCTCAGCCGTAGTGACGAATCTTGGCGCTGAGCGGTTGAGGAATGAGCGGCTAGTACCACGGTGACGCGGCCAGTTCCATGTTTTGGGGCTCGTGCCACAAAAATCAACTCTTGCGAGTTGCGCGCATCGCCCGTACTGTAGGCGGCTAACGACATATGTATCTCAGAACTTCGACACTGTGCCACGGCGGCGCTGTGCCGTGGCTTTCCTACCCACCCCAGGCTGTTCGGAGCATTTCGTGTGCTGCGGGTCCCGTTGAGGCGCTAGAACAAGCCGCCCAACATTGAGACACCGCATCACGCACAAAGGTTCGCTCCGCTTTGCGACGGTTGTCGCCCATAGATCCCGTTGTTCGGTGCCTTACCCCTTCTTCTTCACCAAGGGAGACAGATGTTAGCCATGAGTTTGAATCATCGTGCTCGAGCCGTCGCCGGCATGCTCGGCGTGCTGCTCACCGCTTCGGCGGGCACCGCGCAGGCGCAAAACGCCATCATTACTGGCAAAGTGGCCAGCGAATCGGGGCAGTTGCTCGAATTCGCCAACGTGTATATCAACGAACTGACGCTCTCGGTTCCGACGAATGCCCAGGGTGTGTTTACGATCAACATTCCGGCCGCTCGCGTGCTGGGACAGGCGGTCAACCTTCGGGTTCGCGCGGTGGGGTACGCGCCGGGCGCTGCGGCGATCCGGATTACGGCTGGTTCGCAGACGCAGGATTTCTCGCTCAGGAAAGACATCAACCGTCTGAACGAGGTGGTGGTTACGGGGTCGCTTGAGGGCACGGAGCGTTCCAAGGTGGCTTTCTCTGTTGGTCGGCTTACTGCGGAAGACATTCCGGTGCCGGCGCTCAACCCGCTCACCGCGCTGCAAGGCAAGATTGCCGGCATGCGTGTGGCGTCTACGACGGGTCAGCCTGGCTCTACGCCCAACATCTTGTTACGTGGCCCGACGTCGATCAACGCGTCCGGGCGTACCACCGGCCCGCTGATCATCGTCGACGGCACCATTCTGCGGAACCAAAGCCTGAACGAGATTGGCGGCTTGGACATCGAGTCGGTCGAAGTCGTGAAGGGCGCGGCGGGTGCGTCGTTGTACGGCGCGCAGGCGGCCAACGGCGTGATCGTGATCAAGACCAAGCGCGGCAACACGCGCGACGGGGTAAAGTTCAACTACCGTTCCGAGTATGGTGTGTCTGACCTCAATAGCTTTGAGTACGGCGCACCGATCAACCACGTGTTGCAGCTTGACGAAACGGGCAAGAAGTTTTGCGTCACCGGTTCCGGCGCGGTCTCGGCCTGCTCGCGTACGTTCAACTGGATGGAAGAAATTCTGCGCATTAACAACGTGAACGCGGACACATCGCGCACGCAGCAGAATGCGCAATGGAATTCGCCTGCCGTTGCGGGTGGTGAGCTGCTGAACGTGTATCAGTCCAACAGCTGGCCTGGGCAGCGGTACAACGCCTTCGCACAGGTCTCGCAGTCCAACCCGGTGCAGCTGCACTCGCTCGACATGAGCGGCCGGATCAGCAATGTGCGCTATTTTGTGAGTGGCGCGTACACCGGTGACGCGGGTGGTCTGCGCGGTTTTGACGGCCAGATCCAGCGCCGGGCGCGCGTGAATCTGGACTACGATATCAAGCCGAACTGGAATGTGGCGGTGAGCTCGCTGTTCAACCGCGGTACCATCGATCAGCGCGGGACGGGTGGCATTTTCGGTGCGCTGCTGCGCGGCGCGCCGGCCGGTACGGACTATCTGGTGCGCGACACACTCGGTCGCTACTTGCAGCGCGGTGGTGGGTCGGGTTTCCGTCCCACCGGTAACGGTGGAGGTTCGCTGTTGTACGCCACCGAGACGAATTTTAACACGGACGTCTCCTCGCGCTATCAGGCCAGCATCAACTCGACCTACACGCCCGCTGAGTGGTTGTCGCTCGAGGCGCTGTACAGCTACGACAACCGTCAGCTGTTGAGCACGTTTTATCAACGAAAGGGGACACGGACGACGACGCCGGCACCGGCAACGAACCTTGGTAATCAGAGCGTCGGCAATCTGAATCGCGAGTCGGTCAACGCGTACGTTTCGGCGACGCTGCGCAAGCAGCTGACGACGGATCTGGGTGGCAAGCTCAACTTCCGTGCGCTGATGGATCGCGATTATGCGTTAAGCAACAGCAGCGCCGGTGAGCAGTACGTCGTGAAAGACGTGTTCACGTTGAGCAACACCACGCAGAATTTCTCGACCGGCTCCAGCAGCTCGCTGATCAAGAATCAGGGCTTCATTGCCGGTGGCAACATCGACTACAAGGGTCGCTACATTCTTGACGGAACGTATCGGTACGACGGCAGCTCGCTTTTCGGGGCGGGTAATCGCTGGGCCCCGTTCGGTCGGTTGTCGGGTGTGTGGCGTGTAGGCGAAGAGAGCTGGTTCAAGGTTCCGCAGCTATCGGACTTCCGCGTTCGCGCCTCGCGCGGTTCAGCGGGTAACACGCCGAACTTCAGCGCCCAGTACGAGACGTACAATTGCTCAGCGGCCGGCTGCTCGTTGGGGCAGGCTGGTAACTCGTTGCTCAAGCCCGAGACCACGACGGAAACGGAAGTGGGCTTCGACGCTACACTCTTCAATCGCCTTGGCGTTGAGATGACGTACGCCGCGTCCGACACGCGGAATCAGATCCTGAACGTGCCGACGCCGTCCGCCCTCGGTTTTACGACCAAGTGGCAAAACGCGGGAACCCTGTCCAACAAGACGTGGGAGTTGGCGCTCAACCTGCCGGTGATTCAGAAGAAGGACCTGCAGTGGAATATGCGCGGCACGTGGGATCGCAACCGCGCGTACATCACGGAGCTGTTCCTGCCGGAGTACTTCACCAGCGCAGGCACAGGTCAGGGAACGGGCTCGTTGTTCCTGATCACGGCGGACAAGAGCAATGACCCGATCAGCGGCTTGCCAAAGAATCGGTATGGCAACGTGTGGGGTCGTCGCTTCTACAAGACGTGTGGCGATCTTCCGAGCACCGTCCAGACGGATTGCGGCGCGGGCAAGTCGTTCCAAGTCAATGACGATGGGTGGGTGGTGTGGACCGGTGCCGGCAACAGCACCACGGACGGCATCACGAAGAACCTCTGGCAGACGAGGCTGCCTGCTGCGCAGTCGCCCTGGAACTATCCGCTGCAGTTCGGCCATCCGATCATCGATCGCCCGTTGCGTGGTGAGAAGGGCGAAGGCCTTGGAAGTCGCAGCATCATCGGTAACTCGCTGCCGAGTTTCCGCTTCGGCTTCAACAATACGGTGACCTACAAGAAGCTGTCGCTGTACGCGCTGCTGGACGGCACGATCGGCCACAAGATTCAGAACCAAGGCGAAGGCTGGGGCCTGTTGGACTTCGCGTCAGGCTACTTCGACATGCAGGGCCGCACAATTGGCAACGCGAAGCCGATGGGTTACGGCTGGCGCGTGGGTGGAGCTGAAGGCGCCGGCACTGGTGGATTCTACGACCAGCTGGACGCCAACAACTACAACACCGAAAGCGGATCGTTTGCGAAGTTCCGTGAAGTCAGCTTGACGTATCAGGTCGGTAAGTTGCGTGGACTTGGTGACTGGACGGTGTCTGCCATCGGCCGTAACCTGTTCACTTTCTCCAAGTACAGCGGCTACGATCCGGAAGTCGGCGTGAACGGCGGACAAGCGGGTTCGGGCCTGATTAATCAGGTCGATGCCTTCCAGTACCCGACGCTCCGTACCTACACGATCTCCATTTCCTCGCGTTTCTAGGATATCGCCTCTATGAACCGAAGCTTCTTCCGTTTTGCTGCGCTCGCGGTAACCGTGGTTGGATTGGCGGCGTGCAAAGACGAGAGTCTTGCCGTCGTCAACCCGAACCAAGGCGACACAAAGCGTGTGCTTGGTAGCCCCAACGACGCCGAAGCGTTGTTGGGCACGTACTATCGTCGCTGGAGCAGCGGTGTGTACGGCACCACTGGCGACTTGCAGGGCATGGCCAACGTCATGTCGTTCATGAATTACTCGAGCTTGGCGAACAACTGCCAGAACGCTCGCGCACCGTTTGCTGGAGCGACCAATTCCAACGCGCCTGGCAATGTGTGCGGAGGAGAACAGAACCTGATGTACAGCCGCATGGGCGAGGTCATGCGCGTCGCGTCCAGCTACCTTGGCCAGGTCAAGGCGGGCCTCACGTTGGGCACACCCGCTCGCGACAATCGCGCAAAGGCGTTCGCGGAGTTCTTGCGTGGCATGTCGCTTGGCTATACGGCGCTCATGCATGATTCGGCCACCGTGATCAGTGAGGCCACAGGTGCCGAGGATCCTGGTACGCTCGTGGGCTATCGCGCCGTCGCCGATTCGGCGTACTCGGCTTTGCAGCGTGCGATCGATCTCACCAACGCGGCCGCTGCAGGTGCGGAGGGGTTCCCGCTACCAACGACATGGATTCCGTCACCCACGCAGATGTCGAAGGTGGAGTTCGTCAAGTTGATTCGTTCGTATCGGGCGCGTTTCCGTGCGAATATGGCGCGCACGCCAACCGAGCGAGCCGCGGTAGATTGGGCGGCGGTTGTCGCCGACGCCCAGAACGGCATCACCACCGACCATCTGATCACGACCAATACGGTGACTGGTCCGGGTAACTCGTGGAGATCAACGTATCTCTCCTTCACGACGTGGCATCAAATGCCACCGTATTTCGTTGGCATGGCCGACGTGTCAGGGGCGTACGCCTCGTGGATTGCTCAGCCCATCAGCGAGCGTGGCGCCGGCGGTGTGAGCTTCACCATGGTGACGCCGGACCTGCGTTTCCCGCAGGGCGCCACTCGCGCCGCGCAGAACGCTGACTTCACGCTCGCGTCCTGCTCAACGGCGGCCACTCCGTGCAAACGGTACTTTATCAATCGTCCGCCGGGCGGCGATCAAAACGCGGGCCTCGGCTGGGGCTGGTCCAACTATGATCATGTACGCTTCCTGTCGTGGGATCGCGCGGGCGATGGCGGCACGGCGCGTAACGGCAACACGCCGTTCTTCGTGAAGGCAGAGGTTGATCTCTTGCAAGCGGAAGGTCTCTATCGCCAGGGTAACTTTGCGGGCGCCGCAGCACTGGTCAATTTGACGCGTGAGCGGAACGGCCTTCCGGCCATCACCGACTTCAGCGCCTCGGCGCCAGTTCCGGGAGGCGCCACGAACTGCGTTCCCAAAGTACCGGTTGCACCCTTCAACGTGGTCGCCTGCGGCAACCTGTGGGAGGCGATCAAGTACGAGAAGCGCATCGAAACGGCGTATACGTCGTACTCGCCGTGGTACCTCGACGGACGCGGGTGGGGTGAACTGCCAAAGGACACGCCTTTGTTCTGGCCGGTCCCGTTTCAGGATCTCCAAGCGCGCGGGCGGACCAACGCACAGTTGTACGGCACGGGCATTGGTGGCTTGGCACTGGGCAACGCGCCAAACTCGGCCGCTCCAGTCAGTGTCTACGGGTGGTAACGGAAAGAGCGGTTTAAGACGGTGGCACGCTCGCAAGCGGTCGTGATCGCCGTCCTCTGGCTCACGATAACGGGCTGCTACACACTGCAGCCTGTTGTCGGGAATCCCCTCCCGCTGGGTACGCAGGTTGGAATCGACATCACGGACGCAGGACGCGTAGCACTTGGCGGATCAATGGGGCCAGAGATCATACAGGTCGAAGGCCGCTTGATAAGCCGAGACAGCGCCGAGGTTGTGCTGGCGGTGTCGATGATCCACTTGCTTCGTGGCGGTGAGCAGGTGTGGGCTGGAGAACGTGTGCGTTTGAAGACGGAGTACGTTGCCAGCATCAAGCAACGCACGCTGTCGAAGGGCCGCACGGCAGCCATGGTAGTAGCGTCGGTTGGTGTCGTTGCGCTGATCGTGAGATCGTCGATTATCGGTTCACTTTTCGGTGACGAAGGTCGGCTGCCGGTTGACACCATTCAGACGAGTCGCATTCCGCAGGCCATTCGCATCCCGCATTAGTACCGCGCGTCGTTTCGTACAACGCGTACAGCTCGGCATTCTCTCCACGGAGTTTTTCATGCATCGAATTTCTCGTCTCGCAGTCCTCTGCCTCGGCGCAGTAGTGGCGATGAGCGCGTGCAAGCCCGAAGAGGTCATCGCAACGGCATCGATCCCGACCGGCGGCGTCCGCTTCATTAACGCGGTGCCGGATTCGGCCGGTTCCTTCGGTCTCGACTTCCGCTTCCTCGACATCGTCGAGAGCAACGCACACTTCCGCATTTCGTTCCGTAACTCGCCAACCACCACGGCCGGTGTCGTTGGCGCGGCAACTGTGCAGTACAAGGGCGCACAGGCCGGCAACCGGAACTTTGCCATTTTCTTGAACGACACGCTGCAGAATGTGGCGTCCACGAAACTGCGTGACTCAACGCTCAGCGTTGAAGATGGCAAGAACTACACGGTGATGTTGTGGGGCCCCGCACGTGCCGGTCAGATGCGCATGCGCGTGATCCCGGAGACCGTGGCAGATCCAGGCACGAAAGTCGCCCTGCGTATCATCAACGCCACCGGCGAGGCCATCGACGCATCGCCGTATCTCTCGACTGGCACCGCACCCACGACGCCAACATGGGCGAACGTACCGGCCTATAGCGTGTCATCATATGTGCTTGTAGATCCCGGTAGCTACCGATATTTCGTCGCCGCTGCCGGCGCCACCACATCGCTGTTCGGCACTACCACTGATCAACTTGCGCTGCTCGGCGCTGCCGCGTCTTCCTCACCCGGCGCGGCTCCGAAACTCGACATTGATCCGTTGCCGGGTACCACCGTCGCCGGTTCGGCGGTGACCATGGTCGTCTTCCCTCGATCCACCGTTGGTTCGAAGGCTCCGCAAACCGCGGCGTTCCAAGTCCCGGCCGGTGCGTTCATGTGGGATCGTCGCCCGCCGCGCGGCTTCTAAGTCCGCTTGGCTGGAAAGGCGAAGAAATCATCACGAGAGGGGCCGCCGGCAGCGCCGGCGGCCTCTCGTCGTTTGTCGTCGGCGGGCGTTCAGGCACCGCGATCGGCGCCAAGTTCAGCGCCAAGTTCAGCGCCGCGTGGCGCGCTGCTGTCGCCCATGATCGACTTCCTGAGCGTTGGTGGGCTGTCGCTCCTTGTCATGGTGCCGCTCTTGCTCAGCGGCAGAACCGATCTCGTCTTGATTGGCGCCGGCGCTCAAGCCTGGATTGCGACAGCGATCAACATGCCGCACTTCATGGCGTCGTACCGTCTGGTGTACGGCAGCAAACGCATGATACTGCAGCATAAGTGGGCGGCGATCTACGTGCCGCTACTGATGCTGGCCTTCCTCGTGGCGGCGGTATGGGAGGCACAGGAGTCACAAGCCCTTGTTCTGGTATTCATTACGATAGCCAGCGTGTACCTCGCGTGGCACTATACCGGCCAAGTCTGGGGCATGATGGCGTCGTTTGCGTACCTGGGCGGCACGTCGTTCGATGCCACAGAACGCACGCTGATACGGACCAGTTTGCGCATTCTTTTGGCTTGGCACTTGGCGTGGTTTCTCTACACACAGTTGCGGGATCCATCGAGGGTGCTGTGGATCTATCAGGTTGCGAGTGGTGCCACGCTGTTGGCGTTCGCGCTGGGGGCGTACGGTCTGTATCGCCTGTGGCGTCGGACGAACGCGGTGCCCCCTCTCTTGTCGATCGTCGCCTGGATCTCGTTGTTCGTGTGGTACGCGGTGATGGCGCGCGATCCCAAGGCGCTGTTCTGGGTGCAGATCGCCCACGCGCTACAATATTTGGTGTTTCCCGTTCGCGTTGAGCTCAACAACGCCGCCAGCGATCGCTCGTCGACGAGCGGCTCACGGACCGCGGTGCACATGGTGCTGTACGGCCTTGCGCTTCTGTTGGTGAGTGTGTTGGTCGCGCAGGTCGTGCCCGTGTCGTTGATGGGAGTGATTGGTCGTGTGTTTGGCGAAGAACCGGGCAAGGCGGCGCCCATTCTGATTCTGATGTTCATCAATATTCATCACTTCTTCACTGATGGCGTGTTGTGGAAAATCAGCAATCCAGAAGTGCGTCAGTCGTTGTTTGCACACGTTCCCGCGTCGTAGTCACTCGTCCAGTCGTTCCGTCCATCACTTGAAGCTCGGGGCCGCGGGTGCCCTCTTACTGCGCACGCGCAGCGTCGAGGGATGGGCGGCTCGAAAGAAGCAGACTGGAACGCCGTACTGGAGAAGAAGGGACCGAGCGGTCGCGACATTGACCGAATCGCATAAGGCCTTGTTGACTGCGAACGCGGAACGCTTCGCCATGCTGGATTCACTCAAGAAGGCGATCAAGCCAAACTCGTCAAGTGAGGCAACAACGGAAGATGAGGTGCGATCGGTGATGGCCCGTGAGTCGCTGCAGCGTGTGGTGCAGGACATTCGCCTCAGCTTTGACGAGGCGAGCAAGAATGTCAGTGGTCTGGACGACGCACAGAAAGGGACGGCGACGGACGCACTGGCCAAGAATGCGACCGAGATGCAGGAGATGCTGCGGGAAAAGATGGGCGGCCGAGGTGGTCCTGGCGGTGGTCCACCGGGAGCCGGACGCGGCGGGCGTCCGCCAGCCTAACCGTCAGCCCAACCGTCAGCCTAACCGCGAAAGGCCCGCTTGGTCCACATGACAACGACGCCACAGAGTGGGTTCTTGTTGAGGAACTCCGTGGGTACGGTCAGTCGCTGTTGGTACACCTCAATCCCGGCGATCTCATCTGGCGAGATGGTCGAGAGGATCTCCTGATCCTGCTGCAAGACGCCGTCGAAGAACAGGGTGGCGGCGCACTGGCCCGTGCCGGTTGACGGCAAGTACAGTGCAAAGAGGCGTGCGTTGCTGGAGCCCGGCTGGCGTTGAACCGTCACGCCAGGCATTCCATAAAACACGCCGGCCACCGTGCCGCGCGAGCCAATGGTCGTGGAGTCGACAAACGACCCAAAGCCGATTTTGCGTCGCTCCATGAACTGCTGTGCGGCGCGACGCATTGAGCCCGTGGCGGTTACGCGCATGGCTTCGAGATTGGACACCGTGCGCAGCGTAGCCGTGGCAAAGGCCGGTTGGTTGACCATCACATCGACGATCATCGACACCGGCGTCATGCCCACCGCGGCGAAGTCGAGCTGCCGCGATCCTGCGGCGGCGCTCGCGATCGCAAAGCGCCCATCTGGTCCGGTGCGTACTTCCGTCGCTTCGTCGAGGATCACGCGCACGCCAGCCAGCGGCTTCGCATTGTCGTCGCTCACTGTTCCGGAAATCGTGCCGCGCAACGTGGTATCGGATGCGGCGATGCCTGGTACCACGAGATCATGGCGGCGCACGCGCTCGATGCTGGACGGGAGGTCCAGCATCCCGGTCGCATTTTTGAGGTAGCTTGCCCGTAACCGTGACTGCGTTTCGGTCGGCACACCACAGATCGCGTAGTCGCCTCGCGCGTCAGACTGGGCCTCGTTCTTCCAGCGACGCTGCGTGACGTTGGCCGAGAGCTTTGTGCCCGTGTTGACGAGATCAAGCCACGAGAGCTCTACCGTCGCTTCGGGCATCGGCGCGCCCTTCCGCGCGTCGCGCACGGTTCCGTACACCACACCGGAATCTTTCGAGGGCAATGGTACCGTGCCGCACAGCGCGCGCCACATCGTGGCAAATGACGGCAGGCTTAGCGTCACCACACCCTTTCCGTCAGTCACCGTTGCGCGCGCGGTCGCTCCAGACAATCCGAGGCTGTCAAACACCGCGTGCTGCATCGCGAACGTATACGTGCCCGGCGGCAGGGTATCGAACACGAACTTGCCCTTCGCGTCGCTGGTGGTACTGCGCGACCGTTC
>JANOPS010000021.1:0-2561 GCA_031421995.1 Gemmatimonadaceae bacterium
CCGAAAGGCCACCTACGGCGCACTCGCGACGAAGGCCGCGCAGCTGCAGGCCCCCGTCAACGTGCCGCTCAAAGTCCCGAGCACGTTCAAACTGCTCGGCACCCGCATCGCGGGCGTGGACAATCGCAAAATCGTCAAGGGCGCGCCGCTCTTTGGCATCGATGTCAAGCTGCCGGGCATGCTCTACGCGACGTATACCAAGTGTCCGGTGTTCGGTGGTGACGTAGTGAGTGCGAACCTCGATGCAGTGAAGGCCAAGCCCGGCGTGCGCGAGGCCTTCGTGCTCAGTGGAATTGCGGGCCTGCCATCAGGTGTGGCGGTGGTTGCCGATTCAACGTGGAACGCGTTCAGCGCCACGAAGGCGTTGAAGGTCCAGTGGAACGAAGGGCCGCAAGTCTCGCAGAGCAGCGTCGATATGGCCGCGCAGGCCCAGACGCTGGCCAAGGCCAACGGTCCGGCATCACTGCCGTCTGGTGCACGTGCCGTCGACGCGGTGTATCACTATCCGTTTCTCGCCCATGCCACGCTCGAGCCGCAGAACTGCACCGCGTGGTTCAAAGACGGCGTGATGGAGATGTGGACGCCCACGCAAATTCCGTCGTCGGGACAGGGGCTTATCGTGCGGGGGCTAGGGCTCACGGCGAACAACGTGAAAGTGCACATCACACGACTGGGTGGCGGATTTGGCCGTCGCGGCAGCAACGAATTTTCCATCGAAGCCGCCGCCATTGCGAAGAAGCTTCCGGGCACGCCAATCAAACTGACGTGGACACGCGAACAGGATTTTGCGCACGACAACTATCGCTCCAACGGCTGGCACTTCTTCTCGGCTGGACTCGATAGCACAGGGAAAGTAGTCGCGCTGCACGACGCGTTTGTCAAAATGCTGGGCGGACCGGGCGACATGTCTGCCGAGGGTTTCCCGTTCAATGCCATTCAAGGGTCGCAGGTGCGGTCTGGCAAATTGCGAGCGGGCATCCCCACCGGATTTTGGCGCGCGCCCGGTGACAACGGCAATGTGTGGGCCACGCAGTGTTTCATGGACGAACTCGCCCACGCCGCTGGGAAGGATTCAGTCGCGTTTACGCTCGACATGCTGGCCACGATGCCAGCAGCGCCGCGGTTTGACGCAAACAAGATGACTGCCGTGTTGAAGCTCGCCACCGAAAAAGCGAACTGGGGACAGAAGCGTCCACGCGGCGAGGGGCAGGGATTCGCCGTGTGCTTCGCGAACAACGCGTACGTCGCGATCGTCGCCGATGTATCAGTGAGTCAGGCGGGCGAACTCAAGATCAAGAAACTCACCGCCGCCGTGGATGCCGGCACCATCGTGAACCTGAGCGGCGCCGAGGCGCAGGTGCAAGGCTCGATGCTCGATGGCATCAGCGCCGCATGGTTTCAGAAAGTCACGATCGAGCGTGGCGCGGCCGCGCAGACGAACTTCAACAAGTATCCGATGCTGCGCATGAACCATGCGCCGCCGGTCATCGATGTGCATTTCATCAAGTCGTCGGCGCCGCCAACGGGACTGGGTGAACCGGCACTTCCGCCTGCCGCGCCTGCCGTGTGCAACGCGATCTTTGCCGCGACAGGGAAGCGCATTCGCACGCTGCCGATTGCGGACGACACGCTGAAGTGGGGGTAGGATGGAAGGAAAGTTTATGCGGCCACCTCGACGTAGGCGACCGACGTGCTGGCGTTCGGAATAGGCTGACCTTCTTCTCGGAGCCCCGCCAGATGAAACCGAATGGCATCCTGCATGGCGCGTTCGACGTCCGGTCGCGTCTCTGCAGCGGCAACGCACTGTGCAGCGTACCGGGAGCGAGGTCATCATTGCCCGAACCGGCGACGGTGACCACACCTAACTTCACGGCATGTTGTAGCTGCTGATGACTTCCGCGAGTGCGGACAAGCACCCATCCGTCCGCGGCCAGCAATCGAAGGAGATCTCGTACTTTCACGAACGAAGGAATAGAGGAGAGTAATCGTGCGTCCCTGTGGCCGTCGTCGGCGATCGCGATCCAATGCGACGCACCCGAGCCGGGATCGGCCGCAACAAAGCGCAGCGCCTCCTCACCGGCTGCCCCAAGCGTTGGCGTGACAACGATCGCGTGCACGCCATCAGCAGGATCACCGATCTGTATCGAGCGTGCCGTGAGTTGCGACTGGCGATGCGTCACCATGGTCTCACTGGCATCCACGAAGGGGCTGACACGCGTCAGTCCGATCGCGGGCGCGTCGGCCTGTGGAAAGCGGCAGAAGTCTGCCGGGGTATCATCAACGCCATCAGCGAGCCGATCGTCGCGCGAGCATGAGGACAGTGTCGTGATGACTACGCCGGTGACGCGTAACGCCCTAAACGTGGTCAGCATATATCAGCGCGTCGAGAGGGTTTTGGCGAAGCGTAGCACTCCGCACGAAGATCGTGCCGGTTGCGATCCACGTACCGGCCGTCAGTGTGCTCTCCGAGTAGGGACCGTGACCTCTCAGGTCCTCCGTGACGGTCAGTGTGACGATGACGGAATCACCGACGCAAGGGTCTCGCGCGGCACGAGAAAACG
>JANOPS010000022.1:0-12216 GCA_031421995.1 Gemmatimonadaceae bacterium
GCTTGCGTGCCGAAAATGTCTTTCCATGTTACGCCGTTGTTGTCGGACTTCCAGATGCCGCCAGAGGCTGTGCCAACGTAGAGCACGGCGGGATTTCGCGGATCAATCTGCAGGTCGTGTATGCGTCCACCGGCGGCGGCCGGTCCGATGCCGCGAAAATAGAGGGAATCGAAGGGGGATGGGACGCGCTGTGCGCGAAGCGTGGAGAGCGCGGCGGTGGAGAGAACGAGAACGGCGATCGCGCTTGAGAGGCGCGCAGCGGAGCGGGGCATAGTCGATCGGGTTAGGGACAGGCAATACGAGACTCAGATGGAGGCGATTTCGCAAGGGCCGTGCGTGCCCCCACACTGCGGCGGGGCTATTGCGGCGCCCTGACAAAGGGAGATATGATTGGCCTAGCACGGCTAGGCACGCTGCCCTCATCGTTGGGCTGCTCAACAGTCACGGTAGCTTCGGCTCTCACGTCCCAATGCAGGTGTACACGAATGCTCGCACTCACGCTCCCACTCACGCTTCTGCTTACGCTTTTGGTATTCGTTCAGCCGCTCTCGGCGCAGCGCTCTGAGAAAAAGTGTCGCGATACGCCAATCGACACGACCACGCCATCATCGCCCGTGTACCGCAACTGCCACACCGATCACGCAGCAAAACTGAAAGGGACACCAGCTCGCATAGACTGGCAGCCGGACCGCAGCGAGATGAGAGACGGTGCGTGCTTTGTTGCAGAGTTCGAGTACGTAGTGGACACGACTGGCGTTCCAGACCTGTCCACGCTGCACATGAGGCGGTCCACGAACCCCGGGTTCGCCGAGGCGGTGCGGACGCGTATCGCGTCGCTCCGCGACACACCGGCTGAGCGAGACGGGCAGCCGGTGCGCCAGCTCGTAGAGTGGCGTGAAAAAGCCGGGATGCGCGTTGCGGTCAGTTCGTTTCCTGGCGGAGGCACGCCACGCTCGCGTCCTCCAAATTGTTAAAAACGTATCTCCTCACAGCCCACGTCCCATGCGCACACGGATTCGTTTCGCCGTAGCATCTGCTACTACACTGCTGTTGCAAAACCCGCTGCGTTTACCACGTTTGGAACGCTGTAGCCCGCGGTCTATTTCACGGTGATCAGTTTCACCATGCCTTTCTCGGTGTGCGCGCGCCCATCGCTCGCCGGGATGAGGCAGGCAAGGATGTAGCGACCGGGCCTCAGTCGCGCGGTGAGAAACGTCTCTGCTTTCGAGGCGATGGTGGGCGTTTGGCCCTTCGCGACCATCCACGTGGGTATCATCCCCAGCGCATGATACTGGTCAAGGAAGTCGCGCACCGTATGGTTGGCGGGCAACTCGAACAGCGCCATCGCATGCAGGTCGCTGCCGTTGTTGATCAGATTGAACGTGATGATACCGGCGGGCGCGGCATCCGGCGCCTCGAACATGTAGTCCGCGCCGATCACGCGGACATACGCGACAGTTGCCGCCGCCGCACGAGCAACGGGCTGCGCATGGGCGCTCGGCACACACGCGCTTCCGGCAATCATCGCGACAACGAGACGTACTAGGACAACCCCAACTCGGCGAACAGTCATCTGGAGCCTCCGGAATCCTGCGTGGATGGCGTGAGCAGTTCGAGACAGACGTATAGAAACGATGCACCCACTCGGTCGATCGGTCAAGGCGTCTGAGCTCGCGCCCGACGCGCCACACCCAATACCAACATGTATTCGCGAACGCAGTCGCGGTTCGCGATGATGCTGTCGTCGTGTGGCCTCAGGAACTACCTGCGTCTTCCCTTGCTCGCGCGCATGAGCGAATCGACCAGCTGGTGCACGCGCACTTTGATGGCATCCCGGCCCGTCGCGTAGTCGGCGCTGACGGACGGCAGGTTATCCCATTGGGCACGACGGACCGGCGCCGTCGCCGTCGCGGCGGCCGGCAGATCGAACGACACCACAACCGAGGCGTTACTCAGGTCGCTGGGACGCAACGTCTGCGGGCGCCAGTCGCCGAGCACGACGTGATCCTTCGTGAGCGCCTGAAGCATCCACGGCGGCACGATCGAGTCGGCTCGCGTGCCGCGGGAGACGGCCTTCATGTTCAGGCCCACCGCGCCAGCGTACTCCTCGAAAAGGACCTTCGCCAGCAGACTGCGCACCGTGCCGTGCTCGCAGACGAAAAGGACCGGCTTTGGTGTCTGAGCCGCAGTTGGCTGAGCCGTGACGCCGACCGGAGCGATTGCCAGCAACGCCAGTACCACGTGCGTACGGAACCCCTTTCTCACCTCGTCCTCCTCGTCAGAATGCCCCTGCGAACCAAGGAGAATGTGCCTGTCGGTCTACCGCGCCGCAACCGGCACGCCGAGGAGCGCGCGACGCTAGCGCGCCACCCACCACGATGCCTTCACCAAAAAGACGTTATCGGGCTTGATACTGAATAGTGCCTGCCGATCTCGGGCAAAGTTGAAGTCGCCAATCGGTGCCTGATCCGCACGTTGCTGGGTCCAGGCGAAGAATAATGTCGAACCCGGATGATACTCCCAGCGAAACACCGCGTTGCCGCGCAGCGACCGGAAGTTGAAGTCGGGATTCGCAATCGCAAACGATGCAGCCGGTCCTGACGCATCGGGATCGATCGTGTATCGGGACACTCGGCCGTCACGGTCAGTCGTCGGCAACACAGTGCCGCGGTCAACGCCGAGCTCGACGACCGCGCTCCGCCTGGGCGCCACGAATTCCTTGAAGCGGGAGAAGTGTCCGCTGGCCAGAAACGGTTGCGCGAAGAGTTCGAGCGTCATGGTTGGGGTGAAGGTGAGGTTGAACCGCGTTTCGAGTGCAAGCTGGCGCTGCGCGACGTCGGCAAACACGTAGCGGGTGCCATTGAACGCGGTCGCCGTGGGATCGGTTACCGCTCGGACATACTGAAAGCGACTGACATTGCTGGTGAACGATGGACCGAGCGATAACGAGGTGCGTGTCGATGGCTGGAGAGAGAGTTGGGCATCGATCGTGTGCCCACCGCCGCCCGCCGTTGTGCGATAGAGCTGCGGATTCGTGCGCAAACGCCACTGCCTTCGCGAATCTGTTGAAACGTTGGCCTGAAACACGTCGCTCCCCTCAACGCGCACCGCGGCCCCACCGCGCAGCAGTCCATCATCGATCAGTCCTTTGGGTGCATGAATCACAAACGCGTTCACGTTCCAGAATTGCGGCGTGGTCGTTTCGGCGAACAGCTGCACCGTACTGTTGTTGGTGACATCGCCACTGAAGTTGCGCTGCACCTGTCCGCCGCCCAGAAAGACCAAGCTGCGGTACCACCGCGTCGGGGTGTTGTAGATGCGAAGCAGGTTGACGTTGTTCCACACATAGTCGGCGTTGGTGAGGAACGAATAGTCGTTCGTCTCAAAACCGGGATTGCGCACACTCATCGCGGTTTCCCACACCCAGTTTCCGGCATCTTTGGCCAAACGGGCGTGTCCACCGTATCCCCTCAACACCGTCGCGGTGCTATCCAAGCGCGTTGCGAAAAACCCGGTCTCGCCAATCATCCGACCAGGGCGTTGAAAGAAGCGCGCGCTGCTGCGCTGGCGGGCGGTGATCACGCGCGGATCGCCCGCCACACTGCTGGCGGCCACGTTGCCAACGAATGAGTAGCTGCGGTTGCCCCACTGATAGTTCCAATCGGCGCCAAGTAGTTCGGCATGCTGGGACAACCGTGGCGTGAACTGCGCATCGAGCTTGCGTGTGAGACTGGTGCCAATGACGCCGAGGACGAGGTCGCCGCGTTGATAGTCTTTCTTGAGTCGGCCAACAAGGAAGTTTGACAACGGCTCGACCTTCTGCGTAGTTCGCGCGCCGTCTGCGCGCTGCACATCGGCAAACGCCCGCCCTGTGACGGCGTTCAGGACGCCGACGGTGTAGCCATCTGCCGTGCGACCGGTCAGTTTTTGCGGCTCCAAGAATCGGACTCGATGGCGGTACGTCGGCGAACGCACCTTGCGAAGTCGCTAAGTCAGCGCCAGTCGGCGCGCGCCCTACGCGTCGTGAATAGAACGCCTGCATCGACGCCACGTTGCTGCAGAAGCGGCAGTTGAAGCCACCGTAGTTGAACACACCAGATCCGGAGATGAAGAACGGCCGGCGTTCGGAGAAGAAGTTCTCAAAGGCCGTGAGGTTGACCACGGCCGGGTCGGCCTCCACTTGTCCGAAGTCGGGATTGATCGTGGCGTCGATCGTCAGATTCGGGGTGAGCAAGTATTTCACGTCGGCGCCTACGCGAATCTTGCTCTGCGTTCCGGATCGGAACGGGTCGGCCGGATCTGCTTGCACGCGCGCGGCCTGCGTCGCAGCGTACGGGAGGATCTCCAGGTTCTTAGGGGCTGCGGCAATGCGCAATCCGTCGAGGTGCCCATAGCGCGCCGGTCCGCCCTGTTCGTTGCGCGTCCACATGGCCCACTGTGCGGTCTCGTTCCGGCGTTTGATGAACCGACGAATCTGCAATCCAAACGTTTGCAGCGAGTCGCGCGAAAAGCGGAGCTGACTGAAGGGGATGCGCATTTCCACAGACCAGCCGTCCTTGTCGAGAGCCGTCTTGGCCACCCACACCGGATCCCAGCCATCGTCGCAACACGCGTTGGAATTGCCCTGCATGTCTGTGCGGGATCCGGTGGGGTTGACCTGAAAGAACGCCATGCCCAGGTGGTCGTGAAATCCGTCAATGACCACCTCAAAAAAGTCAGAGTTGAAGAACGCATCGCGCCGAACAACACTGCTGATGATGCCGTCTGCACCCCCCTTGTCATACAGCCGCGCGCCCACGTACAGCGCGGCGTCGTCAAAAAGGAATCGGACGTCAATCCGCTCACTCGATGGCTCGGCGTGATCCGGGTCAAACTGTTTGAGGTCGGTGACAGGAGTCGCGTTCCGCCACGCGTCATCGTCTACGCGTCCATCAAGCGCAAAGGCGCCGCGCTTGAGGACAGCAGTAGCCGACGGAACAGGGAACTCGTGAGCCGAGGCCCTCGCTGTCGTTGACCGCGCCGGCGTGGCGGCTTGGGCGTGCGCGCGCGCGGGCGAGATCAGCAGGCCAACGCAGAGCGCAAGCGTGCCGCTACGGAATTGCATGCGCATGGTAGGGGCAGGGCTCACGGAAACGGCCGGGGGCGCGGCCACGGCCATGGCCACGGATCAACCATGTTCCCACCGGCCACACCACGAATGGCGGCTTCGCGGACGGCGGGGTCGCTGGATTGCAAGAGATCGGCCATCATGGATTCCGTGCGCCCGCCAGCAGCGAGAATGCCACGAAGCTGGGCGCGTCGCGCCTGCTTGTGTGTTTCCTTCGCCAAGGCCACCTTGAGCGCCGGGACCGACAGCGGATCGTGGATCTCAGACAGCGCCCACGATGCGTTGAGTCGCAGGCGGTCATCACTATCGGTCAGCGCAGCGATGAGCGACCTCGGCGCCGTCCGAATGTTGAGCTGTCCAAGCGCCCACGCGGCGGTGCGGCGCACAGCGAGGCTGGTGTCGTTGACCAACACCGAGCCGAGGGTCGGTGCGCTCGTATTCGCTTCAATTTCTCCCAGCGCCCACACCGCCGTCTCACGAACAGCCGGCGCGCGATCGCGCACGGCGGCGTCGGACAACGGCGCTATGGCCTCTTCGGCTTCAAGCTCGCCGAGCGCCCACGCGCACATTTCTCGAACGGTTGCATTGGTATCCTTGGCAAGCACGCTCCCCAGCGTTGCCACGGCAGTTGCCCCGCCGCCCAGCTGCGCAATCGCCCACGCGGCGACGCGTCGAACGCTGGCCGACGTGTCTTGCTGCAGCGCACGCAGCACGGCAGGAAGCGCACGCGACGAATCGAGCTGGCCGAGCGACTGAACGGCCGCCCAACGCACGTCCGCGTGGTGATCATCGACCACCGCGAGCAACCCGGACAGCGCACGTCCATCGTCAACACGCCCCAGCGCCCATGCGGCGTTGGCGCGCACACCGGTGGCCGGGTCTCGCAACAGACGGAGGAGCGCGTTGGTTGCTGAAGGATGCGCGAGCATGCCAAGCCCAAACGCGGCGACCTCGCGGACACTCGAATCCTGCGCCTCGGTCTTTGCTACGATCTGACTTGTCGCCGTGCTTGATGCGTCGCGCCCACCTCGGGTCGTGAGCAATCGCACGGCGAGTTCGCGAACGCAGAGATCGGGGGTGTTCATGTTGTCGAGCAACAGCGTTTGTTCCGACACCGTCCATCTGGTGCGCGGCGCCTCGTCCATGCCGCCGTCGGTGCTGGTGACAAGCGCCACTCGACCAAGCGGTGTGCGCGGGGCGTCGTTTGGCTGACCCCACCAATCCAGACTACCAACTGCGCGCGCCGCGAGGGCGCAGAGGGGAGCTGGTGCGCCCCGGGCGGCATTCAGGAGTGCGGTGAGCTCAACCGCCGGTGCCGTAGAAGCGGTACGGGGCACCTCGTCGCGCGTATCGGCGGGTGCGGCTTTGATTTCCTGGCTGCACGCCGCGGACGCAAGCGTCGTGAGCGCGATGATGAAGCCCGCACGTCGCGACGCGGAGTGTCTGACGGCGGTGGGAGTTGGTCGACCGCGAACAGGTATTCGGGACGGGGACATCGTAGCTCCGGAGTGTGAGGAAACCTGCGAATGAAGATGTTGAAAAATCAGCATAACGAGCTGCGGCTTTCGCCTGCTACAACGGGTGCGCGGCCTCAGGGAAATGGTCGCGGGCGCGGGCGCGGTTGTGGCCACGGCTGCGAGATCGAGCCACCAGCCAGGCTGCGCACCGCCATCGCGCGTACGGAGGGGTCGGGATCGTCGACCAAGCGTTTCAGGATGTCCACGGCAGGTTCGCCGAGCGTTGAGAGCGCGCGCACCAGCGCCGTTTGCACCGCTGGTGTCTTTTCGCGACGCAGCGCGGCCTCGAGCGGGCGCAGCGCTGCAGGATCTTCGATTTCGTGCAACGCCCACGCGGCCGTCTTTCGAACCTGCGTATCACTGTCTTCAAGCGCCGAGAACAGCGCTCGAGGCGCGGTCTTCGGCGCAGCGGATCCAAGGGCCCACGCAGCGATTTCCCGAACGCTCGCGGATGCACTGCCGAGTGCGCGGCCGAGATCCTCGATGCTCGCGTCGTCAAGCGGTTCGTCTGCTTGGCACATCGCCCAGATCGCCGTGGTTTGCACGGCCGTGCTCCGCTCATTCCGTATAGCCTCGCGAAGCGCCAGCCGGCCGACTGTCTGCGCTCGGCCTTCGCCCAACGCCCATGCTGCCATTTCACGAACCGCCTCAACGCTATCACGACGAAGCGCCGTTGCGAGCGCCTTCACGACGTCAGGAAGATCGGTGAACTCGTTCAGTCCCCACGCCGCGATGCGTCGCGATTCGCTGTTCTTGTCGGTGCGCAACACGCCTGTCAAGATGGACGCACGCGCGCCACTGTCCTGGTCACGGTCTTTGGTGACCGTGAACCTCGGCTTGGTCCCGCTCTTGGCAGCGTCTCGCTCGGCCAATCGAATGGCGTCGCGAATGAGTTGCATCGACGCCATGCCAAGTTCTGCGTCCGTTGGTTCGTCACCAGGCAGATATCGCGCCATCGTTGACGGTTGTGCCGCCTTTGCCGGTGCGGCAACGGGCTGTGGTGTTGGAGTTGGCGACGGGCGCGCTGCCGACGTCGGCCGTGCCGGCGGCGCGACAGGCGGCTGCTCGGCGCCTCCCATCATGATGTGGTCGAGATCGCTGATGATTGCTGGTACTGTGGTGTCCGCGTTCGCGAGTTGGTCCTGTCTCAGTCCCGCGGTGCGCGCGTCGGACGGTACCGCACTCGCTGGCACCGCCACCCCAATCGTCAGGGCAACAAGCGCGGCCGTTCCCATCAACGCGGCTGACTGCCAGCGACTGGGCGCCACACGGCGCAGCGCGGGGTCAAGAATGGCCAACATGCGCCCTTCAAACTCCGATCGTGTGGCCATCGCCATGGCGACCGATGGCGTGGTGTTGCGCTTCACCGCCGAGACGATGTCCAACAACTGCTCGGCGTAGTCGCTGGCGCGCGCGCCGCACAGCAACGCCAGATCGTCGCACGCACGTTCACTCTCCGCACGTAGGCGTTTCGCGGCGGTCCACACGAGCGGGTGAAACCAGTACAACGCGCACGCAAAGCGTCCAACAGTATGCCCCACCAGATCACGACGCTTGATGTGCGCCATTTCGTGCAACAGCACGGCCGACCGCTGGTCCGTGTTCCACTGCTCGGCGGATCGAGGAAGCACGATTGTTGGCTTCGTGAGCCCGCACGCGAAGGGCATCAGGATGTCGTCGCTGAGCAGCAGGCGCGGCGCATCGTCAAGCGACAGCCGGTCGGCGATCTCAAAGAGTGGTGCATCCCACGTGGTGCCTTGCAATGCGGTTGCTCGACGCGTGATGCGTCGTACAGCGAATACGCCCATGAGCAACCACGCGGCCAAGACAGCGGCGACGGCTGCCCAGATGCCCACGAGCCAAACACCAAGCGAAGACATTGATACTGGCGCGCCCGGCTCGGCCACCGTCGTGGCGACATCGGTGGGACCGCGCTTGGCCGCACTGGCATCAGTCGACAGCGCCGCATCTCGCGATGGTGCGATGGTGCGATCGGCCTTCGTCAGGGCATCACTGCGCAGGTTGTTCTCCTGCGTCGCGTCTCCCTTGGGTGCCGCGAGCGTTGTGGTCGCCAACGGCGCCAGCGCCGGCAGAATTGGCACCGTGACCGGACTCAACGCGATGATCAGCGGAATGACCAAAATGGCCGAGAGCGAAGCGAACCACACCAGGTGCCGCGACACCGCTGATGTGCGCTGCATGACCCACGTGACGCCGAGCGCGAGCAGCAACAGGACGGTGGCTTTGCTCACCAGCAAGAGCGCCGACACAACTACGTTGGCGGGGAGGTGCAATAGGGTAGCGAATGCGTTCAGCATGATGGTTATCTCCCACTCTGGCGTGCGCGGCGAATGCGTTCGCGCAATGAAGACAGCTCCTTCTCGGGAATATCGGCATCAGACAAGCGCAGGAGCGCCGTGACGGCCTGCTCGGTGGACCCGGCGAAGTAGGTACGCACCACATGTTCCAGCATGTCCGTCTGCGCCTGACCGGTGGAGGTGGCGGGATAGTACACGTAGCGGGGCCCGTCTTCCTTGAACTCGATCAGCTCCTTCTCGCCCAAGATCCGCAAAATCGAGCGCACGGCCGAATAGGTTGGCGGATCGGGCAGGTCGGCCATGATCTCGGCGACCGTCGACTCGCCGCGTCGATGGAGAATGTCCATGACCTGACGTTCGCGTCGGGTGAGTGGGCTGCTGGAGCTCGTCGGGTTCTTGGGCATGGTTGGCACACCGCGCGGGGTAGGGCGAAAGACGATGCTGATTTTTCAGCTGTGTTGATTTTTCAACAGGTGGGGTCGAAAGTCAAGGGGGGACCCTAAAGCGACACTCATCACATCGGCCTATATCGATCAGCACTTTGGCCTACATCGATCAGCGCAGTGAAAGACCGAAACCCTGCGTGTGGAGCGCGACGGCGTCACAAATTCGCAATTCTGTGGCAAAGTCGGGAATACTCTGGAGACATTCCACTACACTTGTGCAATGACCGACATGGTGGCTGCACTGTTGCACCGTGCGTTACATCGGGTCGAAAAGGTCCAGATGTCGTCACAAGAGCAATGGAGCATCAAATGACACGTCGTGCGCGGTTGGGCCAGTTGGCTGGAGTGTTGCTGCTCGTCTCGCGCGGCGCTCAGGCGCAGTCGTTGCCCCTGCGTACAAGCACGGTGCCCGCGATCGATAGCACGTCGGGCCTCGTAACAACTGTCACCGGCTCACGCCGTAAGGCGACGCTTGGCTACGTCACGGCGCAGGTGGACGTAGCTGAGGCGCTGCGCAGTGCGCCGGCCACGTCATTGCACGATCTGCTGAACGCCCGCGTTCCGGGACTGCTGCTTACCAGCGGCTCGCAGGTGGGAACGGGTGCCCGCATTCGCGTTCGAGGCGTCAGCTCCGCAGCGATGCCCACGGCGCCGATCTGGGTGATTGATGGGATCCGAATGGTGAGCGACAACGACGATATGGCCTACAGCACCGGTGGAAACAATCCCGGTCGCGTGGGCGACATCAATCCGGACGATGTGGAGCAGATCGAGGTGCTGAAAGGATTAGCGGCGACCACACTGTACGGCACCGATGGCGCAAGCGGCGTCATTGTGATCACGACGAAACGCGCTCGCGCAGGTGCGCCGCGCTGGACGGCGTTTACCGAAGGCGGTGTCTCCACCGACGAGAACAACTACCCGACGGCGTATTCGTTGTGGGGAAAGCGAGCAGGACAAGCGGTGTCGAGCTTGAGTGGGTGCACCCTGACGTTGGTGGCCTCGAACGGCTGCACAGCAGATTCGCTCACGTCGCTGAACGTCATGCGTGAGCCTGCCTTGTCTCCACTGCGCGCCGGCTTTCGCCGTCAGGTCGGTGTGGCGGTATCTGGTGGCGGCAACGCGTTTCGCTATCGCGTGACCGTCGAAGACGAGTCAGTAGATGGTGTGCTCGCGCTTCCCACCTTCGAACGCGATCGCATGCGCGCCGAGTCGGAGACGATTCATCCGTGGACGGAGCGGCCGAATGTGATGGGTCGGCGCTCGTTACGCGCGAACGTGTCGAGCGACGTCACCACGACCCTGCATGTCGACGTCTCGCTTGGCCTGACCGATGTGGCGCAACGGTTCGCATGGGAAGGGGATCGGATGCATGGTGTTGGCGCGATTGCACTGCTGGGCCCGGGGACTCGCAACAACGGGGCTGTTCCCGGCAGAACGGCTCCCCTCGCCGGATATGCGTCGGCCACACCCGGAGCGGCATGGCAATCGCTGCTGTCGCAGGATGTGCGTCGTACCACGTGGGTGTTGGCGACCACCTGGCGACCGACGGCATGGTGGTCCACGAGACTGACGGCAGGCACCGACGGGGCAGTCGCGCAGGACGAACAGCGCAACGCGGCAGGAGAAGGCCCCCCGAGTGCGGATTTCATCATCGGCAGACGCGGCGTTGGTCGAACGGAACACACTGCACAAACGCTTGAGGGCATCACCACTGCGCAATACTCGGTGTTGGGTATGTCCGCAGGCACATCGATCGGCGTGCAGCGCATCGTGCGACGCGACACGCGGAGTCTGGTGGACACGGCAGGATGGCCCTCGATCGGCGGACCGATCTCCTCTGCGTCCACGGCGAACAAACGCGAGGTCACCGGGGGATTTGCCGAGCAGCGTTTCGCCTGGCGCGATCGACTTCACACCACCTTTGCCGTGCGACGTGACGCACAGAAGACGCTTGGCTTCGCGGCGCAACCCATTTCGCTGCTGAGCGCAGCGGCCGCGTACGATCTGTTGCAGCAGCGGCGGATCGACGCATCCTCTTGGCGTCCAGATGTGCGCCTTCGCTATGCATACGGCGTGTCGGGGCCATCTACAACCACCAACGCCGCGTTTCAGGCAGAGCGCTACCGCGAGCACGAGCTCGGCGTAGATCTCCAGATGCTGCGCGGTCGTATAGGCGCAGACGCGACGTACTACAATAAACGGACCAGTGACGCGCTCTTCGAAGTGCAGGGCGCACCAATCCTTTCCGGAGCCTCTGTAGGGCTGCAGAACATTGGCGTTGTCAAGAACACCGGCGCGGAACTGCGCCTGTCGGGTGCACTCGTGCGGGGCCGTCGTTTCGCGTGGGACGTCACCGTCCTGTCCTCGCAAAACACGAACACGGTCGCATCGCTGGAGTCCGGAGTGTCATTGCCATTCGGGAACGCCACACAGACGCGCCAGGGGTACCCCATTCGGGGCTATTGGCAACTGCCACTCACCGGATGGAAAGACAAGAACGGTGATGGCATTCTTGTCCCGTCGGCCGATAGCGCACGCAACGAAGTCTTCGTCGGTCCAAACGCCGTCTATCGCGGCGCGCCCACGCCGACCTCCATGACCACCGTCGTCAACACGTGGTTGTTTGCGAACCGCGCCATTCGCGTGCAGACGCTTTGGGACCGCCGCGCGGGTGGGTTGGCCTTCAATCGCACGGAAGCGCGGCGATGCCGAAGCGCAGTGAACTGCGACGGCGTGACGCGTGCCGCGTCGCCGCTTGCTGAACAGGCCGCCGCCGTCGCACTCAATCAGTTTGGATCGTTCGACGGCTATCTCGTGCCGGGGGA
>JANOPS010000023.1:0-4284 GCA_031421995.1 Gemmatimonadaceae bacterium
CAGGGCTGCTCACCGGGGTATTGGAAGAATCACAACTTCCCGGCCGGCTACCTCAAGACCCAGCTGTTCAATTCGAACATCCCGGGGACTGACTTCGAGAACGCGTTCGATGGCAAGACCTTCCAGCAGGTGCTCTCGACCGGCGGCGGTGGCTTGGCCGCCCTCGGACGCCACACAGTGAGCGCCTACTTCAACGCGGTGGCACTCGGCTCGAACTATGAGCTGACTCCGGCCCAGGTCGTGTCGATGTTCAACGCCGTCTACCCCGGCGGCGACTACAACGGACTCAAGGCCACCTTCGAGGCCCTGCAAGATGTCGGCGGCCGCATCTGCCCCAACCCGACGGGCAAATAACGTCAGGTCGCAGTAGCACGAGGCATCATCAGCGAACGCCTCGGCTCAAATCATCGAGCCGAGGCGTTCGACTTTGTGCCCCTTCCGTTCTCACTCAGCTCCCCAGCAAGGCACCAACGCTGACCAGCTCGGCCTGAGTGTTGAAGCGGTGCGGACTCAGCCGGATCGACCCCTCGCCCATCAACGCGGCCCGCTGTCAGATGTATCGAGCAGCACCGCGCCGCGTTCAAGCGCGCGATGTAATACGGCGATGCTCACGCGGTCGTCGCGCGTGCTGGCATCGCCGTACAGATCCGACATGCCCCATGCAGACCAGGCCGATGGCCGAAAACGCGACGGACGGACGGTCCGAGTGCGCGGGTGAGAAATGTGGTCAGCGTTGCGGTCCTACTTGCTCAGGAAGACGGAGAACTTCGTCTCATCCGACTTTGACTGGGCCAGCAGGCGCACCGTCATGACCTGCCGACCGTCGGCGAAGTCGAGCAATTTGTACACGCCCGTCTGGTGGGTCTTGTCGTTGAAGTCCACCACCTGCACGTTGCCGTTGGCAAACGTCACCTCGGCGAAATTCAAGTCGGCCTTGCCGACCACCTCGAGAAAGAGGGCATTTCCCGTCGCATCCACGCCGTAGTTGGTGTCCACCCAGCCGTCGTCGCTCTCGATGGTTTCACTGTCCTGCCAGACGAGGTGCTCGCGGGCGGGAAGCGAGACGACCGCTGCGGTCCACACCACGGCTGGCAGGAACACCAAGGGCGCTCTCACGACCACCACTCTCCGGGCCGGACGCACCACCACGACCGGCGGCAGTGCCCGACGGATCGGGTGGCCTGGACGCACAGCCAGCGTAACACGCGGATGGCGCGCCCCTTTCACACGGCGGCGTTGTGCTGAGGCGTCGTCAGGGGCGAACACCGCGAGCGACAACATGAGCGCCACGGCCTTGGGCATGAGACGTTTCATCTTCGATCTCCTTGATACGCGTTATCTACGCTGAGAGTGCGCGGTGACCGTCGTTCGCGGCCGCGCAGCGAAAAGTGCATCGTGACCGGGTCGCGCGTCAGGTGCCAGGCGGCTGCCGGGGCCAGCGACGCGGAGGATCCGGCCTGGGCGGCAGGCTTCCGCGCGAACCCGGCGCGCCTGCGCGGTTGCTCGCCGGTGCCGCTGACACAGTCATCGTGAACAATCGGCGGCCCGTATCGATTCCGATTCGCGCCTTTGATGCGTCCGATCGCAGCGTACCTGTTGTTGGTATGCCCTACGTACGGACTGCTGGCGATTCGATAGACGTCACGGCGGACGGCATCGTCACCTGCGCGCAGCGCGGCGACGCCAATCCCGTTGGAAGCGCTCGACGTGGTGGCGAGATGCGACGCTGGCAGCTTCCCGCGGGGAATTGGATGTTGACGATGATGCCTTATGAAGCCGTCGCAGCCGCTCGCGTCCCGTCGCCAAGATCGTGGCGGGCGTGGCTCGTCTCTCAGTGATCCGTCTGCCAACGAACCGCGTAACCCATGCTCCAGCCGCTACGGCAAGGGTCGCACGTCCTTGGAATACGGCCGCACCGTGCCGTCTGGATGAAAGGCGTAGACGCCGCCTTCCCAGGCGCCAAAGTGGAGCGCCCGTCGCGAGACCGCCTGGGCATTGTCGTACTCACCGGAGTGGTAGCGCTGCGCAGTGTCCGAGGCGATCACAACGGCATTGGCATGGTAGGCGAACTCGCGGCAGAACGGCCGCGACGGATGTACGTGTGTGCCGGCCGGACCGCAGGCCATCAGCCAGATGTGCTGGAACTGCCCGCGCAGCGGGGCGACCGCCGAGATGTTTCTCACCATCAAGGTCTCACGACAGAGCTGCAGGCCCTGCCCGCCTCGTAGGTCCACGTTGCTCGCCCCGTCGTACTCGTGGGTCATGAAGCCGTGGCACGCGATAATCAGGTCCATGCCGCTCCGAGTCACTGCGGCAAGCACCTGATCGAACGCCTCGGCGAGCGCCGTGGACGAATCGACGCGAATCACCCGGTTGACGCCGCTCTCAATGGCTCCGTTCAAGCGCTGGTCGTGAAGAATTACACTCGGTCCCATGGGCCCTCGCATGGATGGGTGTTGACGATGAATCGCGTTGTTCGTGCTGCGCCTACCCGTACACCATGCACGCAATGGTGTTGTCCGGATAGTTGGTATGAAGCGGCGGCTGGGCCTCCACGGCAACGTGGTGGCACGTCCTGCTCCACCACTTCATTGCCTCACCGTCTGGCGACGGGACGCGCTACCGAGAGGCCAGCCATGGAGATCATAGGTTTGGATCTGCACAAACGCGAGAGTCGGGATAGGCATTTCAATCGGCGTCGGTCGACTATTTGTCGCGCTTACGGCGCGAGCGCAGACCTCGTTCGGTGGCTGTCGTCAGCGACGCTGGCGAGGGAGTGGGGCGGAGGGTGTGGACGCGTGCTGCGACAGCGACCGTCGCATCTCGCCGATCAGCTGGGCCGCATCGGGAGGCGCCATCATGGCACTCACGTGCTGCGCGCCGACGAACGCCAAGTACTCGAGCCGCGCCGACGCGCGTGCCCCGTCCGCGTTGCCGACGCCGTGCAGCTCGGCGAGATACGCCATGCGGCGTGCGTCGACGCGCGCGACGGCGGCCCGCGCTCGCGCATCACGCAAGCCCCACGAGCGCACGGCGAGATCTACGCGATGATCGAGGCGTGCCACCGCGTCGTCCAGCCGCGCCGCGCGCTGATCGAGATCGTCCGACGCCCCCGCGAAGGCAATTGGTGCCTCGGTGAGCGTCTCCTCCCAACGCACGAGCAGCCGCGTGAGAAACGCGTCGAGATCGCGGAAGTGATGGTAGAACGATCCCTTGGTGCGTTCGAGCGCGGTGCACATGCGATCGACGGTGAGCGCCGACATGCCCTCGTCACGCAGGAGGGCGAGGCCGGCGTCGCACCAATCAGTGGGAGCGAGTCGCGTCTTCACGGACGTACCGCCAGCGCCGTGCACACGGCCAGCACGAGACAGAGCGGCGAGTAAAACCACACGTTCAGCCGCGCGAACGGGCCACCTGCCGTTTCCGGACGCATGCGTGTATCGACGAAACCTTGAAGCCCGCGTAGCAGCAGCAAGGCCGCGCCGACCAGCGCCGAAGTTCGTAGCCACGGGCGCGGCACCGGCAGCCGAAGCAGATCAGCCGCACCGAGCACCGTGAGCGCCGCCGCCAGCAGAATTGCCGCCACCATCCACGTAGCCGTCGGTCCCGGTGAATGCCGTCCCGGCGCGCCGCCGACCACCGTCCGATGCAGTGAGTCGGGATCGGTGCCAGGCCACAGGCCACCCAGTGCCCAGTAGGCATGCACTCCGGCGATGACGACGAAGAGTGACGCTGCGACGATCGCCGCGATCGACACGGACAGCGGCGTGCTCATGCCTCGATCCAGACGCCATCGCGCCGAGTCAGGCAGGCGCTTCTCAAGCCGAACGGTTCAGGCGTGATGCCACGCGTGGCGTCCCACACCTCAAGACGGTGCGGGACAAAGTGCAGCACCACGAAATCAGCCGAGGTCGGTCCCTCAGGCCAGAAAGCGTACCATGTCGGCATGAAGCGGCGTTGTCGGACGGCTAACGAGTTCACCACGGCGATGCGGCCGACGAGTACCACGCATGCCGTCGCGCTGTCGTCTTGATACACGACAGTCGCACGAGGATCGGTACCCAGCTCCGCGACCTTGCGCGAGGACGCGCTGGAACCGAACCAGACAGCAAGATCCGGGTCGGGCGGGAACGGCTGCAGCACGCGCGCCGAGACGCCGTCGTGGCCGACCGTGGTGACAAGGCAGAACTTCCTTCGGCGCATGGTGGCCCTCGCAGCGCTGAGGGCGGCGTCCGGCCCGGCCCGATTTCGGCGCTGCGCCCACGCCCGGTACCGACGCATCAA
>JANOPS010000024.1:0-12580 GCA_031421995.1 Gemmatimonadaceae bacterium
CGCCCCCGTGCGCATTCGCCGTCGGGGCAGTTACTTCGGGGATGTCTCCTCTTCGTCCAGTCTTCATCGCCCTGACCATGTCGTGCGTCGCAGGGGCGCACGCGCAGTCGCGTCCCCTCGTCATCGAGCACGTCGCCGTGCTCACGATGACCACCCCGCGACCGCTTACCGATCAGACGGTCATCATTCGGGATGGCCGCATCGTTGCCGTGACGGCGAGCGCGCGTGCGGCGATCCCGCGCGACGCACAACGCATCGACGGCACTGGCCGCTACCTCATGCCGGGGTTGGCGGAGATGCACGCGCATGTACCGCCCGGCAACCCGCCCACCCAATACGTGGACCGCGTGTTGTCGCTCTACCTGCTCAACGGCGTGACCACTGCGCGCGGCATGCTTGGCGACCCGAAGCACCTTGCCTTGCGAGCGCAGCTTGAGCGTGCGGAACGCTTCGGTCCGCGGCTCGTGACAAGCGGTCCGTCGCTCAACGGCACCTCGGCGCCGACCGTCGAGATCGGCATGCGCCTCGTGCGCGAACAGAAGGCGGCAGGCTACGACTTCATGAAGATCCACCCCGGGATCACGCGCGAAGTCTTCGACTCGATCGCTGCCACCGCCGCGCGCGAAGGCATCGGCTTTGCCGGACACGTGCCGGTCGACGTCGGCCTCGGCCGCGCCCTCGGCGCACGATACCTCAGTATTGATCATGTCGACGGCGTCGTCGAGGCGTTGCTTCGCCCCGCAGCGCGTGGCAAGGCAGCAAGCTCGCAGTTCTTTGGCCTCAACCTGATCGATGACATCGACCCACGCGGCCTCGACTCGGTGGTTCGCGCCATCAAGACCAGCGGCGTTAGTGTCGTCACCACGCAGACGATCTTCGACCACATCGTCGGGCTCGACCCGCCGGAGGTGATCGCCGCGCGGCCAGAGATGCGTTACTGGCCAACACAGGAAGTGCAGGCGTGGATTCGACAGAAAGGCGCGTTCCTGGCTGGTGCTGCGGCATCGCCCGAGCAGCGCACGCGCTATCTGGCGTTCCGGCAGACACTGCTGCGCGCGCTGCGCGCCGCCGATGTACCGATCGTGCTCGGCTCCGACGGCCCGCAGGTGTGGAACGTGCCCGGCTTCTCGGTGCACCGCGAGATGAAAGCGCTCGTGGCGGCCGGTTGGTCACCATATGAGGTTTTGCGCATGGGCACCCTGAACGTCGCCCGCTTCTTCAACTGGAACGATGCGGGCAGCGTCGCACCGGGAATGCGCGCCGACTTGTTGATGCTCCACGCCAACCCGCTCGATGACATCACCAACGCGAGCCGAATACAGAGCGTGATTCGCGGGGGGACGTTGTACGACAGGGCCGACCTTGACGCGCGGCTGGCCGCACTGGCGGTACCGCCGGCGTAAGAGTCAGCGCCGTGCGGTGCGTCTTCAACCACGATGGCGGTGCCGCATGATGGCTATGTGGCGTCCGCCTGCATGGCCGCCAGCTCGTTGCCGCTTGGGTCTTGGAAGTGAAATCGTCGACCGCCGGGGAAGCTGAAGATCGGAACGACAATGCGCGCGCCAGCGGCCGCCACTGCGGCCAGCGTTGTGTCGAGGTCATCGACCAGAATCACCGGCAAGGGTGCCCGAGTGGCTTCGGCGGCGTCCGCCTGGAGGCCAAGGTCGACATTTCCCGTCAATGTGCAGGCGTACGTGGGACCGAAGGCCGTCATCTGCATCGAGAACGCCTGAGCGTAAAAGGCCTGGGTCGCGGGTAGATCGGTGGTAGGGAGCTCGATGAAGCTGATGCGCGGCATGGCGGAATCGGGAAGAACGGTGAACGAGCGCGGACACGCATGAACCCGGCCGCATGGCTTTCGAAGCTAACGACGCAGTACATTCTTCGGCGACTCCAGAGAGGTCCAGATGATACGCTCGCTCTGCTTGATTCTTGTGGCGCTGGCTGCCGCATCCGCACCGGCCGCCGCGCAGCGGCTGCCGAACATCGTGATCGTCTTCATCGACGACATGGGCTACGCGGACATCGGGCCGTTCGGCGCGACGCGATACCCTACACCGAATCTGGATCGCATGGCCAAGGAAGGCACGCGACTGACCAGCTTTTATGCCGCGCAACCGGTGTGCTCCGCCTCGCGCGCTGCGTTGCTGACCGGCACGTATCCGAATCGCATTGGAATGCACGGCGCGTTGGGACCCAACTCGACCGTTGGCATCGCTGACGCCGAAGTGACCATCGCCGAGTTGCTCAAGGCCAAAGGCTACGCAACTGCGGCGTTCGGCAAATGGCATCTGGGAGATCGCCCGCAGTTTCTGCCAACCCGACATGGGTTTGACGAGTTTTTTGGACTGCCGTACTCGAACGATATGTGGCCCAACCATCCCGAGGCGAAACCGGGCACGTATCCGCCGCTGCCGCTCATCGAGAGCGATACCGTGCGGCAGCTGATGCCCGACCAGTCGCAGTTGACCAGACAGTACACCGAGCATGCCGTCAGTTTCATCGAGCGGAACGCGAAGCGGTCGTTCTTTTTGTATGTACCGCACACGATGGTGCATGTGCCATTGTTTGTCGGTGAGCGATTTCGCGGCTCTTCCGCAGCCGATTTGTACGGCAACGTCGTGCAGGAGCTGGATTGGAGCGTGGGGGAAATCCTGAAGACCATACGTCGAAAGGGCCTGGACGCCAATACGCTGGTGATCTTCACGTCCGACAACGGGCCGTGGCTGTCGTACGGCGACCACGCGGGTTCGGCCGGGGCGTTGCGCGAAGGCAAGGGCACGGTGTGGGAGGGCGGCGTGCGGGTTCCGTTCATCGCCCGATGGCCGGGACGGATTGCGGCCGGTCGCACGTCCACTGAACCGGCCATGACCATCGACCTGCTGCCCACGGTCGCCAAACTGGTCGGCGCTTCTTTGCCGACGCACACGATCGACGGTCTCGATGTCTGGCCATTGTTGAAAGGCGACGCGCGTGCGACGTCTCCACACGACGCGTTCTACTTCTACTACAACACGAATGAACTGCAGGCAGTGCGCAGTGGACGATGGAAGCTGATTCTGCCGCATACGTATCGCTCACTCGGCAGTCAGCCGCGAGCCACGGGCGGTATTCCGGCCAAGTATCAGCATGTCAAGGTCGGTCTCGAGCTATATGATCTGGTGCGTGATGTTGGTGAACGCACCGACGTTGCGGCGCAGCATCCCGATGTTGTTAAGCGACTGTCGGCGCTCGCAGAGAAGGCTCGCGCGGACATGGGCGATGCGCTGACCCAACGCGTGGGAATGGGCGTGCGGGAACCGGGGCGGGCGCCGGGGAAGTAGGCCGACATACTAGGCTTCGGCGGACCGCGACGAACGGGGTAGAGCGCCGCCCACCAGCGGCCACCACGACAGCCACAGCTCCAACACCAGCAGGGGCACGATCCAACTCGCCCACTCGCGTGTCGCATCACGTAATGTCGGATCGGTGACGTAGAAGAACAACCAGTCCTGGCCGTCGTCCATCAGGCGGAGCCACACGAGCACAAGCGCCATGCCATAGCTGCGGATCATAAAGAGGCGGTGGGCGCGGTATGCGTGACCGACTGCGCAACGCCACGCGGCGAGCGTGAAGAACAACCACACGATACCGAGCAGGCCGAGCGAGAGACGGGACTCGGGATACTCACCGACGATCGCGCCGAGATAGATCGCTGTCAGCGCAGCGATGCTGGCCCCGAGCACGTACGCGCGACCCACCCACCGATGAACTGCGGGCCAACGCGCGCGAAGCAACGGCACAAACTGCAACGGAGCCCCAAGGACCACGGGAAGTGCCGCTATGAGGTGCGTGACGTACCAGAGTTGCTTGTTGAAGAAGGTGGGGCCGAGGCGACCGGGAATGAGGAAGCGAAAGTGCACGGCTCGGTAGAGGTAGTAGCCACTCAACAGCACCAGGATCACCCAGCCAACGCGTGCCATCACGCGGGTCAACGCACGGTTCGGCACCGCCATACCTCACGAATCGGAAAGAGAACAAACCCTGTCGAGCGGATGCCGAACATTTGGCCTCAGTGGCGAGGGCCTCTGATGGAACGCGGCGGATTCGGCGCTGCAATATTATAGATAGCGAAGCCTGAATGTGCACAACGCACGTTCGCGCCAAGCCGCATGCATCCTACTCCTCGGCCGGCCCGCATCCACAGTCGTCGGGAACGCGGGGGTGAAAATCCTCCACGCGTCCTGCAGGGCCGGGGCTACCGCGCAACACGCCAGCACGCGTTCGCGAAGCATCCCGCGCGCGCGATGCAGCGCGTCACGGTACAGCGGCGGCAGCGTGGCCGAAAGCGGTTGAAGGCAGGTGGCCAACGATTGGAATGCACGCGAGTCGGGTTCCTCCTGCGCAGCCGGTTCGTGCACCAATAGCTGCACGTCCAGTCGCCGGGCACGGTAGTGATCAGCAACCGTGGTTCGCACCACCTGATGCAGCCAGCCCGCCAGATTCCTGGCCGCGCCCTTCGCGCATGGCGCGCACCGCCTTAGCGAAGACATCGTGTAGCAGATCTTCAGCAACTTGCGGGTCGCTGACTGGGCGCCAGATCGTTGCCAGCAGCGCGCTGCGAAGCTGGCGATACGCCTCGGACCACGCCTGCGCCTCAGCGCCCTGTTCCGACACGTCAAAGCGCTGGGCGGCCATTGCACCCGCGGGGCGGAACTCCAACACCAGTTCACTATCAGGTTTGCGATCACGTCGGTACGTACTCAAGGGACACCGTTCCTGTCTTTGAGTAGATGCGGTGCTTTGTCAGCCTGAGCTTGGATTGTTTCGCGGGATGCGGCCGCAGGGCAATGCCGCTGCCGAGGAGCACCGGGATCATGGCAATTTCGACGGAGTCGACGAGGCCCTGTTCGAGCATGCTGCCGAACAGTTCGCCACCTCCGAACAGCCAGATGTCCTTTCCCGGTGATTCGCGGAGCCTCGCCACGGTTTCCGATGGATTGCTGGATACCATGACCCCTTGGCAGTCCTCTTGGCGGAGGGTTCGCGAAAACACGAGGGCCTCCATCCCGGGCATTCCGCTTCCGCCGTACTGCTTGGTCGCCTCATAGGTCTTGCGGCCAAGGAGGATCGCGTCGAACGCGCCCATGAGTGCGCCGAAGTCCATCTCCGGGTCCATCACAATCCAGTCGTTCTCGCCGTTTGGACCGGAGACGAACCCGTCGAGGCTGTCCGTTGCTCGTGGTTACTGCGACAAGGACTCATCCCGGCCATTGGCACCATTCATCGTCATACTTCGTCCCCTTGCGAAGTGAGTGCAAGACGCCGACTTCGTTCCAGCACTCGCATATCACCGAAACGCTCGGCGGTTTTAGCGAACGCCGACGTCGGTCCGCGCCAGCGTAACGCGTCAACATCGTGAAACAGTGGTGCATCCGTGCGCAGCGTGGCCAGCCGTTTGAACAGCAGCGCATTCGATTGATTCGCGCCCAGTACCTCAGGTGGAAACGTTTCGATCGCGCCGTGTCGCGTCAATAGGCGCGCGGCGGTCTTGGCGCCGATACCAGCGATGCCGGGATATCCGTCGGCCGAATCGCCGACCAGTGCGAGATAGTCGGGAATGAGTGATGGTGGCACGCCGAACTTCTCGTGTACGCCAGTGTCATTGCGCTCGTTGCCGCTCTTTCGGTCCACCTGCACCACCCGGTCGCCTCGCACGCATTGTGCGAGGTCTTTGTCCGGTGTCCAGATGCGCACTCGCTCTACGCGGGCGTCGGCAGCCGAGAAATGCGCCGCCGACGCGAGCGCGTCGTCCGCTTCGAGTTCCACCATGGGCCACACCACCACGCCCATCGCGACGAGTGCGTCTTCCAGCGGGTGCAGCTGCGACCAGAGCGCGGGATCAATGCCCTCCCCCGTCTTGTATCCCGGCCAGAGATCGTTGCGAAACGACTCAATGACGTGATCGGTCGCGACGCCGACATGCGTCGCGCCCGACTCAATCATCTGGAGGACGGTGTTGAGCACGCCAAGCGCCGCACCAAATTGGGCGTCCTCACCGGTGTTGAAGCGGCGCAGGCCGTAAAAGTGGCGGTAGAGTTCGTAGGTGCCGTCGACGAGATCCACAATCATGCGGAGACGTTACGTCGTGGACAGCGAAAACAGAACAGTGGCCGACGCGGCGCAACGGTGACGCGAGCGGGGTGGGGCGGCTGGGTTTCGCACGTTGCGTCGAAACAGCCCGTCGCGCAACGGAACGGTGACAGGCGGCGCGACTGCGGCCATGGTTGGCCGACGTGCAGCTCAACCTCGACAAAAACCGTCGACTGCAGTATCTGGCCGGATTCGGGCTCAGTCTCTACGAACAGGCGTCGATCTACTCGGCGATGATGCCGCAACGTCGCTATCCCGAGGGACTCTTCGCGGGTTCACCGGCCACGCTGGCCCAGCTGCGTGCCCGAATCGAACCCTAGCGGCACCAACTCGGCGCGCGTGGCGAGTCCGCGCTACGCGGCCGCCGAGAGTGGCAGTGACAGTGGGAGTCGGACCGTGAACGTCGTCCCGACGCCCACTTCGCTGGTCACTTGCAAATCGCCGCCATGCTTGCCGACCACGATCGTGCGCGCGATGGCGAGCCCTTGTCCGGTTCCCTTACCGACCTCCTTGGTGGTAAAGAACGGATCAAAAATACGCGCCTGAATCTCGCTCGGGATGCCACACCCGTCGTCGCCTACCTCGAGCACCACGTCGTCACGATCGCGGTACGTGCGAATCATGATCGTGCCTTTGCGCGTCTGTGATCCCTCGACGGCGGCGATGGCATGTGCCGCGTTGACCACTAGGTTGAGGACGACCTGGTTGATCTCGCCCGCGTAACACGACAACGGCGGGAGCTCACCCAGCTCCGTCGTCACGTTGGCCACGTACCGGTACTCGCTTCGCGCCACCTCAAGCGTCGTGAGGACCGCGTGGTTCAGGTCAATTGGCGACATCTCCTGTTGGTCAGGATGCGCAAACTCCTTCAGCGAACGAACAATGGTCGCGATGCGGTCGAGACCATCCATGGCACGGTCGATCGCCAGCGGCGCGCTTGTGAGAATGTATTCGAGATCCATCCCTTCCTGTTGGTCGGCCGCCTGTTGCGCCAACTGCAGTGACGGCTCCGCGTCCAATACGGTGCGTCCCAACTGCTGATACGTGGTGAGCAGTACACTGCAGTCGTTCATTGCCTCGCGAATAAAGTGCACGCTGTCGCTGACGAACTGGACGGGCGTGTTGATCTCATGGGCGATTCCTGCCGCGAGCTGGCCCACCGACTCCAGTCGCTGCTTCAGTTGAAGTGCGACCTCCATCCGCTGGCGCTCCGCGATCTCGGTGCGCAGTTGGACATGGCTCGCGCGCAGCTCGCTTTCCGCGACCTTGCGCGCCGTGATATCGATCATCGTGCCTTCGATTTGCTGCAACCCATCCGCCTGAATCAGCAGGGTCGCACTCTCGATGACCCACACAGGCGTTCCGTCCTCGCGAAGCAGGCAACTCTCAAAGTCGGTAAGCTGGCCGTGTCGCTGAAGATCGGCATGGAATCGCTCGTGTGTTTTCGAGTCGGCATAGAGTGACTTCGACTGTGCCTGCAGCAAGGCCTCGCGCGAGGTGTAACCGAGGATGTGCGCGCACGCCTCGTTGCAGTCGACGATGCGCCCGTCGGTATTGCTCCAGTAGATCCCCGCGAGACTCCGCTCGATCAGACTCCGATTTCGCGCCTCCCGCTCCATGAAGGCAAGGCTTTGCGTGGTGAATCGCCGGTCCATGACCGACGTGAGCAGAGCGAGCGCGAGCACCAGAAAGGTGACGATCGTGATGCCGGCGACGCCGAGTGAGCTGACGTTGACCGCATGCGCGACGTTGCCGACACTGGGTGACGCTTCGAACGTCGCAGCGGCCATTCCCGTGTAGTGCATCGCTGCAATCGCGAAACCCATCAGCGTCGCACTGCCAAGCTTCTGCGGTGCCAGCGCACGCCCTTCCGTGCGCAGGTGTACGGCCAGCGCGAGAGCGACCAGCGATACCACGACCGCAATGCCGACTGACAGGGCGACAATCCATGGGTTCCACATGGCGTGCGCCGACATTCTCATCGCCGCCATGCCAATGAAGTGCATGCAGGCAATGGCACCGCCCATCACCACGCTGCCACTCACCAACGCAGCAGCGGTCACCGCGGTTCGACTCACCACGAACAGTGCAGCGGCAGATGCGAGCATGGCGGCGAACAGGGAGAGCGCCACCAATGGCAGGTCGTACAACACCGGCACGGGCAACTGAAACGCCAGCATGCCGATGTAGTGCATCGACCAGATGCCGCCGCCCATGGCCACAGCGCCTCCGCTAAGCCACGCCCGCCTCAAGCGCCCCTGCGTGGCGGCCGTGCGCGCCGACATGTCGAGGGCCGCATAGCTCGCGGCGATCGCGATCAGCACCGACAGGCTGATCAGCCAGGCATTGTAGGTTCCAGCCAGCGTGGTCGTGCCGCGCATCGATCGCCTGAGTATCTGGGACCGGTGCATTTCAGCACCGGTAACGAACAGCCGCGCGATTCTGACGTGGCGGCTGAGGCGGCCCCTGCGGCGGGAACCAGCCCTTGAAGATAAGCATCGGTTCGCACGCACGGATTCTTGAGCGGTCTGCCCATCTGGTCGGCGCGGTCACCTCGCACCGCCACGCGACGAGCATTCGCCGCCAGAGGCCGGTGATACGATCGGTGCTGGGACCACACGTCGCGAGGCTCCCACGCCCAACCGCGTCTGAAACGAGCTGCGCCAGTGCTCCATACAAGGGTCACGTCACGACGCGGTACTACGGCTAGTGATCCACCAAATCGTCGGATCTTGCCCGCGGAACATGGGGCGGCGAACGCGCTACATACAGGAAGAACGGCCGGCCCTTGTTCTCGCTGATGGATCGCACCGCCTCTTCGGTATACCTCTTGGTGAGGTGCGATGGTCAACGGGACGTTCGAGGACTTCCCGAACATCCCATTGCGCACCGGCAGTCTCCCGGTGGGCAACGCGGCCCGGCTTGGTGAGCAGACTGGTTGAACGTAGAAACTGGTCCACTTCTGGCCTTCGGTCGCCATCGCATCCAAGCGCGACGCGCGAATGTTTGGGGCGCCGAACGTGCCAATGTTGCCATACCCGAGATCATCTGCGAAGATGACAACAATGTTCGGTCGCCGCTGAACCTGTGCGGTTATATTCTTGATCGTCAGGAGGCCCAGTACGACGCCGATGAAGAGTGTGACAACGACCTTCATTTGACCCTGCTTCCCCAATGTGATGTCTGCCCAACGCTGGCATCTGCTGCGAGCGGACCGACGAGGGCGTCGCGATGGGACAATGGCCGGTCCGCTCGTCAGCAGCGAGCATCGTTAGACCGACGGCGCACGGACCTCCAGCTGGCATGGGCCGTTGCGCCATGCGGTCGTGACGATCCGTTGGATCACCCGCACTGCGTGCAGACGGTAGGCGACCGTCGCTTCGCGCGCGAGTGCGGCCCATGGCATCGCCTCGTCGCGCAGTTGGCCGACACGCTCCTGACGCGCGGCGTCCTCGAGATATAGTTGACCGTTGTTGACGGAAGACACCTTGGTAGCATCCTCGCGGTCCGTCCTTCGCCCGTCTTGCGCTGGCATCGCGGCACGGATGTTCGTTTGGCAAGAGCGGCGGACGAGCGATCGTCTTCACTCCCTCCCGCTGGACAGGGGTCGATCAGTTTTATGGCTCAACAAATCCGTGTCGGTGTTGGGCATCCGCGCGTGGTCTTCGACTGCGGCCAAGGCGGCGAACTGCGCCCCGATCCTCTCCATCTGAGCGGCGCGAGTGCGTGCCCATCGCGGTAACCGAAGCGCAAGTACCGCCATCCCTGCCAAACCGACCACACCGGAGAACGCGGTAAGGCCGATCGTCGCGCCCGCTGGGGCCACCGGCATCGCCGCGGCCATCGCCGTCGAGAGCACTAGGGCGGCGGCGCCGAGTCGGAGAAATACCGGCCCCTCATCTTTGCGCGTGGTCAGTCGAAGCCGATGACCGGTTTCCGTCGGTTCAAGTAGCGCGTGAAGATTGCCGTTGGTCCACTGCCGGAACGCGCCATCGTGTCGAAGTGTACCGGGCGCCTCAAACGTCTCGCGCAACGCCACCACCAGCTGTTCCCACTCGGCATCAGTAAGGTACCGGTCGAAATGCACGGTTCGCGCTACACCCACCGGGAAGCCAAGACACTGCGTATATTGCGTGGGCGCCAACGACCCCCGACTCACCTCTTTGGCTGCCCGTGCGATGTGATCGGCGCCGATCCCGACCTCGGCTGCGATTTCTGTGAGCGCGGCCAGCGTCAGCCCGTCGCCTGTGGGCAGGGTTCCACCACGCTCAGCCTCCTGCGACGTGCTCGCGCGCTCAATGATTTGGGCGACTTCCTGATCGTTGTACCGACGCTCGTGTGTCATGCGTGATCGGGGCAGAGGCTGGCAGAGGCTGGCAGAGGCACGGACGCACAATTTAGCGCGGCGGAAGACGACCGACCGCATCCCAAGGGGCGTCGCCTTCGCCTGCATGTACGCGCGCAGCACCGCATGCATGCGGGACTGGTAGCGCGGCCCCTGCTCCCGAAACCACGTCAGCACGTCGGCATCGACGCGGAGTGAGATGGCCTCCTTTGCGATCGCGGGCACGAGTTGGGCGTTCGTCCAAAAGCTCCGTGGATCGGTGAAGACGCCGCCGTTCTCGGCGACGACGCGCCTCGCGGAAACGGACGATGGCTGCTGGTCGGTCTATTTCCACCGCTTCCTCCAACCGACCTTCGACGAACGTGCTGCAACCGGTTCCAGTCGTCCAGCAATTCCTGCTGATGCAGCTCGGTCCACGCTTCGACGAGGCGTTATCGGCTTGATCCGGACGCCGTGGTGATCATCGACGTCTCTGCCAAGAAGACGCAAGCCACGCCCGCCAAGGTCTTGGCGACAGGACGGGAGCGGCTACAACGGTACGATCGCATGACTTAATCGGAGGGATGAACGATGCGGAAGGCAAAGCAGTCGGCGTTGGAGGCGCAGGGGTGGGTCGTCGGATCGGTGGATGACTTTCTTGAGCTCACGCCGGAAGAATCGGCGTTGGTAGATCTCAAACTGCGGCTCAGTGATGCGCTACGCGCGCTTCGGGAGAAACTCGGGCTCTCAGAGGAGGCCGTCGCCAAGCGCCTACATTTGAGCCAGTCGCGCGTCGCAAAAATGGAAGCGGGAGAAGCCTCAGTCTCGTTCGACCTGCTGGTTCGTGCATTGGTCGGCCTCGGGGCAACTAGCGCCGATCTTGCGAGAGCCATTCAGACGAAGAAGCGTCGGCGAGCCGCATAACGCTTGGGTTCAGTTGCAGCCGAATCAAATAAGGCGAGCGCAGCGAGCACACAATAGCTCGGCTGTCAACTGCAACCTGTTGTTAGCGAGCCCCTCGCCGGAGCTCCTCCCAGAAGTCCCGGGGTGTGACGATGTGCACGCCTGCGATGGGAGCCACGGTCAACAGATCAGCGTCTCCGGTAATCAGCACGTCAGCATGGCCCGCGCGCGCATTGGCAAGCACCCAGCGATCGGCCTCGTCGCGGACTTCAATGGGATCCATCGCGTCTGGCTTTGGCACGACCTCGAAGGTGCGGAGAAACTTCTCGACTTCATCGATACGCTCGGTCGGGAGACGCATCCGGGTCTCGAGAACGCGGCGAAGCTCCGTCAGGACGACCTCGCCGACCACCAGCTCATGCTCTGACGAGACAATTCGTAGCAGATCCGCGCAAATCCCTCGGGTCGCGACGGCGCACACCAGCACGTTGGTATCGAAAAACACTCTCACGACACGTCGCGGAACACATCCTCGTCGGTGAGATATCCAGCCGCTTCCGCGAACGGCGCAACGCGACGCCGAATCTCCTCGAATTGGAGCAGCGCCAGTTGACGTCGCAGGGCGTCGCGGACCACATCGCTGCGGCTCCGGCCGAGGCGGCGACTCACCTGCGCCAGTTGTCGCGCCAAGGCGCGATCGAGACGAATCGTGACGGCGTCATTCATGTCATACAATGTATGACACCATGCTGCGCAGGGCAAGAGTGTCATGGTCTCGCTAACGTGGATGTAGGATAAGTCCCGAACGCGGCCAATGTGGAAACGGAACTTGAGGCCACGCTGTGGGTTTGTTCTGCATCGAATGTGGTGTCGTTTCGTCTCGCTGTCGAGATCCCGCCGTGGCCCGCTACAAATACGTCGATACCAACCGCAGTTCCTGAGCGTCGACCTCGCGCGCCAGCTGCTGCCCGGCACGTTCGAGCATGCCCTGAACCACCTGCTCGATCATGAAGTCGACCTAGCGCACTTCGACGCCCGCTATCGCAACGACACGACGGGCGCGCCGGCGTATCCGCCGGCCATGCTGCTCAAGGTCGTGCTGTTCGCCTACTCGCAGGGGATCGTCCGGAGTCGGGCGATCGAACGCGTGTGCCAAGAGCACGTGACCTTCATGGCGTTGTGCGGCATGACCGCGCCGCATTTCACCACGATCGCCCACTT
>JANOPS010000025.1:0-15978 GCA_031421995.1 Gemmatimonadaceae bacterium
CTGTCTGTCTTTCTGGATTTGGTGCCCGAGTTGCTGTCGTCGTCCGGCTCGATTGGCTGCGCCCCGGACAGTTTGGCGGCACTCCGTCGTTTTGTGCCGGCGGAACGCGCGATGCCTGTGGTTGCGGCGGGTGTTGCGGCGCGTGGCGTGGTCGAGCGCCTCGTTGACGCTGACGAACGCCCCGCGCTCGACGATGTAGGCCCGACGCCCGACGCGGGAGCCGTCGAGCCGGTGCGCGAGCCGGTGCCCATGGTCTCGTCATTGCGTCGCGCCATTATCGACCTTCTCTCGGCGGTCTCGGAGGAGAAGCCCGTCCTGCTGGTGGTCGATGATGCCCATTGGATTGATGAACACTCATGGGATGTGCTGTCGGATTTGATCGATCGCTGTCACACGCTTCGCGTCTTCGTGGTGTTGACGTCGCGTGAGCCGCACGCCCGCCTGCAGCGTCCGCAGCGCACACCCGCGCAGCTGCAGCTGCGTGGCCTGCCGCCCCTCAGCGCGGAGAGTTGTCTCTTGCTGTCGCGTGCGATCGGCGCCGATCTGTCGGCGACGATCGATGACGACTTGGGCGCGTGGTTTATTCGGGCCAGCGAGGGCGTGCCGCTTTTCTTGCGCGCGTTGGTCAATCATTGGATTGAGACGGGCGAAGCGGGCGGTGTCCCGCCGACGCTGCAGGGGGTGATCGAACAGCGGCTGAGCCAGTTGAGCGGGGACGCGGTGCGCGTGCTGCAGACGGCGGCGCTGCTGGGGAAGTGGGCGACGGTGGAACGGGTGGGGGCGGTGCTGGAGATGGGGGCTAATCGAGTACTAGCTTCGGTCGAACAGCTCTATGCAGCCGATGCTCTACGCGCAGAGGCATCAGCAACCCTGCAATGTCACGAACTAGTCGGGAAGATCGTGCGGGCAAGGACCTCGTACGCCGCATCATCTTTCCTTCATCTACGCATCGCCAGCATTCTTGCAAACGGCACGGCGCTCGCGCCTTCAGATAGCGACGCTTGTTTAGATGTGATCGTCCACTTTCGCGAGGCGGGATGTGACGAGAAGGCAACCCAGTACTCGATGCAGAGTATCGGCCATCTTCTGCGCGGCGATACGCCGAACCAGGCGCTGGCCATCTGCAATCATTTAATTGCCGACGCTCCTAGCGTCACCAAAGACGCGAAGTTCACCGCTTACTATCATGAGGCCCTGTTCGCTGCGGGGCAGTACTCACGCTTGCTAGAGAACAAGGGAACTGAACGGCTAAACACCTTGCGACGTGACCGTTGGGACAGGCGAAGCGCTTTGGAAATCGTTCGAATGGTCGAGATAGCGGATCGGGCGATGTTTCTTGGCGACTACTCGGACCTTTGCGGGATTGGCTTGCTGGTGGCACAGTGTCCTTCGATCTCTCGGGACCTTCGAATTCGCGCGGCCATCGCCGTGGTACGAGCATCCGCCATGGGTGTGCGTATCGCGATTCCTCAGTCTGCCTACAGGATTGGTTGTGAGCTGCTTGGCGAGTCAGACGAATCGGCTGACATTCGTGCGGAGCTCGAACTCTACTTCAACACGCCCTTTGGCAATCACGAAGTCGCGGTGGGTGCTGTGACAAAACTGCTGAAGTCCGTCGACGAACGGCCGAGTCCTAGCGAGCGCATTCGTGTTCAGGGGGATTGCGCCTTCGCGCTGATGTGCGCAGGCCTGCTCGACAAAGCGCGCGAACTTTTCCAACAGACGCAGATTCGGGCTCTCGCCGAGCGGGTTTACTCGCGGGCTTCTGCGGCGGCATTTCACCTTTCGGTGATTGAGACTGCGCTTGATGACTTCGGTGCGGCGCGAACTCACGCCGAGATTCAGCTGAAAATTGCCCGGGAAAACCCCGATCCCTTCCTTGAGGCACTCGGCCATCGAAATCTCAGCCGCATTTCTTTGCTTGAAGGCGACGTCGAATCTGCTCGCTGCGCATTTGAAGACTCCTGCGTTCGGACTCCAGTTGCCGCGCACCCCAAATGGCATGCTTTTGAAATCGCCTTACGCCTAGGAATCGCAAGCGCCGAGAGAAACCGCACGAATCTCGATCGTCTCCTGCCACTTGGCGAGCGCCAGTTGGCTTCGCTAGGAGGCTTGCTAGGACAGGATTTCTTGGCTTCGCGCGTGGCCCTCGCACTTTACAGAACCGGCTCCCACAGCGCGTCAGCGAGCCTCGTCGACGACTACGTACGCAACTACCGTCGCGAGTGCTACGCCACACCCTTCTACCTCAGATCATCAACGCAGTAACGAATGGCACCGCAAACACCGCAGGCTCAGTGGATGCCTACGGGAGTTCGCGGTCGTCTCGCACGTTCAAGAATCTGCGTGAATGTGGGTCGCCCTGACGACTCAGTTGCTCCGGGCTGAAAGATCTCGAAGTACTCGGAGCTGTTTAACAATGCCTCGCAGATATTGGGATCGAACTGCGAGCCACTGCACTTGATTAGCTCGTCTCGTACCTCAATCGCCGTCATCGCCTTTCGATACGGCCGATCTGTTGTCATGGCATCGATTGTGTCCGCGAACATGATGATTCGCGATGCAAGCGGTATGTCACGACCGGCCAATCGGTCAGGATAGCCCGTTCCATCCCAGTTTTCGTGGTGGTGCCGCACATCCGGTATTAGATCTTGCAACTCAGAAATCTTCGCCACCAACTCCGCGCTCTTGACAGGATGCAACTCCATGATGGCCCGCTCTTCTGGAGTAAGTCGTCCGGGCTTTGACAAAATGGGCGCGAAAACTTCATGAATTTTCCCAACATCATGTAGCAACGCCGCCGTTCCGACTCTGTCGATCTGCTTTTGACTCAACCCTATGGCCCTCGCAATGATTCGCGAGTAGCGTTTCACCCGCTTTGAGTGTCCTGAAGTGTAAGGGTCACGGAATTCGACTGTCTGAACAAACAACTCGAGCAATTCGAAGTTGGTCGTTCGGAGCTGATGGGTGGACTGGTAGGTGAAGCGTATTCCTAGAACTGCGATCATCAATACAATGAAGCCCCAACCTCCCCAGTCGACATATGCGCGAGCACAACCATAAACAAAGGGAATAGCAACTGCATCATAGGCAAGTCCCGCGACATTCCCCTCGTACCACGTTCGGAAAAGGGGCTTCTCCTCGGCAAGGGCGATTGCCGTGGCGACCGAAAAAGTGTTCACAAAGAGAAAAGAGACAACCGCTAAGGTATGCGGCCAGATAAGGAGGCCCTTTTCGATCTGAAGAGATTTACCCCCTGCCGCCGAGTAGGCCAAAGTTGCGGCTGCCGCTGCGATCACAAGCTGGGCAACGTTGAAGGCGCGCTTTATGCCAGACTTCTTCCTCGTGGCCTCGGCGACCGCCGACCCGATCCCTACCAGCGCAACCGTAGTCCACGACGGATAGAGCACAACGGCAGAGAGATAGGGGATAAAGGATACTTCTCCTCCCGAACTCTGCTTAATCCGGTATCCCCCTAGCCAAGCCCCGACGAAGCCAATCAACGTCAATAAGAAAGCGCCAACAAGCAAGTTGCCATCGACTTTCGGAGCGTAAGAATACGCGCAAACGAGCGAGGCGACTGCTGTCGCCACGATCGCGTAGACGTAGATAAGTACGCTCTTCTTCATTTAAAGTAGTGCCCCCGTGCATCTCGATCAGGTTACATCCAGATCTTCGTTTCGGCGAAAACGAACGACGATACTGCGCTTACGAGCTGGGCCAGAAATGCCACTTTGCGTCACCTCCCGTCGGGTCAGTCACGTCGTCCCGCTCGGGACTGCACGTGCTATCGAGGTTAGCTCCGCTCATACTGCTTGGCCTGCCCGCTCGGCTCTGCTCCGCTCTACCGGGATGACGGGGGACTTAGGGGGATGATCGTCTATCGTCGACGATAAAGGTGAAGCGCACTCGCCACGGTGTGCAGCGAGCGCAACGGCTTATCGATCCAAGTGCATCCAGCGATTTGTGGCGTCAAGTACCGACAACACAGCACTCGTTTCCTTGCTCTCACGCACTTCGCAGCTTCCGGTCAACACCGCGTTCTCGCGTCCAATGCGCGCCAGCAGACTGACAAACACGAATGCCCGATCAAACGCTTCGATTACACGCGCCCCTTCCAGCGCCAAGCTCCGGTCTCCGCCGGGCGTCGCCTTCGCGGCTGCCGCAATCGCCAACACCGTCGCGCGCGCGGCCAACTCGACGCGCGAGCGCTCGCTCTCCTGACCATCCGCCTCACCGATGTACTCGCGCCCTTCTTTGCTAAGCGTCACTCGGCACAACACACCAAGCGACCGCGAGCGACGCACTTCAACATCTTCAAAAATCAGTGTCCGACGACCAGCGCCCTGTGGCTCACTGGACGCCTGAGGCGCGACCGCACCCTTTCCGACCATTGACGACTCAGCTCCGCCATACGTCGCACTTCCAAGGGGCGCAACGGGGGCGCTTGGGATCACCGGCGGCATCGCCTGCTGGGCAGCCTGCTGGGCGGCGACCGCGGCGGCCTGCGATGTGACCTCCCGCGCCGACACATACTCGGGAGACGCGACCCCTGGAATCGCCCCGGACATCATGCTGGGCGCCGCTGGGGTTCGCACGACGGCGGGTGGCTGATCGGACGCACGGACCGGGTCGAGCGATTGGGCGATGCTGACCTTCCGGTGATCAATCCTGAGATCCAGCTGCGCCATCAGCGCGCTCTCGATGTTGCGCACCATGTTCTTGGGCGCCACTTCGTTGGTTGTCAGGACATGAATCTCGCCGATCGCCCCGGTATCGCCGGGCACAATGCGCACCGACAGTACCCCGGGGAGGGTGGAGATCAACTCTTCAGCCCGGCGAAGAGGAAGCACGCTCCCGATCACGCCGTTGAGTGGCGAGGGAGACGGCGAATTGGGGCCGAAGTTGATCGGAATCGACAGATGGGGCTCCGGCACGATTGCGGACGAGCGAGGATCGGCCGGCTTCGGCCTCGGCCAATATGCAGCACGGTCACCGGATCAGCAAGGCCAATGACCGCCCAAGCCATTGCATCACATTGATGTAACGGACTCGACCTCAACCTTCGTCGAAGGGTGCCTGCCCCTCCCCCCCTTCGCCTGTCTCGCCCCCCTCATACTCGCGCAACTTCCGGTAGAGCGTCCGCTCACCAATGCCGAGCAATTCTGCCGCCTTTCTCCGGTTCCCGTCAGAGTCGCGTAGCGCCGCCAGAATCGCCACGCGCTCAATCTCGGCCATCGTCATCCCCGCGCCCAAGGTAATCACGACAGGCGCTGACGCGTCGCTGCGTGGCTCGATGCCTCGGATACTCCCAGCGGGTGCGACGACCTCTCCGTACGCGGGTGCCGCGACAGCCGACGAACGTACCTCATCCATCCACGTTGGGGGGCCGACCCGGGTTTCCATGTCGATCCGACGACGAAGTTCCTCGACTTGTAACTTGAGTTCGACCAACGAACGTACGATGAACTCCAACTCGCGTCCCTGCGCCTGCTCGCCTGCGCGCACGACAGGTCCGACGTGCACGGGGAGCAGTCGCCGCCCCCCGCCATCACGAATCGCACGCGGAATATCCTCGGCAACGATCTCGCGTCCATGGGCAAGTACCACCATGCTTTCAATGAGATTCCGCAGCTCACGCACGTTGCCCGGCCACGCGTACTCTGTCAGCAAGGTCATCGCCTCTGCCGAGATCCCGTGGAACGCGCGGTCGTGCTGCTTCGCAAACATGGCCACGAACCGTCGCACCAAGACGGGGATGTCGTCGCGTCGTTCACGCAGCGGCGGCAGATAGATGCGCAACACGTTCAGCCGATAGTACAAATCGGCGCGAAAGCCTCCGTCTTCCACATGCTCACGCAGCGGTCGATTGGTGGCCGCCACAACACGCACATCCACCGAAAACGCGGCGACGCCGCCAACGCGCGTCACTTCGCGCTCTTCGAGCACGCGCAGCAGTTTCACCTGCGTGCTCGCGGGAACATCGCCGATCTCATCGAGGAACAGCGTACCGCTGTCGGCCAGCTCAAAGCGCCCGAGTCGGCGCTCGGCGGCACCAGTGAACGCCCCCTTCTCGTGACCGAAGAGCTCACTCTCGATGAGTGTCTCCGTCAGCGCTCCGACGTTGACCGCGATAAATGGTCTGGCGCGGCGCGGACTGAGTCGATGAATCGCGCGCGCCACAAGCTCCTTTCCGGTTCCGCTTTCGCCTTCAATGAGCACCGTACTGGACACGGGCGCGATCTGCTCGATCTTCACCAGGACTTCGCGAATGGCCTCACTCTCGCCGATCAATCCGGTCAGCTGCGCAAGCCGCTGTCGCTCGAGACGGCGTACGATGTCGTCAACCACTTCGTCAATCACGACGGGCTTCGGCCATGTCTGCACGTAGCCCACGTCCCGCAGCCGTTCGGCCATCGACGGATCCGAAACATCCGTGAAACCAATCACGGGTACTCCCTCCCACAGCTGCTGCCGTACCAACGATACATTGGCGGCGTCGAGCAGCGCACCAGTGAGCAGCAACACGTCGGGGGCGGCGCGACGCAAGTCGCCGCGCACGTCATCCATCGGTGAGATGGTGACTGTCTCGTAGCCGAGTGCCTCGAGTGCGGCGCTGACGCGCACGGCCGGCTCGACGTCGCTCATCAAAATGGCGACCCGCCCTTTGGCGTCGTCGCTGCCCCCACGCCGCGTGCCTGCGGCGCGCGCCGGTATCTTCATGCCTTGGCCGGTCGCTTGTAGAAGGGCAACTTGACGACACGGGCGGGAAGCCGCTTGCCGCGGATCTCGATTTCGAAGGTGGTCCCGACCACGGCCGCAGCACTTGGCAGATAGCAGGTTCCGATCGGGATGCCGAGTGTCGGGCTCATCGTGCCGCTGCTCACTTCGCCACAAGCGACACCGCCGGACATCACGGGATAGCCTTGGCGCGGAATTGCACGCTCGTCGATCGTGAATCCGACCAACTTGCGATGGGTGCCGTCGGCCTGTTGTTTCGCGAGCACCTCCCGCCCAATGAATGGCTCCGACTTGCCAAGCTTGACGATCCAATTCAGGCCCGCTTCCACGGGCGTGGTGTGGTCGTCGAGTTCGTGGCCATACAGGCAGAGTCCTGCTTCAAGGCGCAGCGAGTCACGAGCGCCAAGTCCGGTTGGTGTGACCTGACCGGTCGCCATCACTGCCTGCCACATGGCCACCGCGTCTGCAGCGGGGAAATACAACTCGAATCCGTCTTCGCCGGTGTACCCGGTTCGCGAGATCGTGCAGGGGATTCCGGCGACACGTCCCTCGGTGAACCGGTAGTACTTGACATCATCCAACGGCCGATCGGCAAGCGCCTGCACCACGCCGGCGGCGAGGGGGCCTTGGATCGCGAGCAACGCAATCTCATCGCTGATGTCGGTCATGGTGCACTCGAACGCGCCAAGGTGCGCGCGCAGGTGCGCGATGTCTTTATCGCGATTGCTGGCGTTGATCACCAACATGAGGTGCTCGGGAAAGCGATAGACGAGGAGATCGTCGACAATCGTGCCATCGGCGCGCAGCAGCGTGGAATACTGAATTTGTCCGATAGCCAACGCCTGCACATCGTTGCTGGTGACCGATGACACAAACCGTATCGCGTCCGGTCCGCGCACGATCACTTCCCCCATGTGTGAGACATCGAACATGCCGCACGACTCGCGCACCGCCTTGTGCTCTGCGGTGATGCCTTGGGGGTACTGCACCGGCATTTCATAGCCGGCGAAGGGAACGATTTTCGCGCCGAGTGCCACGTGCACTGCATGTAGCGGCGTGCGCTTCAGGACGTCACTTGGAGATGTTGTCATCGGGCAGGATCCGGGTAAGGCGGTCGATCATCGACCACTCGTCCGAAAGATGCCTGTCCTCACGCCAAAATGTCAGAGTCGCGCGACCGTTGAGCGTGTGCGACTAGAGGGCGTCGATGGCCGCCATCACCGCGGCCGCGTGACCGGCGGGCTTGACCTTTTCAAAGATGTGTGCGATACGACCCTTCGCATCGATCAAGAAGGTTGTGCGGTCAACGCCCATATACTTCTTGCCGTACATCGACTTCTCCTTCCAGACCCCATAGGCGGTCGCGACTTCCTTCTCGGTGTCGGCCAAGAGCGTGAACGGGAGCTCGAACTTGGTCTTGAACTTGACGTGCGACGTCACGGAGTCGGGACTCACCCCAAGAATGACCGCCTTGCTGCTATCAAAGCGCGGAAAGAGATCGCGGAATTCGCAGGCTTCGGTGGTACATCCTGAGGTATCGTCTTTGGGATAGAAGTACAACACGACCGGCCGTCCCTTGAGCGAGGAGAGCGTGAGGGCGTCGCCGGTATCGGTCAAGACGGTGAAATCGGGAGCGGGCGTTCCGCGAGTGGGCACGGGCAGTGAGGGCAAAAGGGGGAACGGTGACTAGAGGGTCTCGCGACCCATCAGGACGGCCATAATAGCTTTCTGAATGTGCAGGCGGTTCTCGGCCTCGTCCCAGACGGCGCTTTGCGGACCGTCGATGACGCTGGCAGACACTTCTTCGCCGCGGTGCGCCGGCAGACAATGCAGGAAGATGGCGTCAGACTTCGCGCGCGACATGAGTGCGTCGTTGACTTGAAACCCATTAAACGCGCGTCGCCGCGCGAGCTGTTCCTCTTCTTGTCCCATGGAAGCCCAGACGTCGGTGGTCACGACGTGAGCCCCATCGCAGGCCTCCTGCGGATCACGGACAATGCGTATGTCTGCGCTGGCAAACCGCGCCAGGAACTGCGCATCGGGGTCATAGCCTTCCGGGCACGCAATCCGTAGCGAAAACCCCAAGTGCGACGCTGCTTCTATCCACGAGTTCGCCATGTTGTTCCCGTCGCCGACCCACGCCACGGTGCGCCCACGCGCGTCGCCCAGATGCTGGCGCATGGTGAGCACATCGGCCAGCACCTGGCACGGATGCGACAGGTCGGTGAGGCCATTGATTACCGGGACCCCGGAATACTCGGCCAGGCGCTCGACGTCCGCATGTGCGAACGTGCGAATCATGATGCCGTCCACGTACCGTGAGAGGACGCGCGCCGTGTCTTCGATGGGCTCGCCGCGACCGATCTGCACGTCACGCGGCGACAGAAAGTGCGCCGTCCCGCCAAGCTGCGTTGCGCCGACTTCAAACGACACACGGGTCCGCGTGGACGCCTTCATGAAGATCATCGCCAGCGCCATCCCCTCAAGGGGCCGGGCATGGTACTGCTTCGCCCGCATGCGTTCCGCCAAGGCGAACAGCGCGAACGTTTCGTGCGTCGAAAAGTCGCTGATGTTCAGAAAGTCGCGATGGGGGCGCAGTGACATGGCAGTGACATGGCCGAGTGGGTGTGCCGCGAGGCACGGGACAGGTGACCGATGGCGAAACGGCGAGGGCGCGACCGGTAGCGGCCGCGCCCTCAGATTGCCGGATTGCACGATTGGGAAGTTATGCGGATCCCGTGCATATCGACAGTCCGCGCAGTAACGTTCCGCGATGTCACAGCCCACCGCCGCCTCGCCCGCTGCCTCCCCGGTTACGCCCCGCCAACGGCTCCGCGCCATCTTCGGCGGCTCTGTTGGCAACCTCGTGGAATGGTATGACTGGTACGTGTACTCTGCGTTTTCGCTGTATTTCGCGAAGGCGTTCTTCCCACCGGCAAGTCAGACTGCGCAACTGCTCAACGCGGCGGCCGTTTTTGCCGTCGGGTTTTTTATGCGACCCATCGGCGGCTGGCTGCTGGGACGCTATGCAGACAAACATGGCCGCCGTGCGGCACTGAGCGCCTCGGTACTCCTCATGTGCGGCGGCTCGCTGTTGATCGCGGTCACGCCCAGTTATGCATCGATCGGCGTCTTCGCGCCGATTCTGCTGGTTCTGGCGCGTTTGCTGCAGGGGATCAGTGTCGGCGGCGAGTACGGTGCCAGTGCGACATACCTCAGTGAGATGGCCGGCGCCAAGCATCGCGGATTCTGGTCGAGCTTTCAGTACGTGACCTTGATCATGGGCCAACTGTTGGCTCTTGGTGTGCTCCTGCTGTTGCAACGCACGATGTCCGGAGCGCAGCTGGACAGCTGGGGCTGGCGGATTCCGTTCTTCATTGGCGCCGGCTGCGCCGTGGTGGCGTTGTATCTGCGCCGCTCGCTGGAAGAGTCGGATGCGTTCGTGACCGCACGCGCCATCCAGCCCGGCGTGGCCAAGCCATTGTCGGGCATGGCCGGGCTGCGTCAACATCCGCGCGCCGTGCTGACGGTGATTGGACTGACGGCCGGCGGCACGGTGGCGTTTTACACGTTCACCACGTATGCGCAGAAGTTTCTGGTGAACACAGCGGGCTTTACGAAAGCCGATGCGACACTGGTGTCCGCGATGTCGCTGTCGCTGTTCATGCTGGTGCAACCGATGGTCGGCGCGTTGTCGGATCGGATTGGGCGTCGCCCGGTGCTGATGAGCTTCGCGGTGCTGGCAACGCTCGGCACGATTCCGCTGATGCGCGCACTGGCTGACGCGCGGACGATTCCACAGGCGCTGCTGCTGCTGTGCATCGCGCTGCTTGCCGTGAGCGGCTACACATCGATCAACGCGGTGGTCAAGGCCGAGCTGTTTCCGACAGGGATGCGGGCGCTTGGCGTTGGCTTTCCCTACGCGATTGCCGTTTCGCTGTTTGGTGGAACGGCAGAATACATCGCGCTGTGGTTCAAGCAGATCGGGCACGAAGAGTGGTTCTACGCGTATGTGACGGCGTGCGCGTTTGGCGGACTGTTGGTGTACTGGACTATGCCGGAGACGCGGCACGCGATGAAGGACTGACGTAGGCTTACAGAATATATTTCCGCAGGTCTTCGTCTTCGGAGATCGCGCGGAGTCGGTCGCGCACCATTGCGGCGTCAACGTTCACCGGGTCAGTCCCGCGATCCGGTAGTTCGTACAGCACGTCTTCCAGCAGTGTGGTCATCACCGTGTGCAAGCGGCGCGCGCCGATGTTCTCCATGCGCATGTTGACCACCGTCGCCACGCGCGCCAACTCGGCGATGCCATCCGGCTGAAAGGTGAGGGTAGCACCCTCTGATTCGACCAACGCCGCGTATTGCTTGGTGAGCGCATTCTCTGGCTCGGTCATGATGCGCACGAAATCCGCTTCGGTGAGCGGCTTGAGCTCGACACGAATGGGGAAGCGTCCTTGCAGTTCGGGAATGAGGTCGCTGGGCTTGGACACATGAAACGCGCCGGCGGCAATGAAGAGTACGTGGTCCGTCTTCACCATACCGTACCGCGTCTGCACGTTGGACCCTTCGACGATCGGCAGCAGATCGCGCTGAACCCCTTCACGCGACACATCGGGGCCGCCGGACGACCCGCGCTCGCCGGCGATCTTGTCGATTTCGTCGAGAAAGATGATCCCCATCGCTTCCACGCGTTCGAGCGCGTCACCGGTGACGTCATCGAGGTCGATCAGCTTGTCGAGCTCCTCGTCCAGCAGAATGCGGCGCGCCTCGACGAGTTTGACGGTGCGCTTCTTCGTGCGCTTCGGCATCATGTCGCGGAACCACTCCGCCATGCTGTCCATGCCTTCGGGTGCGCCCGGGGTCATGCGATCGGGCATACTGGGCGCCGACTTCGTGACTTCGACCTCAACTTCGCGGCCGTCGAGCTGCCCGTCGAGCAGCAGCACGCGCAGCTTGTCCCGCGTCCGTTTAGTTCGCTCGGCGGAGGCCTCCTGCTCGGCGCGTTGCTCGTCGCTTGGCTCTTTCAGTTCGATCGCGGGGGGCACCGGCAAGAGCAGGTCTAACAGGCGCTCATCGACCTTGCTGTTGGCCAGATCCTCGACTTCCGTCTCGCGCTCGGTGCGCACCATGTCGATCGCACTCTCGACGAGGTCGCGCACCATCGATTCGACATCGCGTCCCACGTAGCCCACTTCGGTGAACTTGGACGCTTCGACCTTGGTGAACGGTGCGCCGGAGAGCTTGGCCAATCGGCGCGCAATCTCTGTTTTGCCCACGCCGGTCGGACCAATCAGGATGATGTTGTTTGGCGCGATTTCATTGCGAATGGACTCCGGCGCGCGTTGTCGGCGCCAGCGGTTTCGCAGCGCAATCGCGACGGCTTTCTTGGCGTCCGCCTGGCCCACGATGTACCGATCCAACTCGGCGACAATCTGACGTGGCGTGAGGTCGGCGAGGCGGGCAATCGCTTGTTCGGTGCGCTGGGAGGGCATGCAGGAAGACTAACGCGAGCGTTGGCCGCTGCGTAGTGGGCACGACGGGGTGCGATTTATCCCGCGCCTAGGCCAACGGCTCAAGCACGGTGATATTCGTGTTGGTGTAGATGCAGATCTCGCCGGCAATCGTGAGTGCTTTCTGCACGATGTCTTTGGGTTCAAGCGCCGTTTCGCGCAGGAGCGCACGCGCGGCCGCCTGTGCGTAGGCGCCGCCTGAACCAATCGCGAGCACGCCATCATCGGGTTCGATGAGCTCGCCGTTGCCGCTGATCATGAACCCGTGCTGCGCGTCGGCCACGATCAACAGCGCTTCGAGTCGACGGAGCACGCGATCACTGCGCCAATCCTTGGCCAATTCCACCGCGGCCTTGGGCAGGTTGCCCGGAAAGCGCTCGAGTTTCTCTTCAAACTTTTCGAAGAGCGTGAGTGCGTCCGCCGCGGAGCCCGCAAACCCCGCCAGCACACGACCGCCCTTGAGCGCGCGTACTTTCACCGCGTGGGCCTTCGCAATGGTGTCACCGACCGAGACCTGACCGTCGCCACCGAGAGCGATTTTGCCGTCGCGCCGCACGGCGAGTATCGTTGTTGCGCGCATAGGAGTGAGTGCCATGCGCGTAATCTACTGGTTGTCCCCTGCCCCGAGGAGCACTGTGCATCCTATCAGTTTTGACGACGTGACCGCCGCGCGCGAGCGACTTCGTGCCCACCTGTCGCCATCACCGGTCATGCACTACCCGCTTCTGGACCAGTTGGTCGGGCATGGCATGCGCGTGTGGGTCAAGCACGACAATCACCTGCCGTTGAATACGTTCAAGGTGCGCAACGCCACCTCGGCCCTGACCGCCCTCGTGGCACGCGATGCCGCCTTGGCCGCACGCGGCGTCGCCGCCGCGACCATGGGGAACCACGGACAAGGCTTGGCCTGGGCCGGCGCCAGACTCGGTGTGCCGGTCACGATCTGCGTCCCCGAGGTCCACAACGTCGAGAAGGTTGCGGTGATGCGGTCGTATGGTGCGCGGGTCGTGGCAACCGGAGAGACGTACGACGACGCGATTGCGCACTGTGATGCTCTGGTGGCGGCCGAAGGACTGACGCGCATTCATTCCACGAACAACGCTGACGTGTTGGCGGGCGCCGGCACCCTCACCGCCGAGTTTCTTGAACAGGTCCCGGAACTGGACGCGCTGGTGCTCACGCTCGGCGGCGGCTCACAGTGTGTGGGCGCCATCACGGTGCGCGATGCCGTGAGACCATCCCTCGCCGTGTACGCCGCGCAGAGTGAAGGTGCCTCCGCGCAGCACGATGCGTTTCATGACGGCGTAGCACGGGCAGGGAAGTCGGTCAACACGTTCGCGGAGGGTATCGCCACCGGTTCGACTTACGATATGACCTTTGACGCCCTGCGCGCGGGCCTGACGGACTTTGTGCTCGTGAGCGAGGCGTCGATCGCGCAGGCGATTCTCGATTTCCTGCGCATCACGCATAATTTGGCCGAGGGCGCCGGCGCTGCCGGGCTTTCCGCGCTGCACGTGCTGGCTCCTCGACTGGTCGGCAAGCAGGTGGGGATTGTGCTGTGTGGCGGGAATCTGGACACCGCCACCCTAAGGCACATCCTCCGCTAACCGCAGTTCCCCCCACCCGCAGTTGCAGTACCCCCACCCGCAGTAGCACTTCCCCCACCCGCAGTGGCAGTTCCCCCAACCCGCAGTAGCAGTGCCCGCACTTCTCATGCCCTAGGATGCGCCTGCTTGTACACCTTCTTCAAACGCTCGGGCGAGATGTGTGTATAGATCTGGGTCGTACTCAGGCTCGCGTGCCCAAGCAGCTCCTGTACCGCCCGCAAGTTGGCGCCCGCTTCAACCAGATGCGACGCGAACGAGTGTCGCAATGAGTGCGTGCTGAGCCCCGCCCCTTCATCGACTGCCGACAGCAGGCCAACCATGGCGTGCTGCACGCCTCGCGGCGACAATCGCGCGCCCCGCTCGCTCAGGAACACCGCGTTGCGCGCGATGGTGGACTTCTTCCCTCCCGCTCCACTCACGGTCGCGAGCAGTCGATCACGCACAACGAGATAGTTGCGGACCGCGCGCTGCGCATGATCACCGATCGGCACGATACGCTCCTTGCGACCCTTGCCGCGCACCTTCACCTGCTGTGAGACGAGGTCCATATCGCCCAGATCGATGCCGCGCAGTTCGGAGAGACGCAGTCCGCACGAATAGAACAGTTCGATCATGGCGAAGTTGCGCACATCACCAAAGTCACCTGATTGCGAGCGCGTTGACGCGTGCTCCATGAGCGTCTCGGCTTTGGTCTTGCTGAGGTACTTCGGTAGCGTCCGCGATAGCCGCGGCGATCCCACCGCTCGCGCCGGATTCACGTCCACGCGTTCGTCGCGATGCATCCACTTGTAGAAGCTTCGCACCGCGGACAGCGATCGCGCAATCGACCGCTTCGCCAGTCCACGTCGCGTACAGTGCGCCAGAAACCCGCGAATCTCGGTGCGGCCGAGCGTGTTCCAATCCCACCCGGCGGTGCCCTTGAGCGCAGCCAAGTACGTTGAGAAATCGCGCAGGTCGCGGCGATATGCACTGACCGTATTGGGCGACATGTCTCGCTCCTTCACGAGATGCACGAGGTATTCGTCCACCTCCGGTGGCAACGGCGTCGACGCCTCCGCCACGTTGTCGGTCATGCGTTAGCGCTCTGTAACGACGCTAACAGTTGATTCTCCTCGCGCCACGCCGTCATCGCGGCGAGCCCGCGCTCGGCGAAGGCGATGCGCTTTCGCGCCTTATCGCGCAGCAGTTCCTTCGACGCGCCTTCCAGATCATCCAGCAGTCCGAAGTTGGCGTTCATGGGCTGGAAGTGCTTGGGGTCTGCCTCGCGCAAATAGCGGTAGAGCGCGCCCATCATGGTGGCGGGCGGCGGCACGACGGGCTCATCGCCAGTGAGCATGCGTGCCAAGTTGATCCCCGCGAGGAGGCCCGTCGCACTCGACTCGGTATAGCCCTCCACACCGGTTAGCTGTCCAGCAAAGAGCAGCTGCGGCGTGTCGCGCACCGAGAGGTGCGATGACAGTGTGGCGGGCGAATTGATATAGGAATTGCGGTGGATGGAGCCGAAGCGCAAAAACTCTGCATCGGCCAACCCGGGGATCAGTCGAAAGACGCGCTGTTGCTCGGGAATGCGTAGGCGAGTTTGAAAGCCGACCAAGTTCCACATGCGACCGCCACGATCTTCCATGCGAAGCTGCGCCACCGCCCACGGCCGTTTGTCGCTGCGCGGATCCTGCAACCCGATGGGCTTCATCGGGCCGAATCGCAGCGACTCACGGCCGCGCTTGGCCATTTCTTCGACCGGCATGCAGCCCTCGAAGTATGGCACCGCGTCGAATTCGTGCGCGGTGAACTGATCGGCGGTGGTGAGCGCGTCGATGAAGGCGTCGTACTGCTCTCGCGTGAAGGCGCAATTGAGATACGCCCCCTCTGCACCGGCATCGGACATGGTTTCTTTGCCCCACCGCGACGCGCGAAACGCGACGTCCTGATCGATGGAGTCGTACGAGATCACCGGCGCGATGGCATCATAGAACGCCAAGGCCTCGATGCCCAACCGTTCGCGGATCCTCTCGGCGAGTGCGTCGGAGGTCAGCGGTCCGGTGGCAATGATACCCGTGTCCGGCAGCGAAGCCGCCTCTTCCCGCACCACCGTGATGCGGGGATGCGCATGAATCCGG
>JANOPS010000026.1:0-1674 GCA_031421995.1 Gemmatimonadaceae bacterium
GTACAGATCGCTGCGCCCGTCCACCTCCTCGCCAACCGCCTGTTCGGGACTCATGTACGCGGGCGTGCCGACACTCGTGCCCACCTGCGTCAGCGTGCCTGTGCTGGCGTCGTCGATCGCCTTGCCGATGCCGAAGTCGGCGAGCAGCGCGTGTCCGTCCTGCAGCAGAATGTTCTCGGGCTTGATGTCGCGATGTACGACGTCGGCGCGATGCGCGTGCTCCAGCGCACCCGCGATCTCCACGGCAAAGCGCACAGCGTCGGCCACCGCGATATGCCGGTCACGCGCGAGCCGGTCACGCAACGATTCACCCGTGACCACCGGCATCACGTAGTACAGCACGCCATCCGCGTCACCCGAATCGAACAGCGGCAGGATATGCGGATGACTCAGGCGCGCGGCCAGCTGGATCTCTCGCAAAAAGCGCTCGCGCCCGACCGATGCAGCGACATCATCGCGCAGCACTTTGATCGCGACGTCACGATCGTGTTTGAGGTCGCGCGCGAGGTACACCGTCGCCATGCCACCGGCGCCGAGCTCGCGCTCGATGCGGTAGCTACGGCCAAGCGCGGCGGCGAGGCGGTCGACAGGATCACTCATGCGATGGACACGTGAAGCAACATTCCGGGCTGCGGTGCGAAGACCCTCTTGGCGCGATGTCGGTGAAAATCGGAGTCCGTCTCGTGGCTATGCTGCGCGATGCGTCCTTGCGATCCCCCCGCCGAGTGTAATAACCTATGGGCATGCCCGCGATCAGCAACGAGTGGACCGTCGAAATGTTGGATGCACTGCCCGATGACGGGCAGCGCTATGAGATCATCGACGGGGTGCTGCTTGTGACGCCCGGGCCGGGCGAGGGGCATCAGGACATCGTTGGCGAGCTGTACGCGTTGCTGCGCGACTACCTCATGGGTAGTGCGGTTGGCAAAACGATGGTGTCGCCGTCGGACGTGCGACGCGGCGATCGGCGGCGGAATCGGGTGCAGCCCGACGTCTTTGTCATCGCCAGGCGTGACGGGAAGCGTCCGCCGTATCCCTACGAACTGCACGACCTGCTGCTCGCCGTCGAGGTCGTATCACCCGGTAATCCGCTGCTCGACTATCAGGTCAAACGCGATCTCTATCTGCGCGAGGGTGTTGGCGAGTATTGGGTGATCAATCCTGACGCGCGCAACGTGTCACGGTGGCGCGGCCGCGACGATCCCGGCGAGGTGCTGAGCAAGCAGGTTTCGTGGCATCCCGATGGGATGCCGATGCCGTTCGTGATTGATCTGCCCCAGTTTATTCTCGCGGCGTTCTCCTGATCCGGCGGACCGGGAACGGCAGACCGGGAACGGCAGACCGGGAACGGCGGCGTGGTCGGGCGTCCCGTCGGTCAGTGATCCAACAGCCGCGTGTCGGTCATGGCTTGGCCGACACCTTGGCCTTGAGCACGCTGAACCAGCGCAGCACTATTTGCTCGCGCGCCTGCACCGCACCCGCCGGCGTAGTCGTGCGATTGGGGATCGCCAACACGAAGCGACGACCATCGGGATGCAGATCCCAGTTCTCGACGCCCGATGCGTCGATGGTCGCCATCACCTGTAGCCGTGACCGCGGGCCCTTCGCCAAGCGTGTCGCCGCCACAGGTGATGGCGACCATCGACGCATCGGGCGTCGAGAACTGGGATCTGC
>JANOPS010000027.1:0-21716 GCA_031421995.1 Gemmatimonadaceae bacterium
GGCGAGGCGCGCCAATTCGAGATAGGCGCGTTCCGGATGCGCGCGACGGGTGAGCAACAAGTGCCGAAGCGGCGCGTCGGCAGAGCGCACGGCGTGGAGCAACCAGCGCGTCGCGAGCTCGTTCCCGACGTAGGCCGCACCACCGCCGATCGCTGCGGAGGGCGCCTGATTGATCGAGGCGGCGAGGGCAGCGCCCTTGGCTTCGAGCAGCGTGACGGTGCGTCGCAGCAGGTCCAACAGTCGTTCGCTGGCGACGATCTGCAACGTGGGCGGAATGAACTGTGTGTCGAGCTGGTACTGCCCGCGCCCGTCGCGCTTGACGCGTGCCACGGGCATGGCGATCACGTCGCCACTGAGCTCGGTGTCCAGTAGAAATTGCAGGTTGCGTGACGCAAAACGCACCGGCAACGGGTCAACGCCTGTGGCTTCGTCGATCACGACCTGTTCGAGCGACTGGAAGCGGGTGTGGGGGTCATTCCCGCCGAGCGTGGACGGATCACCACCGTCGCCGACATTCCGTTCGCCCTCCCGCCACTGCGGAAGTGCGAGAAGCACCACGTGCGCGTCTCGTGTCGGCGAGAACCGCTCGGCCAGTGCAATCGGCGTCGGCGAGGGATCCGCATCCGGCATGTGAAACACGGCGCCATCGGGGAGCACGCCGCGCGCGTGAACCATCGCGAAGGTCCCGTTGCGCAAGGCATCGGCGTCCACGGCGACGGCCGAGAGCCCGTACGCAAACGTGAACAATAGGTCGACCGTGTGCGTGGACTGATCGTCCTGATAGCGCCGTTGCGCCTGGAAGTGTTGCGGCGTGAGATGCATGCCGTCTTCCCACATGACGCGTCGCGCCGGTGCCGACGTCAGCCGCATACGGTGTGGGTTTGGCCGCGGGTCGAGGAGCAGAGAAAACGCATGCGGGAGGGATGATGAAGGGACGGCAGCCGCGCCTTTCGCTTACGTCTCTCGCATTGCGAGGGACGCATTGCGCCTGTCGCATTGCGCGTGACGCGCCGCGCGTGAACAATTAAACAATACATCAGCAACGCGATTGTCGCGCCATGCAGGCGCGTCCTGATCGACGACTTCTCCTTGGCCAAGCCATGAGCGACGACTTTAGCGCGCGATACCGACTCCTCAAGTGCATCGCCGTCGACGATGGCATCCGGACCCATAGCGCCCAGGAGCTGGCGACGGGGCGGGTGGTGCTGGTGCACATTGCCGATGCGGCGGGGCCGGAGCACGTGGACGAGTTGCGGGCGTTGCTTGGCAAGCTCACGGGGACCGACCGCAATCGCGTGCTTGAGACGGCCACCATCCCTTCTGGCTTTGCGATCGTCACGGAGTTCGTGACGGGTATGAGCTCGATTCGGGTGTGGTTGGAGAGTCGTATCGCTGCCGCCACCGGACCCGGGGCTCCCGCGGTCAGTCCCGCGGCCGCATCGTCCAGCGGCGTCGGTAGCTTTACGGCCCTCTTCGGTTCCCCGGAGTCAATGGCGCCGCAGGAGCCGCCGATGGCTCCGCCGATGGCTCCGCCGATGGCTCCGCCGATGGCTCCGACGGAGGCTTCAAAAGCCGTACCTTCGGCCGCGGGGGGGGAATTCACCCAAATGTTTAACGCGGCGTTCGTGCAGTCCGTCTCCACCACGCCGTCCGTACCGGCGACGCCCGCGCCCGCGCCGGTGGCGTCGCCGCCGACTGCGCCGCCGTCCGCCGCGCCTCCTCAGGCGGGCGAGTTTACGCAGATGTTCAACGCCGCGTTCGTGGCCGGACCGCCCCCCGCCGCGCCGCCGCCGGCTCCCGCCGCCCCGGCTCCCGTCGCCCCGGCTCCCGCCGCCCCGGCTCCCGTCGCCCCGGCTCCCGTCGCCCCGGCTCCCGTCGCACCGGCTCCCGCCGCACCGGTGCCCATGGTAGCGCCGCCGACCGCGCCGCCCGTGTCGGCGCCGTCCGATGGCGCCTTCACCCAGATGTTTGGCAGCGTCAACCTACCGCCAACCACGACGCCGTTCGCCGTCATAGCGCCGCCGCCGCCGGCGGCTGCACCGCTGCCGCCTGTCGCGGCGCCGCCAAAGGTCAATCCAGTCCCGCCGCCAGCCCCGAGCGGACCCGGTGAGTTCACGCAGATGTTTTCGGCCCCGCCCACCGCCGCCCCGCTGCCAGAGTCGTTGCGCCCCTCACCCTTCGCCGCCGCCGCACCACCCGTGTGGACGTCCAGCCCGAGTGCGGCCGGAGCGCCACCGCAAAGCCCGATGGCCATGCCACCATTGGCGCCGCCACCAGCCGCGCCACCTTCGCCCAGCGGCTACGCCGCCTCGACGCCTCTTGGCGGAGCGACCGGCGCCATGCGCGGCCTGTCGCCTATGGCGGGCGGCGGGGCGGGGGCGCCATCGCCGCTCTTTGCGCCGCTTTCTCCTGCCCCGGTACCTCCGCCGCAGGCGACGACACCCGCGCCCGCCGCACCCGCTGCGCCCTCTCCACTCGGAGGCTCGCCGATGCCGCCCGGTGTCTTGCCGCCACCGGTCTTCAATTCGGCGGGTGCGACCCCGCTTTCCACGCTGGGCGGCGCACCTCCGGCGAAGAGCGGCGCTGCCGGGCCAAGTGAGTTCACGCAGATGATCAGCCGAGCGCCTGCGCCGGTCGTGCGAGACCTGCCGGAAGCGCCGAAGAGCGATGCGAAGGAGTCGGCGGTGTTGAAGAAACGGCTGCCGATCGGCCTGATCGTGGTCGTCAATGTGGTGATCGTGATCGCGCTCTTGCTCGTCGTGCTGATCATGCGTAGGCCGTCGCCGGCAACGGTCAAGGCACCGACCGTTACGGCCCCCACCCTCACTGCGCCCGCGGTGAAACCCTAGCCAGGCGACGCGCCCGCGCGTCCCCGCGATTACCGCAGCACGATGACCAGTTCAAACCGCGCATCGACGAGCTCTGCCGGTACATAGACGGCAAGATTTCTCGCACGGTGGATGGCGTCCCACGCTGCCCCCGCCTTCCGAATGGCAAAGTACTGAAAGTCGAGTTTGACCGGCACGGCCGCCGGTGGCGTGGACACGTGCGCCAGTTCGATACCGGGCAACGCCTGCCGAATAAGCGTGTCGACCACGTCGGCCGAACCGACCTTGCACCCTTGCAGCACCTTCGGAATCAATTCCTGCTGTCGCACGTTGGAGCTCACCGCCAAAAACCACTGCGGCGCATCCAGCCACGTGGTTTGCTCAATGGCGACCGCGTGCAAGGTGGGACGCACGGCCTTTAATGGCAGGGAGACCGCCGCATCGACCACGGCGCCGTCGAGGAGTTCGTAGAGACGCCGTTCGAGTTCGGCGAAACCTTCGCCGAGGCGCAGATGATCGTAGACCGGCAGGGTGCGGGCGTCGGCGTTCGTCGCGAACGCCGAAAGCGCCCCGACAATCGCCAACATGGTTTCCCAAAACAGCGAGGGGTGTCCGCGGCGCACGTCGTGGAGGTGTCGAACGGCCGGCAGGTGCGTGTTAATGGTATACAGCAACCAGAAGCTGCCCACGTCGGCCACCGAAAAGTCCGCCAGTCCCTGGTTGCGCTGACGTCGGCTGCCCGACAACGATCCGCTCTTCGCCGACAACCGCTCGAGGAGGCGGCGCGCCATCGCGACGATGGTCTCGCTGGCGGAGATGTCCAGCAGGGGCGGAACAAAGGTGGGATCAAACGACAGTTCGCCGGTATTGGCGCGGAGGATCCGCGCGATCGGCAGGGTGACGAAGCCTTCCGTCGACTCGCCTTCGATGATGAGCCGCAGCAGCGGGGGGGCGACTTGAATCGGGCGCTCAGTCAGTCCGGTCGTTTCGTCGCGCACCAGCAGCTCATCGGATTGCCAGCGAGTGACCGCGTGTTCCGTCTGGCGCGAGACGTTGCGCGCGCCGGGCCGATACTCAGGGACGGCCAACGAAACGAGCACCGACCGTTGGTCGGGCGCGAACGCCGTCGCGACCGTCTTCGGCGAGGGGGTCGGACCGCCAGCGGGCGCGTCGAACAGCAGCCCGTCCGAAAAGCGACCCGTGGCCTCGGTGACGACCAGCGCACCGCCAGAGAGCGCCTCGTAGTCGAAGGCGAGTCGCGAGAGCCCCCATGGGCAGAAGGCGAGCGCGCCGACCTGGAAGGCCAACGTCGCTTCGTGATAGCGGTCTTGCGTCTGCAAGTGCTGCGGAGTGAGCAGAACGCCCTTGGTCCAGAGAACCGGCTGCATATGTCGCATGCATCGTAAGGTAGCGCGGCGTCAGCGGCCACGTGAGACGTCGGTGTTGCGCCAAAACGCCGATATCAGGGTGACGAGAGATCGGAGCCGGCGCACAACGTCACGACTTGGCGAAGGCGCGGTGCAAGATGTGACCAAATCCTTGACTTCCGCTTGTCCAAGCGGGAAGATGATTCCGCACGCGATCAACGTGGTTTCCCCCCTCAGGCTCATCCGCGCTGGAGTTTACGCATGGCCGACAGTACCCAGAAAAAGCTAGAGCGCGTCCGCCCGCCTCGTATTCAGATCTCTTATGAAGTCGAGACCGGTGGCGCGATCGAAATGAAGGAGCTCCCGTTCCTGATGGGCGTTCTTGGCGACTTCAGCGGCAACCCCGCCGAACCGCTCGCGCGGCTCAAGGATCGCAAGTTTGTCGAGATCACGCCCGACAACTTCGACGACACGTTGGCCAGCATGAAGCCGCGGTTGCAGTTCACGGTCGAAAACAAACTGAGCGAGGATGCCGAGGCGCCCAAGCTCGCGGTGGAGCTCGACTTCCGCAGCATGGACGATTTCTCGCCGGATGCGGTGGCGAGGCAGGTCAAGCCGTTGCGCGAGTTGCTGGAACTGCGCACAGAGCTGGCCAATCTGCGCGCCAATTTGCAGACCAACGAGAAGCTGGATGAAGTGCTGCAGAGCACCTTGGGCGATGCCGATAAGATGGCGAAGCTCAAGGCTGAACTTGGCCTGGAGAGCTGACCATGGCTGACGCAAAGCAAGCGGCAGCGGCGGCAGCCGCGGTCACGACAGACGCCGATCTTTCGTTGCTCGACCAGATCGTTGAGCAGGGCAAGATGGGCAAGGATGCAGAGTCGAAGGGCAAGGGCAAGGACTTGCTGCGTCGCTTCGTATCAGAGGTGTTGGAAGGCACGATGACGGTGAACCGTGACACGGAGACGATGATCAACGCGCGTATCGCGCAGATCGATCACCTCTTGTCGCTACAGGTCAACGAGATCATGCACCACCCGGACTTCCAGAAACTGGAAGGGTCGTGGCGCGGGCTCCAGTATCTGCTGAAGCAGAGCGAGACGGGCACCATGCTCAAGATCAAGGTGCTCAACGTGTCCAAGAAGGACCTGTTGCGCGATCTGCAGCGTGCGCCTGAGTTTGACCAGAGCGCGCTCTTCAAGAAGGTGTACGAAGAAGAGTACGGCGTGTTCGGCGGCACCCCGTTCGGCGCGCTGGTCGGCGACTACTACTTCGACAAGAGTGGTCAGGACATCGAGCTGCTCGAAAAGATTTCGAACGTGGCGGCCGCGGCGCATGCGCCGTTTATGACGGCAGCCTCGCACGAGATGCTCAATCTCGACAGCTGGTCGGAGCTCGATACGCCGCGCGATCTGGCGAAGATCTTCGACAGCACCGAGTACGCGAAGTGGAAGTCGTTCCGCGGCAGCGAAGACTCGCGCTACGTGTCGCTCAGCGCACCGCGCATCCTCATGCGCGAGCCCTATGGCAGTGCAACCGTGCCCATCGATGCGTTCAACTACGAAGAGCGCGTGGATGGCACCAATCACGACGAGTACTGCTGGGGCAACGCGGCCTACGCTTTGGCGGCCAACGTCAACAAAGCCTTCGCGTTCTACGGCTGGACAGCGTCCATCCGCGGCGTGGAGAGCGGCGGGTTGGTGGAAGGATTGCCCGTGCACAACTTCCGCACCGAGTCGGGCGAGTTGGCGATGAAGTGCCCGACGGAAGTGCAGATCACCGATCGTCGCGAAAAGGAACTCGCCGATTTGGGCTTTGCACCGCTGGTGCACCAGAAAGGCACCGACAAGGCCGCCTTCTTCTCGGTGCAGTCGGCCCAGAAGCCCAAGACGTACGACGATCCGAAGGCGACCTCGAGCGCGCGGCTGTCCGCGCAACTGCCGTACATCTTCTCGACGTCGCGGTTCGCGCACTATCTCAAAGTGATGATGCGCGACAAGATCGGTGGGTACGCCACGCGAGCCGATGTCGATGCGTTCCTCAATCGCTGGATTCAGGGGTACATCGCGCTGGAGAATGCGCCGGCGTCCATCAAGGCCGCGAAACCGCTGTCCGAGGCACGCATCGATGTCGTCGAGGTTCCCGGGAAGCCGGGCGCCTACCGGGCGGTCGCGTTCCTTCGTCCGCACTATCAGCTCGATGAACTCGGCATTGCCATGCGATTGGTGGCGGAGCTCCCGGCTCCAGCGAAGTAACCGGGGAAGAACGAGGTCGCACGCTTCTCGTACCACTCGTACCACCGCCGCAGCGCCGTGCTGCGGCGCAGACCATCACCACTGCGAGGGAACACCGTCATGGCATTTGATACGTTTCTGGACCTAGGCGACAAGATCAAAGGCGAAAGCACCGCAAAGGGATATGAGGCCAAGATTGAGATCTTTTCGTTCAGCTGGGGCGCGTCGTCTCCGGTCACGATTGGCTCTGCCTCAGGAGGTATTTCCGGTGGTAAGGTGTCCATTTCGTCGTTCAACGTGATGAAGAAGACCGATAAGGCGTCGGCGAGCCTCTTTCTCGCCTGCTGCACGGGTGACCACATCGACAAGATTATTGTCACGATGCGAAAGGCAGGCGGCACGGCCGGCCAGTTGCCGTTCCTGGTGTACACGTTCACAACCTGCATGGTTGAGTCGATTCAGTGGAGCGGCAGCTCGGGTGGAGATGATTCGCCGACGGAATCGTGCAGTTTCGCCTTCGGAAAGTGCGAAATTGAGTACTCGATTCAGGACAAGACGGGCAAGACCTCGGTGGCTGGACAGGCCGCGTTCGATCTGACGACGGTCTCCACCTGACCGCGAAGGCCGTTTCCATGCCTACCGCACAAGAGCTGTTTCGGGACGGTCGGCTGGAAGCGGCCATCGAAACGCTGGGCGTCGAGCTTCGGAGTCATCCGACCGACGTCCAGCGGCGTTCGTTCCTGTTTGAGATGTTGTCATTTGCTGGCCAGTATGATCGCGCGGAAAAACAGCTCGATGCGCTGTCGAAAGACGGAGCACTCGCGGAAGCGGGTGCCGCGACCTATCGCGCGGCGATCGTCGCCGAGCGCGTTCGCGAACACATGTTCTCGACGGGTGACTACCCGAAGGACGCCGCGGTGCCTTCGCCGAGTGGCATGTGCAATGACGCGCCCTTCACGAGCATCGAAGACGCCGATCCGCGCCTCGGCGCCCGCTTGGAGATGTGTGCGGGCGGCCGGTATCTCTGGATCCCGTTTGCCCATATCGCGTCGATCACGATCGAGGCGCCAACGCGGCTGCGAGACCTGCGTTGGATTCCGGCGCGCGTGCAAACGAGCGAGGAGATCAGACATCTCGACTTGGGCGAGGTGTTGCTGCCTGCGTTGTCACCGGCTGTGTGGCGCAATGCCGACGCGGAGCTGCGACTCGGTCGCGCCACTGACTGGGAAGAACTGCCTGACGGTGACTTCGCGCCAGTGGGACAAAAGGTGTGGCGTGTCGACGGACGCGAGGTCCCACTGCTCGATATTCGCACTGTGGTCATGACCTCCGCCTGACCATCTGTGCGATTGCCCGTCGATCGGTGCCGAAGACCAGTGTCCTGATGCAGCTTTCCCCTTTCCTTTTTCGTAGCGTCTGCGGATCGCTCTCATGCCACTGAACACCGAACTCATCGCGCGTCTGCTGCAGCCAATCCCCGGTGATGCTCCCTCCGGGAAGGATTTGCGCTACGATCCGCGCGTCGACGCGGTCAAAGAGGCGCGTCGCGAAGAACTCGACTTGCCGGGAGTCGTTGGTCGCAAACTCGCGGATTGGCCCGCCGTGATTGCGGCAGCGACGGAGTTACTCGCGACCGAGACCAAGGACCTGCAACTGCAAGTCTGGCTCACTGAGGCGCTACTGGCGAAGCAGGGGTTCGCGGGGCTCGCCACGGGCCTTGAAGGCTTGTCCGGCATGTTGCGTGAGTTCTGGGAGACGCTCTATCCGCTGCCCGAGGATGACGACCTCGAATTGCGCAGCGGCCCGCTCGAATTCATCGGCACGAAGCTCGTGATCCCCGCGCGCATGACGGTGTTGGGGTCGACCGGATTCAGTTTCAATCAGTATCTGGATTCCCGGAAGCTGCCCCGGGAACTTGAGGCGGAAGAGGATAGGGCCAAGCGTACGCTCCGCACGGAAGCCACCGAGCTCGGCAAGGCCCTTCCGGAAGCCGTCGACGCCGCATTCGAGATGCTGACCAAGGTCGGAGTCCGCGCGATCCTTGCCGATGTCGATCAGTCCATCGCGTCACTGGCGGCACTCGAGAAGATCTCCGACGAGCGCTTCGGTCGCGACGCCCCGGCATTCAATGGCCTGCGAGAAGCACTCGATGAACTGCGTCGCTTCATGCAAGGGCAGTTGGCGATCAAGTTGGAGCTTGACCCGGATCCGCTCGTCGAAGAGGCGGCGCCCGGAGAAGCTGGTGCGGTCGAAGAGGATGGACCGATGTCGGTGGAACCGGCCAATCGCGCCGACGCGGCGAAACGCATTGGCGTTGTGGCCCGCTGGTTGCGCCAGCAGGAACCGCTCAGCCCGGCGCCCTATCTGTTGGTACGCGGGTTTCGATGGGGTGAACTACGCGTGAACGCGCCCGAGCTTGAGCCGAAGCTGTTGGAAGCTCCGCCGACCGCGACGCGTGCGAAGCTCAAAACGCTGATGCTCGATGGCAAGTGGAGCGAGCTGCTGGAGCAGTCGGAGAATCTGATGGCGACGGCGCCTGGACGCGGGTGGCTGGACCTGCAGCGTTACGTCCTCACCGCCTGCACGCAGCTCGGCGCAACGCACGATGCGATTGCGGCCGCGATTCGCAGCGAGTTGCGCGCACTTTTGCGCGCGTTGCCGCAGATGACAAGGATGACGCTCATGGATGACACACCGACAGCGAACGAAGAAACGCGTGAGTGGCTTGAGGGCGAAGCCCTGGTGTCAGAGCCGACGAGCGAACCGGCCGCCGACGAAGACGCGTCGACGGACCTCCCGGATACGGACGTCTCGGATGGCACGGAGGTGCTGGCCGACGCGCTGGAGGATGATGCGGCCTCCGCGCATCAGGGCGGCTTCACACGCGCGCGCGCGGTTCGGCGACCGACAGCGGCGCGCGCGCGGGACGCCTTTGATCTTGCGCGGGGTGAGCTTGCGCAGGGGCGGCCCAATCGGGCGATCGAGATGCTGATGGCGGATCTGGCGCGCGAGCAGTCGCCTCGTGGGCGCTTCGTCCGCCAAACGCAAATCGCCTATGTGATGGTCGAGGCCGGACTCACGACCGTGGCGACGCCGATTTTGCAGCGCCTGATCGAGACCATTGACGAGCGCGGCCTTGAGCAGTGGGAGTCGGGTCCAGTCGTGGCCCAACCGATGGCGCTGATGTGTCGCGTCATTGATCAAACGGGCGGTGACGAGTCGCAGCGCTACGATCTGTATCTGCGCGTCTGTCGATTGGATCCGCTGCAGGCGATCGCCCTGCAGTCCAAGTAACGGCGTCCCGGCATGGCTCGTACAGAGCTGGACCGTGCGGTAAGCTTATCGCTGTTTGACCGGCTCACGGACCTCGCGCCGCGTGAGGCCGCCGATCACACCATGAGCCGCGAGGAGTCGGCTGCCGCATTCCGTCGTTCGGTGCAACGCGACGTGGAGGCACTCCTGAATACGCGGCGCACGATCGTGCCGGTACCGGCCGGGTGCACGGAAGTGTTGCGCTCCGTGCATGAGTATGGGCTGCACGACACCACGGGTATTGCCGTCGGGACCGTGGACGGACGCCGTCGCCTGACGGACGACATTCGGGACTCGCTGATCCGTTTTGAGCCGAGGCTGATGAACGTCCGCGTGGTGTTGGTAGAGAGCACACAACTGAAGGCACAGCAGGTGCGCTTTACGATCGAAGCCACGCTGCGGATGGATCCAAGCCCGGAGCAAGTCGTGTTCGATACGGTGCTGGAAGTGTCGAGGGGTACCTACGACGTGTCCACCTCCGCCTGATGCAGGACGATCTGCTTCTCTACTACGAACGCGAGCTGACGTACCTGCGGAAGCTCGGTGCCGAGTTTGCGCAGAAGTATCCGAAGGTCGCGGCCCGACTACAGCTGGAATCGAGCAAGACGGAAGATCCGCACGTCGAGCGCCTGCTTGAGGGCTTTGCGTTTCTGGCCGCGCGCGTGCATCGTCGGCTGGACGACGACTTCCCCGAGATCTCGCAAACGCTGCTCGAAATGCTGCATCCGCAGCTGATTCGGCCAGTGCCGGCGATGTGCATTGTCGACATGCCGTTGGATCCGGCGCAGGGCCGTTTGCCGGAAGGGTATCAGGTCCCACGTGGAAGCACCCTCAACTCCCGGCCGGTCAACGGCGTACCGTGCATTTTTCGCACGGTCTACGACACCACCCTGTGGCCGATGACGGTGTCGGCGGCCGCATGGACGTCCCCCGACCGCGCCGGTGGCGGCGCGTACGGGCGCGACGCGGTCGGCGCGATTCGCGTGGAGTTGCGCGCATTCGAGGGCGTGCAACTCAAGGACATCAAGATCGATGCCTTGCGCTTGCACTTGGCAGGGGACGCCAGCGTGTCCGACACGCTCTACGAACTGCTGCTCAACAACGCGTCGCCGGTCATCATGCGGAACCCCAGCAAGCCGTCAGCACCTGTGGTGCGGCTGGGCCCGCACGCCGTGACGGCGGTCGGTTTTGGAGCCGATGAACAGATGCTGCCGTTCCCCACGCGCACCTTCACCGGCTTCAATCTGCTGCTGGAGTTGTTCACCTTTCCGGACAAGTTCCGCTTCGTGGACGTGCAGGGGTTCGGTGCGGCGTTGCGTACGCTCGGTGCGACGGATCGCGTCGAATTGAACTTTCTCATCTCCCCGTTTGAACGAGCGGAACGTCGGCAGGCGCTGGAACTGGAGCTGTCGCCGCAAAGTTTCCGCACCAGCGCCGTGCCCGCCGTCAATTTGTTCGAGACCATTGCGGAACCGATTCTGCTGACCGAGCGCAGTTTCGAGCATCTCGTGATTGCCGACGCGCGCCGGCGGCTTGAAGTGGACGTGTGGTCGGTTGACAGGGTGAAGTTGGTCGAGGACGAAGTCCGGACAAGCCGCACGCTGTCACCGCTGTACTCGCATCAGCATGATGTGAGCGGCGAGGGCGACGATGTGTTCTGGCACACCACGCGACGCGCATCGGCGTGGCGCACAGACAGCGGGACCGAACTCTGGTTGGGATTCACCGATCTGTCTGGCGAACTTCGTGCGCCCGACGCCGATGTTGCCTCGTTGACCGTGACGTGCTTCAATGGTGACCTTCCGAACAGACTGCCTTTTGGCGTCGACGAGCGCGGTGATTTCGAACTGCTGAGCGGTGGTCCGATCCATCGCATTACCTGTGTGGTCACACCGACTAAGACTGTTCACCCGGCGCTCGGAAAAACGCTCCTGTGGCGGATGATCTCCTCGTTGTCGCTCAACTATCTCTCGCTGGCCGACGGAACCGCTGATGCGCTGCGAGAGATTCTCCGTCTGCACAACGTGGGTGATGCGCTCAGCGCGGAGCGCCAGATCGATGGCCTCGTGGGTGTACGCAGCGAGCCGGCGTTTGCGCGCGTGGCCGCGCAACACGGGATCGCCTTTGCGCGCGGGCGCCAGATTGATCTGGAGTTCGACGAAGAGCAGTTCTCGGGCGGTGGGATGTTCCTCATGGCGAGTGTGCTGGACCGGTTCGTGGCGCTGTATGCGTCCATGAATAGCTTTACACAAACCACGGTGCGCTCGCGTCAACGTCGTAAGGTGGTTGCGACGTGGCCGGCGCGCGCTGGCTGGAAGACGTTGCTGTGAGTGCGGCTGGACAAGCCCGGGCGCGCGCCAAAGTAGAAACGGCCCTGGCGACCGAGGGCAGTGGCTTCGAGTTTGTACAAGCGATGCGGTTGCTGTCGCGCCTCTATCCGGATCGCGCGGCGATCGGTGGCTGGGACGACCCCTCGCGCGAGATCGCGAGACTCTCCGTGCCGCCGTCCTTTGCGTTCCCGCCATCCGAGATTGCCTCGTTGGAGCTGCCGGTCGCGGCGACCGCGGGCGATGCGTCGCGCCGAAGTGTTTCGGGTCCGGCGCGCATCAGCGTGCGCTTCTTCGGACTGACCGGCCCGCAAGGTGTGCTGCCGCACGTATACACCGAGCATGCGGCCTACCGGACCCGCCTCAAAGACACCACGTTTCGTGATTTTCTCGATCTCTTTCACCATCGCGCGCTGTCGCTGTTTTATCGCGCCTGGGAACGCCATCGTCCGACGGTCGCCGCCGAGCGAGGTCAGGAAGACCGGCTGCGCGCGCACTTGCTGGATCTGGCAGGATTTGGAACGGCAGGTGTGCAGGCGCGGACGCCGGTGCCCCTCGACACGCTGGCCCACTACGCGGGCCTGTTCGCCCTCCGCACCCGTCCCGCCGTGGGCCTCGTGCAACTGGTCGCGGATTTCTTCGACGTACCGGCGACCGCCGATCAGTTTGTCGGGGAATGGCGGCCGCTGCGAAATGGGGGGCAGGTGTGCCTGGACGCCGACGATGACGACGGACGCTTGGGTTCAGCAGTCATCGGCGACGCCGTCTTCGACGTGCTCGCGCGCGTCAAACTCCGACTCGGCCCGCTTACGCGCACTCAGTTCGATGCGTTCCTGCCAGGCGGCGCATCCCACGAACAGCTGCGTTCGCTGGCGCGCGTGTACGCGGACGACCAAGTTGGTGTAGAAGCGCAACTGATACTCAAGCGCGAGGCGATTCCCGCCGCGACGCTTGGTGTCGCCTCGGCGCCCGCGCTTGGATTTGGGACGTGGCTGCGCTCCAAGCCTCCCCTCCGCGATGCGGATGATGTTCGACTGATTCTGTGTTGATCGCCTTACCCACCTCTCGATTCCTGCTGACGGAGATGTCATGGCTGTAAACCTGCGTGGCCTGATTGCGAAGATGAACGCACCGACCCGGAGCGCCGTCGAAGGCGCGGCTGGGCTGTGCTTGTCGCGTACGAACTACGATGTTGAGATTGAGCATCTGCTCGTCAAGACGCTCGACGCGACGGACAACGACGTCGCGACGATCCTCAAGCACTTTGGCGTGAACCGGTCGCGTTTCGCCGATGATCTCGCGCGCGCGCTCGACAAACTCAAGCGCGGCAATGCCAAGACGCCTTCGCTGAGTCCGTCATTGGTAAACATGCTGAGCGAGGCGTGGTTGCTTGGCTCCGTCGAATACGGCGCGCCGCGCGTGCGGACCGGGCACTGCCTGCTTGCCTTGGTCAGCGTGAGCGAACTGATGCGCATGGCGAATGACCTCAGCAAGGAATTCGAGAAGATTGTGCCGGAAGTCCTCAAGAAGGATTTCGTCACGATCACGGCGTCATCGGCCGAAGCCGCAGCGGAATTGGGCGCGATCGACTCGGCGGCGTCCTCGGCCAGCGCGTCGGGTTCCGGTGGCACGCCGAAGGCGGGCGGTCGTACACCCAATCTCGATCAGTACACGGTCGACATGACGGCCAATGCGCGCGCGGGCAAGATCGATCCTGTGCTTGGTCGAGATTTCGAAGTCCGGCAGGTGATCGACATCCTGACGCGTCGTCGGCAGAACAACCCGATCCTCGTGGGCGAGGCAGGCGTGGGCAAGTCGGCAGTGGTGGAAGGCTTTGCCCGTCGCATCGTTGAGGGCGACGTGCCGGAGCCGTTGAAGAACGTGACGCTGCGCTCACTCGATCTCGCCATGCTGCAGGCCGGTGCCGGCGTGAAGGGCGAGTTTGAGAATCGCTTGAAGGGACTGATCGAAGAAGTGAAGAACTCCCCAACGCCGATCATTCTCTTCATCGACGAAGCCCACACGATGATTGGTGCCGGCGGCGCGGCGGGGCAGGGTGACGCGGCCAACCTGCTCAAGCCGGCCCTCGCCCGCGGCGAGTTGCGCACGCTCGCGGCCACAACATGGAGTGAATACAAGAAGTTCTTCGAGAAGGATCCTGCGCTCTCTCGCCGTTTCCAGCTTGTGAAGGTCGACGAGCCGAGCGAAGACGTGTGTCAGATGATGATGCGGTCGGTCGTGCCGGCGCTGGAGAAGCACCACAACGTGCGCATTCTCGACAGCGGTGCCGAAGCGGCCGTTCGGTTGTCGCACCGGTACTTGCCGGACCGTCAGCTGCCGGACAAGGCCGTCAGCGTGTTGGACACCGCGTGCGCGCGCCTCGCGCTCGGACAATCGGCAACGCCGGCGTTAGTGGAAGACGCGCGCCGCACGCTTGACGACCTCGCGCTTCAGGATCGGGTGCTGTCGCGCGAGCAGGCCTCTGGCGCCGATCACAAGGAGCGGCTTGCCGCGATCGCCGAGAAGCGGGGAAAAGTGCAGGCCGATCTGACTGCGCTGGAGGCACGATGGACGCAAGAGCGCGATCTTGTTGAGCAGATCCGTGCGGTGCGCGAGAAGCTGGAGGCTGAGCATGCCAATCCAGACGGGGAAACGGCGCTTGCCCTGCGTGCGGAGCTCAATGGCTTGAACGCCCAACTTGAAGCGGTGCAGGGTGAGACGCCTTTGGTCCGCGTATTCGTCGACGCGTCAATCGTTGGCGAAGTCATCTCAGGCTGGACCGGTATTCCGGTGGGCAAGATGATGAGCGACGAGCTGGTCACGATGCTCGAATTGGAGAAGCACCTCGGCGCGCGCGTCATTGGGCAAGGCCACGCGCTTGAAGACATTTCCCGGCGTGTGCGCACCTCCAAGGCCGGGATCGAAGATCCCAACAAGCCGAAGGGTGTCTTCATGTTGGTCGGCCCCAGCGGCGTCGGCAAGACGGAAACAGCGCTGGCGTTGTCGGACCTGTTGTACGGTGGTGAGCACAACATCATCACGATCAACATGTCTGAGTTCCAGGAAGCGCACACTGTATCAACCCTGAAGGGTTCTCCGCCGGGTTACGTGGGCTACGGCGAAGGTGGTGTGCTCACGGAAGCGGTGCGTCGCCGTCCGTATAGCGTTGTGCTGCTCGACGAGGTGGAAAAGGCACACCCAGACGTGCTTGAGCTTTTCTTCCAGGTGTTCGACAAGGGTGTGATGGAAGACGGCGAGGGACGCCAGATCAATTTCCGTAACTGTCTCATCATTCTCACGACGAATGCCGGCACGGAAACGATCATGAAGCTGACCGCCGATCCCGAAACCATGCCGTTCCCCGACGTGATGGCGAAGACGCTCAAGCCGGAGCTCGACGCCGTATTCAAGCCGGCGTTTCTTGGACGCATGGTGATCGTGCCGTACTATCCGGTGCGTGACGAAAACCTCAAGCAGATCGTGAGACTCAAGGTCGGCAAGATCAAACGCCGCTTGCGCGAGACGCACCGCATGGAGATGCTGTACGACGATACGCTGATCTCTCAGGTCGCAGCCCGCTGCACCGAAGTCGAGAGCGGCGCGCGCAACGTCGACAATATCCTCAGCAACACGCTCTTGCCGGAAATCTCGATGATGCTGCTGGCGACGATGGCCGAGGGCAGTAAGCCGACCGCCATGCGCGTTGGCGTGGGTGAGGATGGGAATTTCACGTACGAACCCGTATCGGACACCGTCGCGGTCTAACGCGCCGGCCACTGTAGCGAGAGGACGATTCGGATGGCCTGGTCTCAAGACAAACGCCCGTTCCGCCTGAACACGCCGTTGGGGAAGGATGTACTGCTCCTCACGGGATGGTCTGGTGAGGAGCACGTCTCGTCGTTCTTTCGCTTCACGGTGTCGGCGTTCAGTGAGCGCGGAGACATCAGCGCGAAAGACCTGCTGCTCAAGCCGGTCTCACTCGTGCTGCGATTGCCTGACGGCGCCGACCGCACCATTCACGGTGTCGTCAGTCATCTCACGCGCGGCGGGTCTGCGCCCATTGGTTACGTCGGGTATCAACTCGAGATTGTCCCGCCCCATTGGGCGCTCGATCTTGACGAAGGCTTTGAGATCTTTCAGAACCTCAGCGCGCGCGATGTGTGCGACAAGTTGTTGACCGGCACCCCGCACGACTGGAAGCTCACGCGAACCTTGTCGCCGCGCCCGTATTGCTTTCGGTACCGTGAGAGTCGTTGGCATGCCGTCGCCCGACTGCTGGAGCAGGAGGGGATCTTCTTTCGCTACGATCATCGCAGCGGGGAGGCGATGTTGGTGCTGGGTGATTCTGTCGCGTCGGCCCAGCCCGCGTGGGGCGTCACAACGCTCGAGTACAATGAGCTGGATCCGCTCAACCTTCCCCGGCTCACCGATCTTCGGGTGGAGTCGCGGCCCTACGTCGCGCAAACGCGTGTGCGGACCGCCAGCGAGTTTCTGTACATGAAGAACGTGGGCGACGTGACGGCTGCGTCAGGGGACTTCAAGCCGCCCGCCGATGCGAAGTCGTATCGGTTTGAGCAGCAGATGACGGAGCATCGGACCGGGATTTCGCATAGCGGTGGCGATACGGCCAGTGATGCCGCGAAGCTTCCGGACGACACCAAGGCCTACTCTCGAATCCGGCAGGAGCGCGCGGAGTCGATGGCGGTGTGCTACTACGGAGAAAGTCGGTATACGGGGCTGGAGCCTGGTGCCAAGGCCGAAGTCACCAAACATCCCAACCCAGCGATGAACGCGAAGCTGTTTGTGCTCTCTGTGCGCCACGAGGGGAGCAACGGCAGTTACAACGCCGGCGATGATGCGCAGGCGTCCTACCAAAACCAGTTTGAAGCCATCCCTGCGGCCACCCCTTTCCGCCCGCTGCTGGCCACGTCGTGGCCGCATGTGGGTGGATCGCACGTCGGGGTCGTGGTCGGTCCACCGGGCGAGGAGATCTATCCCGACAAGCACGGGCGCGTACAGGTAGTCTTCAAATGGGACGAAGAAGACCACCGGACGCTCGATTACTCCTGCTGGATCCGCGTCGCGCAGCCGTTTGCCGGTCAGAACTATGGCGCGGTGTTCTTGCCGCGCATCGGTCACGAAGTCTTGGTCGAGTTTCTCGATGGCAATCCAGATAATCCGGTGATCGTTGGCAGCTTGTACAACGCCACCAACATGCCGCCCTGGCCTCTTCCCGCGAACAAGACGCAGAGTGGCGTGCGCACCAAGAGCTCGCTCAAGGGCGGCGCCGACAATCACAACGAACTGCGCTTTGAGGACAAGAAGAGTAGCGAGCAAATCTGGGTCCAGGCCGAGAAGGACCTCGATACGCTGGTGAAGAACGATGAGACGCGCATCGTGAAGCACGATCGTACGACCACGATCGTGAATCACGAGATCAAGACGGTCACCGAAGGCAACGAGACGCACACCATCGAGAAGGGGTGGCAGCACATCACGGTGGCCGATAACGAGCGGACGTTGCACGTCGAGAAGGATCACACCGTGACCGTGAACGGCAACGAGTCGATTACGGTGGCGATGGATCGTAAGGTGGTGGTGCGGCAGAATCAGGTGCACACCATTACGCAGAACAACACGAGCACCATTGATGGCGAGCAAAAGCAGACCATCAAGAAGAACGATGCGACGATCGTCACGGATGGAAACTCCTCGCTCAAGGTCGACATGGGCAACATCTCCGTGGATGCGAAGATGGGCAACATCACGGTCAAGGCGGCGCTCGGCAGCATCACGATCGAGGCGATGCAAAAGATCGAGCTCAAGGTGGGCTCGAATTCCATTGTGATCGATCAGACGGGGGTGAAGGTCACGGGACTTATGGTGAAAGTCGAGGGCAAGATCATGGCAGACGTCAAAGCTCCCATGACGACCGTAAGCGGCGATGCCATGCTGACGCTGAAGGGCGGCGTCGTGATGATCAACTGAGGCCAACGTCATGACACATCCCCCGACTATTTCCGCCGATCCGCTGGCCGCGTTATCACCACCGGTGCGCTGGCTGCTGGAGCGCGCCGCGCCAGACGAACCTGCCCTGGAGCTCGTGAACCCATCGATCTCGCTCGACGAACTCTACGCGCGCTGGATGCAGCGCGAGCAAGTCCCCTCGGCCATTCGTCTGCTCGCTGCCGTGTTGCCCGCACGCGAAAGTATCTGGTGGGCATGGGTGTCGGCTCGCCACGCCACACAAATGCCCGGAGGTACCGCGCCGACCGCGGCGCAGCACGCGGCGCTTGGCGCGGTGGAGCAATGGATCGTGCGACCGGATGAGGACGCGCGTCGAGCCGCGTGGGATTCCGGCAATGCGGCGGGCCTCGACACACCAATCGGTATCGTGGCAACGGCGGTCTTTCTGAGCGGGACCACCATTGCCCCTCCGTCGGCCCCTGTAACACCGCCACCTCCCGGCGTCGCCATGCCGCTCATCGCCGGCGTCATCCAGCTGTGCGCTGCGACCACGACCGACGTTGAGCAAATTGCCCCCACGCAGGTCGCCTTCGCGGCGCAAGGCATGGAGATCGTGAAGCGACTGGGTGGATGGGAAACGGCGTTGCAGCTGGCTTACGACACGCACGTACGACAAACACAGGAATACGCGCGAGTAACCGGCGCGCCACCGGGAGGGAAATGAGATGCCGGGACCACCTGCCGCACGCATCACCGATATGCACGTGTGCCCAATGGTGACGCCGGGCGTACCGCCCATTCCACACGTGGGCGGTCCGATCGTCGGACCTCCCGGCGCACCACCAGTGTTGACCTGCAAGATGCCGGCGGCGACGGCCACACACATGTGCATCTGTGTTGGCCCGCCGGACACTATCGTAAAGGGCTCGATGACGGTAATGATTCAGAAGAAGCCGGCGGCGCGCATGGGCGACCTCACGGCGCACGGCGGAGTGATCGTCGTTGGCGCACCAACGGTGATGATCGGCGGCTGATCGGCGATTGATCGGCGATTGATCGGCGGCTGATCGGCGGCTGATTGGCGGCTGATTGGCGGGAGATCACGCAGGACGAAGCAACGGGCGCCGCGCACGGCGCGTGGTACGGAGCGTCGCACACGGAGAAGCTATGAACGCCAGCGTGGAGCCTTTGAAGACCCGTCGTATCGCGCGGGGTGTGCGAGGGCTGCGAGGAGCCAGCGAGGTGGCACGCCGAATCGCACGCGCCGTCACCGCGCTCAGCGTCCTTGCCCTGGGCGGCTGCGATGCACGCCGCAACATGCCAACAGCGGATACGAGACAGGGTCTTGAGCTCTCGTTGACGGCGAGTGTGGTGGCTGCGCCAGGCGCGGTGGTTGAGGCGATTGCTCAGTACACGCCGCCTGGTCTCAGCCCCATAACCGTTGGGCGCGACTCAAGCATCGTCGACACTGGAACGCCGTCACCACCACTGAGCCTGCGCGCGGATGTCACGGCCTGCCTCGCTGCGGCGTCACCACCGAGCCGACCGTGCACGCTCACCATCACCGTGCGGCTCAAGCGCGCCGGCGTGGTGCTCGACGAAACCACACGGGTCATCACGGTGGCCGATGAGACGTCGACCATATCGATGACGGCGGTGTCGTTGTCGGAGGTCTCCACAATTCGTATCGTTCCGGCGGCGGCACCTGCAGGATTTGAACCGGGCGATTCGGTGCAGTTTGTCGCCACCGCGCTGGATCGTGTCGGCGGTGCCGTCGCGGCGCGCAACGTGGTGTGGTCCGTGACCGGAAGCGCCGCGACGGTGAGCGCAACCGGTGTGGTGCGGGCCATTGGCAGCGGCGCGGCTACAGTTCGTTCCACCGTAGGCGGACGCGTGTTGGATATCCCTATCACGGTCGGTCTGCCGTCCGTCGCGTCAATGACGATCTCCCCAGTTGATACCACCGTGTTCGTGGGCGGCGTGGTGGCGTATGCCTTCATCCAACGGTCGGCGACTGGTGTGGTGATTCCCGGACGCAGCATTCTGTATACATCACTGACACCGAGCGTCGCCAGCGTCACGACCTCAGGCATTGCCACCGCGCTTCTTGGGGGTCAGTCAACGATTCGTGCACAGTCGAATGACGGGCGTGGTGGCGCAACGATCACCGCGACGGCGACGCTCCGCGTGAACCCACTCATCATTGCGGTGAGTCCAACCGCGTTGAGCTTCGACACGGAGATCAACCAGCCGCTGCCTCCCGCGCAGACGGTCGCGGTGATCTCGTTCAACGGTGGGAACGTTGGTACAATTTCGGTGCAGACGCCGATCGATACCTTGCTGACCGCCACGCTGAACGCGTCCACGGCGCCCGCGACGCTGACCGTCCGACCTTCGCGCACGTTGGCACCAGGAACCTCGCTCACACGCGCCGTGGTCGTGCGATCCAGTAACCCGCTCGTGACGTCCGCTACGGTAACGGTGACGCTCATCGGCAGGACACCTGTGGTGCAATCGGGGCGCTTTGCCGGAGTGGTTGTGAACGCGAGCAGCGGCGCGCCGATCAGCGCGGCCACGGTCACCATACGCACGACGGCCAATGTTCAAGTTGATCAAGTCGTTACCGGCACCGACGGACGATGGACGTCGACGCCGCAGCCCGCGGGGACCTATAACCTGACCGTGGCGAGCGCGGGGTTTGACGCGGTTGTCCTCACCAATCGAGTGCTGGTGGGCGGTCCAACCGTGCCAATCACGACGCTCCCTTCGGTGTCACTCTCGCCGGCAAATACGGGCACCATCGACGGAAGCGTGCGAAGCGCCACCACGGGCGACGCGATCAACGGCGCCACGGTCGAACTGCGTGTGGGAGCGGCCAATGTGAGCGGTGCACCGTTGGCGACAACGACGACGAACAGCGACGGTGGGTACTCCTTCGCCTTCCGTCCAACCGGTACCTACACGATTCGCGTGGTGCAGCCGGGTTTCGCCGCGCTCAGTGTCACGGTGGTCCTGACCGGCGCAAGCGCGACCGCGCCTGCCGTTTTCCTCTCGCCAGCCAGTGGTGGTGCGATCTGGCGTTTCGTGCTCTCTTGGGGCGCGACCCCAAGCGATCTCGACGCCCACCTCACGGGTCCCATTCCGAATTCGTCAAGCCGGTTCCACGTCTATTTTGCCGACGACGGTTCCCTCGTGGCAGTGCCATTCGCACTGCTCGATATTGACGCGACCAATGGATTCGGACCCGAGACGATCAGCATGTCGCAGCAAACTCCCGGAGTATACCGGTTTTACGTCAACAACTTCAGCGCCGAGAGCCCGCTACGGTCGTCGAACGCGCGAGTCGACGTGTACCAAGCGAACACGCTGGTACGCCAGTTCTCTCCACCGCAACAGGACGGCACGTACTGGACCGTGTTTGAGATCAACGGCACGGTGATCACACCGATCGGGACGATCGGGAGTATCGAGCCGAGCATTCGAGCGCCGGGACCGCGGAAGGCGGACGCGTTTGTCGGTGCGGAGGCAGAGTGGTACACGCTCTCGCCGTGGACGTGGCGCAAGCCACGCGCCGCTGCGCGTCGGTAGCGCCGCGACGAGCGGGCCGCACAACTCAGGGAGGACAGCCTGCCGCGAGGCGAAACTCATCGCTGTCCTCCCTGAGCTTTGGGGAGTCGGATG
>JANOPS010000028.1:0-7349 GCA_031421995.1 Gemmatimonadaceae bacterium
TCTCAACGCCACGACCATTACGTCCGTCGCGAGCATCAAGGCGATTACGGAAGCCTTTGATGAGCCGCTCACGATGGCCCAGGTATTGGCTATCGTCGATCCGTTCATTGTCTAGCGTCGCACGCGCGACGTGACGGACGACGATGCTCCGGCGGCGACGATGCCGCCGGAGCAGCCCGCGACGCGCCTCACGCCATCGCGGGCATCCCGTCAAGCAACTTGTCGAGCGTGATCGGATATTCCCGAACGCGCACACCGGTCGCATTGTAGATCGCGTTGGCCACCGCCGCCGCAACACCGCAGATGCCAAGTTCGCCCACCCCTTTCGCTTTCATCGGAGATGAGAATGCATCTGTCTCATCGAGGAAAATCACATCCTGATGCGGCACGTCAGCGTGCACCGGCACCTCGTAACCAGCGAGGTCGTGATTCACGAAGAATCCTCGCCGCTTGTCCACCACGAGCTCTTCCATGAGTGCGGCGCCGACGCCCATCGTCATGCCACCGATGACCTGACTTCGCGCCGTCTTTGGATTGAGGATGCGTCCAGCGGCGCACACCGCGAGCATGCGACGAACGCGAATCTCGGCTGTCGCGGCATCGACCGCTACCTCGACAAAATGCGCGCCAAATGTCGACAGCTCATTGACCTTGGCAAGATCGCCGAACTCAATCGTGTCCTCGGCGATCAGTTCCCGATCGACCGCAGCCTGGCCGAGCGGCACGAGCCGAGTGCCGGATCGGACGTTTCCATCCGCGAATACCGTATCGGTTCCGGTGATGCCAAGTTGATGCGTCACGAGGTCCCGCAATTTCATGCAGGCTGCATACACGCCGGCCGTGGACGAGTTCGCGCCCCATTGTCCACCGGATCCGGCCGAAACAGGAAACGTGGAATCACCAAGCCGCACGACCACTTTCTCCAGCGCCACGCCCATCGTCTCTGCAGCCGTCTGCGCGATGATGGTGTAGCTGCCAGTGCCGATATCTGTCATGTCTGTCTCGACGGTCACCACGCCAGCGCGGTCCAATCGAACGCGCGCGGCCGAATTGATCACTGGACTGGGACGGAAGGCGGCAGCAACACCCTGACCGATCAGCCAGCGACCTTCGCGGGTCTTGCCGGGCATCGCGTTCCGTTTTGTCCACTCAAACGTTTCAGCACCTGTTCGAAGGCACTGAATCAGCGAGCGCTGCGTGAATCGGCGTTTTGGATTCTCGGGATCCACCTGCGTATCGTTCTTGATCCGGAACGCGATGGGATCCATTCCAACCTTCTCGGCGATCTCGTCTATCGCGATCTCGAGCGCCATCAATCCCGTCGCCTCGCCAGGAGCGCGCATTGCATTGGCTTCCGGTAGGTCAAGCACGGTGAGGCGCGTTGCCGTCATGCGATTCGCACCCGCATAGAGCCGCCGCGACTGCAGCACGGCGCCATCTGCCCCTCCGCTGGGCAAGTCGCCCGACCAGCTCTCATGGCCGATGGCCGTGATGGTGCCGTCGCGCATCACGCCGATGCGAATCCGCTGAATTGTGGCTGGGCGATGCACGGTGTTGTTGAACATCAGCGGCCGCTGCAACGAGACTTTGACCGGCCGGCCGACGGCTTTCGCGCCAAGTGCAGCCAGTAACGCATCGGCGCGCAGGAAGAGTTTTCCACCGAAGCCGCCTCCGATGTACGGCGAAATGATGCGCACGCTCGCTTTCGGTATTCGTAACGTCTTTGACAGGTCACTCGCGCACCAGTCAATCATCTGGTTTGACGTCCAGAGCGTGAGCTTGCCATCATTCCATGAGGCAATGGAGGCGTGCGGCTCAATCATCGCATGAGCGTGATCGGGTGTGGCATAGCTCGCGTCCAGCGTCACCTGCGCAGATCCGTACGCGCCGGCGAAGTCTCCCACGGCCGTGTCAGACGGTTCGCCGTTCAGCGTCGGTGGACGCGTCGCCGACTTCTTCCCCGCCTTGAGATCGAACGAGCCAATCGCCTTGATGTAGCTCACTCGCACGAGCTGCGCAGCGGCACGCGCCTGTTCGAACGTTTCCGCGACAACCAGTGCGATCGCCTGGTGATAGTGCTCGATCTCCGGTCCGCCGAGGAGCTTCGCGGTATTGCGTTCTGCCTTGTCCAGCTTACCTGCAGAATCCGCCGTCACGATGCCCAGCACGCCGGGAGCGGATCGTGCGCGAGTCAGATTCATCGACGAAATCCTGCCCTTGGCAATGCTCGATCCAAGAACGTACCCGTATGCTGGGCTGCCGGCGACGTCGCCACGCTCATACGCGTACGGCGCCGTGCCGGTCGTCTTCAGGGGGCCATCGATGCGATCGATCGATTTGCCCACGACTTTCAGCTGGTCGATCGGGTTTCTGGTGGCGGGTTTATCGAATTTCATCGCGTCGCTTCCTTCGCCTGGGCCAAAACCGCGGCCAGCGTGCGTTCAACCAGTTTCAACTTGAACCTGTTCTCATTCGTTGGACTGGCGTCAGCGAACAGGCGCGCCGTGACTGCCCTTGCACCGCCCGGCATCGCCGATTCAGCGGACTCGACGCGCCACGGTTTGTGCGCCACCCCTCCAACGGCGACGCGACCGGTCCCATCAGGCTGCACGATCACACCAACGGAGATCAGTGCGAACGCATATGAGGCGCGATCGCGCACCTTTTGGTAGACGTGCGTGCCGCCGACGGGTCGAGGCAGCGTTACAGCCGTGATCAATTCGCCAGGCTGGAGGGCCGTCTCGATATGAGGAGTCCTGCCTGGCAGACGATGGAAGTCCGCAATAGGCAGCCGTCGTGTCGCGCCGTTTGGCCGCACGGTTTCAACAGTCGCGTCGAGCGCGCGCATTGCCACCGCCATGTCGCTCGGATGCGTGGCGATGCACGCATCACTGACCCCGACCACCGCTAGATTGCGGTTGAAGCCGCCGATCGCGCTGCACCCGCTGCCGGGTGTACGCTTGTTGCATGGCTGATTGGTGTCGAAGAAATAGGGGCAGCGAGTGCGCTGCAAGAGATTTCCTGCGGTGGTGGCCTTGTTCCGGAGCTGTCCCGATGCACCAGAGAGCAACGCACGAGACAGCAGACCGTAGTCACGACGCACACGTTCGTCGGCGGCAAGGTCAGTGTTGCGCACCACGGCGCCGATACGCAAACCGCCTTCCGAGGTTGATTCGATCTTGTCAAGCGAAAGCCCGTTGACGTCGATCAGATGTGTCGGCGCCTCGATCTCATGCTTCATCAGATCAAGTAGATTCGTCCCTCCGGCAATGAATTTTGCACCCGGATGTCTTACGGCGGCCGTGGCAGCCTCGGCCGGTGTTCGTGCACGCTCGTATGCGAAGGGCTTCATGCATTACTCCGGGCGACGTCAGTGATCGCATCTGCAATGTTCGAATAGGCTGCGCAGCGACAGATGTTGCCGCTCATCCGCTCGCGCAGTTCGCTCGGCGTCAGCGCCGCGCGCGCCATCAGGTCCGCGCTGACATGACTGGGAACGCCAGCTTTCAACTCCTCAAGCATCGCGACGGCCGAGCAAATCTGTCCCGGTGTGCAATACCCGCATTGGTAGCCGTCATGTTTAACGAACGCTGCCTGCATCACATGCAGTTTGTCCGGCGTACCGAGCCCTTCTATCGTGGTGATCTGGTCGCCCTCGTGCATCACGGCGAGAGTCAGACAGGAGTTGAGGCGACGGCCAGCAACGATGACCGTGCACGCGCCGCACTGCCCGTGATCACAACCCTTCTTCGTGCCGTTGAGGTGGAGATGTTCACGCAATGCGTCAAGCAAGGTGGTACGCGTGTCAAGCGCGAGGGCGCGATCGATACCATTAACGACGAAAGTGACGTTGACGATCGAAGCCGACACTGTTGCCGGTTCCGCAGCCATCTCAGCGCTAAATGGTAGTTGTGCGGCTGCTGCCGAGACGGCACCGAGCACAAGAAAACCACGTCGGGACAGTTCAACTTCATCAAAGGCTTCCATGCTACAGCGTCACCGTCTGATTGTTGCCGTGATCGGTATCCTTGCTTCCGGTCACCGCGCCCTTCACCAACGAAATAAGCGAAGCGATCTTCCCACCGGGCGTGTCCCAATACTCGGCCTCAACCGCCGTGATGCGCAGGACGCGAATCCGTGGATCGTCGGGTCCGTCGAACCACGACTTGAGGAACGGGCTCCAGAACTCCCGGATCTTCGCGCGGTCGTCGACGACCTCGGCTTCTCCGCTGACGGAAAGATAGCTCTCACTCGATGTGGAGGCGTATGCGAGGTTGACTCGCTTGTCGCGATGGATGTCGGACAGTTTGGCCGCATCTTTGTCCGTCAGGAACCAGATAGTGCCGTCAAACGGCGCGTCTTGCGTCGCCATAGGACGGCTGCGCGGACGTCCGTGTTCATCGATCGTGACAAACATCGCGATACGAATGTCTTTCATGAGTTCGGCGATCTTTGCGATGCCGTCCGCGCGCGACACGTCGTTCATGGTGCGTTCCGGTGAAAGAAGAGGATGAAAGGTCGTGCTGCGGTCAGTCCCGACAATAGCCTTCGCCCCGACGAACAGTCAGACAGTGTACCTTGTCGCTCAGCCATTTCATTCCCGTCGCCGCGCCATCGGTTGCACTGATTGACTCTTGCAGACCATCACGCTCGAAGACGATTGCGTCGCCTGCCGCTGTGCCGCGGAACGTACGAGCGCCGTCAAGGTTCTGAATCGTGACGTCATACGTGCCGTTGGCTCCGTCCAGCTTGAGGAAAGTGCCTTCTGGCCCGGTCCACGTGCCCAGCCACGCTTCCGCTGTGACACGCGTGCGTGCGTTGGCAGCCATCGTTGCCTGCGCGCGCTCGTCGCCACACGCGACGACCAGAAGCGCACATACAAGCGCTGCGTAGCGGTGGCAGCGCTGCTCCCGCCCGTAGTGTCCCGGTGACAATGCGCGTTTCTCCTCTGCTGCGTGTCCGAACATCCGCGATTCGCCGTGGTGCGAATCAGCCGAGTAATAAGCCGTCAATGGGATGCGCTTTGCAGCAGCAGCAGCACACACAACTGGTCACGCTGTTACGCCGCGTGACATCGCACGCATACTACCTGCCCAAGACAATGCCATCACGCTGCGCGGCAATACATTCGTCGTCGGAGGTAACTTCTACTACAACCTTCGGGCAGGCCAGCCGCCTCAATCGTTCGCGTCGACGGGCCGTGCGTTCTTCCAGCGCGACATGGTGCACCAGTTTCACTGCGACCGCTGGCGTGATCCTCCGCCGTCATCCCTCGAGCGTTGCCTCCGGCAGCGGCATTGGCGACGGCCCGTTGATCACAGCCCCATCCGTCGCAAACCGCGAACCGTGACAGGGGCAGTCCCACGTTTTCTCTGCCGCGTTCCAGTCCACGATGCAGCCAAGGTGCGGGCAGACGGCTGAGCGCACGACGATCACTCCATCCATCGAGCGGAATACCGCGAACTTGTGCACGCCTTGGCGGATGATGCGCCCTTCGCCAGCTGGAACGTCGCTCACCTTGCTGACGTCACCGCCGGTCACGAGGTCTACAAATTGCGCTGCGACGTTGAGATTCTCCTTCGCGTACGCTGCCACCGACTGGAGCGAGAGCGTGATACGCGACGGGGCATACATCGCCTCCCACGCATGCGCTTGTCCATCGATGAGCGCCGGCAGCAGCAGCCCTGCTATGCTGCCGTGGGTCATGCCATTGCCCGAATCACCCGTGACGATCCACAGCTTACGGCTGCCGGGGTTGCGTCCGATGTAGGCAATGTAGTCCACGGGCTCCATCACCTGGCCGCTCCAGCGCGCCTCGATCCCTTCGATGGGAAACCGATGCCGCGTCCACTTCTCCAACCGGTCGAACGCAACATTCTCGTCATCCGACTGACCCGTCTTGTGATCTTCGCCGCCGACTATCAGCACGTCCGATCCACCCGGCGCGGAAAGCGGGCCGTCGAGCAACCGCACGTAGTGATAGGGCTTATCCGTGTCCCAGAAGAGTCCGGATGGAACACTTCCCGTGGCCACGCGCGCGGCGATGACATACGTACGATATGGCGCCTGCTTTGTGTGCATCACAACGCGGTCGATGATCGGTGAGTTCGTGGCGACCACGACATGCTGCGCACGCACCGTACGGCCGTCGTCGAGATGGACGGTACAGAGCCCCGCATCATCCGCTGCGTCGTCAACGGTCTCGACGTGCGCCTGCGTCACGATACGCCCGCCGCGCTTCTGGAAGGCCTCGGCAAGTCCTGCCATGTAACGCAGGATGTGGAACTGTGCCTGCCGGGGAAACCTGAGCGCGCGCCCGCGGAACGTCGTCGAGAGCGGATGCGCCTCCACCAGCTCGACGTCGCTGAAGCCGACGCGGCGTGCCGCGTCGCATTCGGCCTGCAACCGCGCATCGGCGTCGTCGGTGGATGGAACCCACCAGCCGTCCAGCCGCGTGAAGCCGCACTCGATCTGCTCGTCCCGGACGATGCGCTCGATCGCATCCACCCCGGCGCGAAAGCTCTCCGCCAGTAATCGCGCGACCTCGATGCCGTGCATCTGTTCGACAACGTGGTACGCATCGTCGAACGACGTGGCCAAATGCGCCGTCGTCCGCCCGGTCTCGCCACCGGCCAGTAGGCCATCATCGAGCACGAGCACCGAACGCCCGCTGCGCACGAGTTCGTACGCGGTTGTGAGCCCGGCAATGCCTGCTCCGATCACGCACACATCTGTCGTGTCACCGAGCGTGGTGGACGGGAATTCCGGCACCCAAGCAGTTAGATCCCAGATGGACCGACGAATTCCTTCATCACTGTGCATGCCTGCTCCACGAGTGGTGACAATTCGAGCCCGATGGCGTGAGTCGCCTCTGAGCTCGATAACGGAGCAGTGAATATCGTCCGCGCCCGCGTTCACGCCTATCGACCAAACGAGTGACTCTTTCTCTACTCGCAGGAATACAGTGAGCTGTCACGGAAGACCTTACGCACAACCGTCAAATAGCACAAACCGATTGACCGATCTTGGGCCCATTGCGGTCACGATTCGCGCGCTTTACTGTTTGGGGTTGCGCTGAACGCAAACGGCAGCCGCGCCACAGTCGCTAAGACCCGCTCAAGCGGAGTGTTTCACGAATGCGTATCACTACAGTTGCCAGCATCCAGGCCTTGTCGCAAGCCGGCATATCGTCTGTAATGGACACCTGGATCGTGCTGGCCAACCGCGAGAACAACGGCGCGCGCGCGCGTTGCACGTCGTGAAGTCGCGCGGCATGGCGCACTCGAACCAAGTGCGCGAGTTCACCATGGCCAGCACCGGCATCGAGCTGCTCGACGTCTGCGTCACGG
>JANOPS010000029.1:0-4964 GCA_031421995.1 Gemmatimonadaceae bacterium
CGGTGCGGCGCCGATCATCTCACACCACTTGGCATCCATGGCGAGCAGCGCCGCCGCGCCTGCGGCGAAACGAGCCGCTGCTGCCGAATGGTCGTTCCGCTTTTGGAGATTATTCGCCTTCCACGCTGACTGCTGGAAGTACTCTGAGAGCATGGAATACATCGCGATCATGGCCGTACGCCCAACAATTCCGGCGGTTCGATGCGTCGGCGATGTTCCCGCAAAAAAGATCCCGGTTGTGGGCTCTGGCGTGAAGACCTGAATGGAGACCCTGTTGGGGATCGAGGATTCCGGGCTTCCGCTGATGCTGGGCTGGCCGTTCACGTTCGCCTGAAACGGACCGAACGGCACCATTTGGGGAAGCACCTCCCATCCGCTGGTAAACAACGACACACCCGCCTGAACAGTAGCCGACCAGGCGTTCGCGACAATCTTAAAAAGATTGAACAGCCATCGGACCCAAGACCACCAGGATATCGGAGCTTGCTCAAACGCATCCTTAAGCGTGAAGATGAGTCTTCCACCCCAACCCGCAACTTTTCCGTTGAGTACGTTCAACGCGAGTGGGGCACCTAAATGCGTTGACCCGATCGTAGTAATCGATTGGACATCAAGACCGTTCTTCCGCGCTAGGCGTGATACAATGCCCCCGTTGCTATGCGCCACGAGAATCACTTGCGAGGTATCGGCTTGTAGGAAAGCCCTCAGCGCGACGGCTTGGGTCTGGAAAGATGCGTGGCCGTTGTCTGGAAGGCTTGGACGCAGTGCGCGAATGCGATAGAGGGACTCAAGGTACGGCGCCATCGTCCACGTACCGCCGTCGGAGGAGATGCCATGAACAAATGCGATCGGTCGATCTACCTGCTGCGCTTTGGCGTCGCCGCTTAGCGCAGAGAACGCTGAAGCAACGGCGAACGCACGTGCGAGTACACTAGCGAGTCTTGACATTGCTCAACCTCCGACGGACGACGAGTGAGTTCTCGGTGGATTTCGTAAAGACTTCCGTTTCGGTCAGTGTTTGCACCAGCATAGCAGCGCCGTGACGTTCGTACTCGTAGCGTACTTTGACGAAGTCACCGTTCGATCGTCTGGAGATTTCGCGCACGGGAAGCGCGCTGAGCGCATCGACCCACATTGAGTCGATCGACCCCTTTCGCGTGATGATGGCAACGAGAAGTCTGCCATTCGAGCGATCGGAGATCGCGCGCCGTTGGTCTCCGTTGCTCATGGCCTGAAGGGACGCGACGTGAGGGCGAATAGCCGCCAAGTCAGCGGCGCGAATTTGTCCAGAGACCTTTTCGATCGGGCGAGGAGCAGCGCTTCCATACGGAAGCGTGTCACCCAGCGGCGGTGTGAGCGCTGACGCCATCATAGCCGAGGGGGCGATCGGCGGCGGCAACTCTCCGCCCATCGGGACTGGCCCAGCTCCGGTCGAGATACTGTAAGTGCCGGCGTAAGTATCCATGTGCGCGTTTGACAGCATTGAGCCCGGTTCATTCGGATTTTGCGCCGCCGTCGCATTGACAGGGAAGTCGAGGTCAAGAATGGCCTGATCCAGCGTATCGACTTGCGCGGTGACGTGGAAGCGGATCGCAACATCCGGACCATTTCCACCATCAGCGGGGGCGCTCACTTCAACGTCCGCCTCAATTGCGATCGCCGGTGGATCGTTGACGTCCATTCGGGCAACGATCGTATCCGGCGATACGACCTGCGCTAGGCTTGGCGCCCGACCATCAGGTCCACACCCCCACAACAGAACGAAAAACACAGCACTGCGTTTGAAGAATCGGCGCAAATTGCGACTTGCGACTTGCGACTTGCGACTTGCGACTTGCGACTTGCGACTTGCGACTTGCGACTTGAAATGCTCATTCGCCCCTCCCAAGGGTAAAGGTTAGAAGATCGATGCACTCCACAGTGTCGCCTGTCAATAGGCGATATCGGTAATACTGAAGAAACCTCGTCCCTCAGGCGCACAGGAAGTGACGATCATCACGACCGCAAGTTGCCGTGTCGATTTGTCGAGGTCCAACTATGCAGCCGCGATCCTATAACGTCTCCGCTTCGAAGGCCGACTCGAGTTGACTCGTGCGACTAGACAAACGTGATGTTGCCTCCCTGTCATGAATGCAGAGGTCCCATTCGTTGGGCATTGGTGCTGGAGGCCATTAAAATACAACGGTTGTTCCGGTTGTCTGGTCCACGTCCAGGTGCATGGCCCCGCGACACTCACGGGAGTCGCAGCTCGCGAACTGGAGGCGTGAGCTGCGTGACGCGGTGCACAGCTCAACCCTGCACATCGTGTGCAAGACCACCGCACACCTTTCTCGTGGTCTGGTGACGCCGGCGACAGCCCCTTTACTGCTGTCTCGGCCCCTTGGGCGTGCCGCGCGCCACAATGCCCCAGATCACCATGAACACGCCCGCCGTCAAGAACAGGTGTACCCAGCCCGGCGCTTCGGTGGTGAACGTTACGCCAGCCCAAACCAACAGCATGATCAGCCCTGCAGCGATGTGGCGGTCCATACGCGATCCGTGAACGAAGAGGTGGGGTACCAATTGCGGTGGATGTTACACGGATAGTAAGATAGTCGTATCGTGGTTGTTCGGGGCGAGGAGATTTACCTCTTGAGCCGATAAGTCCTTAGGAGAGGTCCGACAGACTGCGTGAACGTCATGCCCCAGTGCGGGGAAGGCGAAAGCGTGGTGAGGACTTCATCAGTATTCTTTGGGCTTCAAGACCCCCTCTTCGTTCCGAGACAAACCCCCTGCAGCCTGCTGCGGGGGGTTTGTGCTTTTCCGGTACGGCACGTTACGATCGACGGTCCAGAACTGTGCGGAACCTCTCTCCCGGCGCCGGCGTTCATCCCCTGTATGCCACATGTCACCGTCACGCGGGTCCTCCGCTTCAATGCGGCGCACCGCATTCATAATCCGGCGCTCTCCGATGGGGAGAACACCGCGCTCTTTGGAAAGTGCAACAACCCGAATTGGCACGGTCACAACTACAAGTTGGACGTGTCTATCAAGGGGCCCGTAGATGAGCGGACGGGGTACGTCATCGATCTGGGATTCCTGCGTGACATCGTGGAACGTGAGGTGATCGAGCAGACCGATCACCGCAATTTCAATATCGATGTGCCGTACATGCACGGGATCATACCCACCACCGAAAACATCATCGTGGCGATGTGGCGTGTGATCGCGCCCGCCGTTGCGCCTGCGCAACTGGTGCGGTTGCGCCTCTGGGAGACGGAACACAACTATGCCGAATACGAAGGAGACTAAGGGCCTCATCCGGGCGATCCCGGCAGCGCGCAACGCCGCCGCGGCACTTGCTACGCTGGACTCGGACGACCTGGTCATTGCCGATGCTCGCATGAGGGAGTTCGAGGCGGGGGTCCGCCGCCAGCTCGAGCTCATTGGCGAAGACCCCGAGCGCGACGGCTTACTGAAGACGCCCAGCCGTGTGGCCAAGTCCATGGCGTGGCTGACGCGCGGCTACGAGCAGAACGCCAAAGAGGTCATCGGCGATGCCCTGTTCGAAGAAGCGCATGAGAATATGGTGATGGTGCGCGATATCGAGATGTACTCCATGTGCGAGCACCATATGCTGCCGTTCTTCGGAAAAGTGCACATCGCCTACATCCCGAACGGCAAGATCGTGGGGCTGTCCAAGTTGCCGCGCGTGGTGGAGGTGTTTGCGCGTCGATTGCAGGTGCAGGAGCGTCTGGGCGAGCAAATCGCCAACGCCATCGACGAGGTGCTGCAGCCACGCGGCGTTGGTGTGGTTATTGAAGCGGTCCATTTGTGCATGATGATGCGGGGCGTGGAGAAGCAGAGCTCTCGCACCATTACGTCGTCGCTACGTGGGCTGTTCCGCGACGATGCCAAAACGCGTAGCGAATTCCTACGACTGGCGTATCATCGGTCTGAGGGATTCTGATCGCACTCGACGGGCGTCACGCGGTGGTGACAGGCGCGTCGCGAGGCATTGGCCGTGCGATTGCGCTCGCGCTGGCCGACGCCGGCGCGCGCGTGACATTGGTTGCTCGTGGGGCACAAGAGCTGCACGATCTGGCGAATAACATTGGAGCTGCGGCGCATGCCGTGCCCTGCGATCTGGGCGACATGGTGAGCGTGGCCGCACTTGCCGCGATATTGGGCGCCAATGAACGGGCGCCGGATATCCTGGTGAACAACGCCGGACTGTTTCCGCTCGGCGCTCTGGACGAGACCGATCCGGTCCTGTTCGAACAGACGGTGCGACTCAACCTCGTTGCACCGTTCTATCTGTTGCGCGCGCTGCTGCCGGGCATGAAAGCCAAACGCGCGGGGCACGTCGTGACGATTGGCTCCGTCGCCGACCGCACCGTGTTTCCCGGCAACGGGGCGTATGCTGCGTCGAAGTTCGGGCAGCGGGCGATGCACGAAGTCTTGTTGCAGGAATTGCGAGGCTCCGGGCTTCGCGGCACGCTGATTTCTCCCGCGGCGACCGACACACCGATTTGGGACGCGATTGATCCCGATAGCCGCCCTGGCTTCCCGAAGCGGGCCAGCATGCTGCGGGCGTCCGATGTTGCCGACGCGGTGCTCTGGGCGGTGACGCGACCCGCGCACGTCAACATCGACGAGCTGCGCCTCTCCAGTAGCTGATACCGCTCGGGCCCTCCTTCCCGTGTCGCGGTACGCAGGGGAAGTTGAAGTGTGCAGAGCCCACTACCAGTCGCCTCCTCGCGATTCTTCCCCACGCTCATGGGCGCCTTTGGCGTGGCCATGGGCTTTGCGGCGTTCGTGTTGGTCCGCGAACAAACGCAGACGCGCGCCGCGTCGCCCGAAACGTTTGTGCTTGGATTGCTGGCCGCATCGATTACGAGCTACGTGATTGAGTCGGTGCGCGAGCGTGCTGAAGGGCACGAACGTGGTGCGAAGGTTGAACCCGGACGTGTGCTTGCCTTGAT
>JANOPS010000030.1:0-2156 GCA_031421995.1 Gemmatimonadaceae bacterium
TCGCCCTCGGCCTCACGGAATGGGTGGGATTGTTCATGCTGGTCCCGCTGCTGGCGCTCGTTGGTCTTCGCGACGGCGGCGGCGAGGTGGGTCGCATGGCCGACGGCGTTTCCACGATGCTTGCGTCGGTGGGCGTCTCGCCGACGCTGCCCGCGGTGCTGCTGATCTTCGTGACCGTGGTGAGCGCCCGCGCCCTGCTGCAGCGACACGGCGCCGTCGTGACAACGGCGCTTGAGCCGGAATTCGTGTGGCACCTGCGCCTATCACGGTACAAAGCCGTATCGCGCACCAAATGGACACCCTTCGCACGCGGCCGTTCGTCCGATTTCACGCATGCGCTCACCACGGAGCTCGACCGCGTGGGCACCGCGACCACTCAGCTGTTGTCGCTGATTGGAGAGGTCGGGGTTGGGGTGGCGTACATCGCAGTTGCCGTTCGTATTTCGCCCGCGATGAGCGCACTCGCGGCCGCCGCTGGCTGCGGCCTGGTATTGGCATTGCGAGGCTGGAACACGAGGGCGAACACGTCGGGAGAACAGCTTAGCGAGGTCACCGCCGAACTGTACTCCACCGTGCAGGAGCATCTTGGGGGCTTCAAAACCGCGCGCAGCTACGGCGCCCAAAAACGCAACACCGAGACCTTCGCCTCATTGGGAAAACAGCTCATGACCCTGTCGGTGCAGGCCTCGCGCACCTACGGGAATTCCACCATGCTGTTCACCATCGGGGCGGCGGTGGCGCTGGGCATTTTTGTATGGATCGCGGTCTCGGTGTTGGCGCTGCCAACCACGGCCGTGCTGCTGCTTCTGCTGGTGTTTTCCCGCCTCATACCGCGCTTTGCATCGGTATTGCGTGGCTACCAAACATTCACCGCGACGCTGCCGTCGTACGCCAACGTTGTACGGATCATTGCCGACTGCGAAGCCAACGCCGAAGCGCGCTGGTCTGACGCACCGCCACCTCCGCTAAACGAGGCGGTCACGTTTCGTGACGTGTGCTTTCGCTATCCTGCCAACATTGGCGACCGCACCATCACTGATATCACGCTCGATATTCCCGCCAACCTCACGACAGCGATCGTGGGGTCGTCGGGTGCCGGCAAAAGTACCATCGCCGATCTGGTGCTTGGTCTTATTGATCCCGAAAGCGGTGCGATTTGTGTTGACGATGTTGCCTTAACGCCGGATCTCCGGCGCGCATGGCGCAAGCAGATTGGGTATGTCCCTCAGGACACGTTTCTGCTGCACGATACGGTGCGGGCCAATCTGCTGTGGGCAGAGCCCTCCGCTACAGAAGCACAAGTGCGAACAGCGCTGCAGCAGGCTGCTGCCGAGGACTTTGTGCTTCGCCTGCCGCAGGGGCTCGACACCGTGGTGGGCGAACGCGGCGTGCTCCTGTCGGGCGGCGAGCGTCAGCGTATCGCGCTGGCCCGCGCGCTGTTGCGCCGTCCGGCGCTACTCATTCTTGACGAAGCCACCAGTGCGCTCGATTCGGAAAACGAACAGCGCATTCTGCGCGCCATCGCAGACCTGCACGGCCAGACCACGATCCTCATCATTACCCACCGGCTGTCAACCATTCGTGGCGCCGACCTCATTCACGTGCTTGAGGAAGGTCGGATGGTGGCCTCGGGAACATGGGATATGCTGCTGTCTGGCGAGTCGAGCCGCTTCCGGGAGTTGTGCGCAGCCCAGGGAATATCGCAAGACTGAAGCGCCACCAAACGCGGCGCGCCCGTTACCCCGTCACGACTCAGCGGAGACGGGCGGCTCAGGTGGCACACCATCGGGTGGCACACCATCAAGTGGCACACCAAGGTCGGCAACGATCTCGCTTGCTTTCACCGGTACCTCCTGACGGTAAATCGTGACCGCCGAGTCGCCGAAAATCCGCCGATCGAACGGCGCCGGCAGCACGTGCGCGGTGAGATGCTCGACGGCCAGGATGCGCGAGAACTTGCGCGCCTTCCAGCTTTCAATCACACGATCCAGCATGCGTGAGCCGTACGGCGGATCGCAGAACACGATATCGTAGCGGTCGGCTTCCAGTGCGCCCGCGAAGGGCAACGCGTCTTTCTTGAACACGCGCGTCTTTTCGCGCAGGCGCAGGGCGGCGATGTTGGCCTTGAGTGCATGCAGGCTGGACGGGCCAATCTC
>JANOPS010000031.1:0-4626 GCA_031421995.1 Gemmatimonadaceae bacterium
GTCGTTCGTGTAGAACTCATCGGGCTGCGCGCGCTGCGTCATACGCATACCGCCCATGTCTGGCCGCATGACCAGCTTGTAGTCCTGTCGGTGCTCGGGAACGATCTCGAACTGCTTCGGTCCTGTCTCGCGCACCATTTGGTTGAAGGCGCGCTGCTGCGGCGGGATGGTATCATCCACGTTGTACGGTTTGTAGTTGGCAATGAACATCGCCAGCCGACCGTCGCCGTTTACGTCGGCCATCGTCACGGTGGTCGCACCGCGTCCTACCGTGTCCAACCCCAGATCGCGACGCTCCGTGAATCGCGCCTTGCCATCATTCACAAAGATGGCGTTGGGCCCCGTGGTGGCCAGCAAGACCAGATCAAGATCGCCATCACCATCCACGTCGGCCATCGCCGATCCGCTGCTGTGACGATCGCACGCGCCCACGCGGGCCCGCGTGGTGATGTCCTCAAACTCCCAGTTCCCCGTATTGCGATACAGCGCGCTGCACCCTTCGGTGCGCGCCAGAAAGATATCGGCGCGCCCATCGCCGTCCACGTCGCCGAGTGACACGCCACCGCCCTGCGCGAGCGTGCGGTTGCCGAGCAGGATCTTCTCGCTGGCGTTGTTCTGAAAGCGAATACCCGTTTCACTCGCCGACATGCGCGTGAAACCCGGCGTGCCTCGTGGCACCTCCAGTGTGCGCCACCGCACGCCGCCTTCGTCTCGCCATTCCTGCGTGGACTCACCGCGACACGCGGTCAGGGTGATCGCGAACACCATACCGCTCGCCAGCGATGCCATCCTTCGTTCGAACGGTGACGACATGCGCTTCACGATGCGCTTCACGATGCCCTTCCCCATGCCCTTCACCATGCGCCTCACGATGACCTTCACGATGTTGGTGGGCGAGCTGCGGCGCGCATCCGTTGCATCACACGATCGCCCACGCAGGCGCCAAGCGCAGCGCCGCTGGTGTTGCCCGCAGGAAAGTGAATCCCGCCGTAGATGCGCGACATCCCCGCTTCGGCGCTCGCCGCGAGGAACGACGGAAAGGTACGCACGGCGTGGCCCAGCGAGACGCTGGTGCTATCGGAGAACGGGGTCGCGCCGAGGAGCGCCGTCATCACCGTAGCGGCCGCAGCAGATTGCGTGGAATGTCCCGCAGGATACTCTGGAAATGGCGGCGTCGGGATCAAGGGTTCCCAGGTCGAGTCGATCACACGGCGAATGTACATGCGGGGTCGCACCACGTTGAACTGATACTTGTAGCCCCACGCGGCGATAAACGCATCCGCCTGCGACAGCGCGGTGGCCAACACCAGCGTGGCAGCATCACGTTCACTCAACTGGCGCTCACCGATCATCTGCCCGGCAATCGAGAGCCAATGCCCCACCGGCGTGCCGGTTTCGCCCGCGTTGTCTGCCCAGAACAACGCGATCGCTTTCTGCTCAGGAGACAACTGGTGCTTGGTCTCGTACACCATGCGCGCGAGCGCGTACAGTACTGACGTGGTATCCGGCGAGTACGGCGGTGGATCGGCAATCGGACACGCGTTCCACGCATCAAGCGCGAAGGGCCGAACCTCCCGCCAATACGGTTCGGTTGCTCCCGCCATGTTCACGGCCGGCAACGATTTCCCGCGACTGTCCTTGGGCCGACTCAGGATCAGCCCTCGGTCACTGGTGTTCGACGCCCGCTGCGCATTATTGGGATTGTCGAGCGCAATGAACTCGCTGGCACCGGACATGCTCTGCGTGGTGTACAGACTGGCCGGTGAATCGTTGCGCCAGAGCCCCGCTCCCTCGGGCGCCGCGTACGCGCGCCGAGTGCCGGCGAATCCATCGGTCTTGGACCACGCAACGATCCCGGCGCCGATTGCTGCTCCGGCAGCCACTGAACGCACCTGTACCTCCTGTGCCACTCCGCTTGCAGCACGAACGGCGACGAGCGAATCGGTCAGTCGTGCCAAGGCGGCGCGAGTTGCTGGCAACGCATCCTGAAACAGAGAGTCCAAAACCATCTGTTCGGCCGTCATCCCCACAATCGTGGCGTCCAACGCGCGTCCGTCTGGCGGAACCGGCAGCGGCGGCATCCCTCGAACAATGCCGTGCAATGGCGCCAGATCGTCGTCTGTGGCCGCGACGCCGGCGTAGAGGGCCATCGACGCATACGCCGCGATCCGCGAGGCCACCGGCGGCGACAGCCGCTCCACACGAATCGCGCCATAGAGCGCGTGCACCCACTCGGCGATAAACGCCGAGCTGTGGGCGCGGGAATCCCGGCAGGCGGTTGGTCCTGCGATGAGCAGTACGATCGCGAGCAACACCGACCGCGTATGGCGAGTGACGTTCATAGCGGGTAACATGGGGTCATCATGACTCCTGCGAACGTACTCCGAGGGCCACGACCCGACAACGCTGGGGTGCGTTCCGGCGGCGTCCGGTCTCGCAGGAGTCGCACCCCATTGTGCGCGTGTGCCCTCGCACTGCTCCCCTTCAGCGGTCTGCCCGCAAGCCAGTTGCTGGCGCAAGCGGGAGCCGTGCAGGCAACCCTGCAGGCGGCTGTGCAGGGAACCGTGCAGGCAGCCGTGCAGGCAGCCGTGCAGGGTCACGTGCGCGACAGCGCCTCAGGCGAGGCCGTAGCCGGAGCGGTGGTCATGCTGCTCGATACGCGCGGTGACGTGGTCGCCCGCACCCTGACGGGCACGAGAGGCCAGTACCACCTCACCCGACCCCCCGCCGCGGCGCGCGTGCGAGCAATACGACTGGGGTTCACGCCACGAGAGCTCTCCCTGCCACCAGTGCCCGAGGGGCTCTCCACGATGCTCCTCACGCTTGCGCCGGCTTCCCGCTTGCTACCATCGGTTAGCATCGCGGTCGCGCGCGGGTGTCCGCGTCCGCCAGACGTTGAAGAAGCGTTCGGGCTGCTGGATCAGGCGCGCGCCGGACTGCTCGCGACGGTCGTTGCGCGCGAGCGACTCCCAGCCCTCATGCGCGTCGCACAGTACGAACGTCACATCGGACTGGACGGCGTCACCATCGAACAACAAACGGTTCGACTCGACTCCGCCGTACGCTCGGCAACCTCTTTTAGCGCCCGGCGCTCGCCAAGCGACTTGGTTGAGCACGGCTTTCGCACCGGCGCCAAGGGCGAATACACCTTCACGGCTCCAGACGCGGACGTCTTACTCAGCGAGCAGTTCCAACGTGGCTATTGCTTTCGCCTTGCCGACGCCGATACAACGCGCGACGCACAACGCGGGCTGCGATTCACACCGGTCTTTCGGCACAGAGGCAAAGTCGACATTGAGGGAACCATCTGGATCGACACCGCGCAGCGCGTGCTGCGCGACGTGGAATTCACCTTTGTTGGTGTTGACCAACTGTCGGCAGCGCTCGGCGCTGGTGGGCGACTGGGCTTTCACACCCTGCCCAACGGGCTCGCCTTCATCGCCCAGTGGTCCATGCGTCTCATCGGCGCGCGCGACCCGCTCACGTCTCCGCAGTCCGCCCAGAACTACAGCATTCGCGAAATCGGCGGAGAGGTTGCTGAGGCGCAAGTCGGTGACAGCGGCGCGTTCTACGCGCCGCTCGGCAGCGCGCATCTCACGGCCGTGACCGCCGACGGTGCGCCGTTGGCGTCGGCGCGCATCAGGCTGGCCGATACAGACTATCAGGCGTTCACGAACGCCGCCGGACGCGCAATGATCCCGTTTGTCCTTCCCGGATCATATCAGCTGCTGGTTGATGATGTCGCGCTCGAGGCCGCCGGTATATCCATCACGCTCGCCAACCGATTGGTCGTTCCGCGCGCCGCGTCGACGATTGCGCGAATCGTCGTGCCGACCGCCGAGCAGTTTGTTGCGCCGCTCTGCGGACAGGAATCATTTGAGCGCAGTGATGCCTGGCTCGTCGCGAAAATCACCGACGCAAACGGGGCCCCAATGGCGGGCGCCTCGTACTCGGTCACCGACCGACGCCTTGGCGACGCGCGCTTCGTAGCCGGATCGGGTACCGTGCCGTCCACCGGCATCATTGCGGTGTGTCGGCTGACCCGCGGTGGGGAGGTCGAAATCGCCGCGTGGACATCGCGCTCGCAGGTCGCGCGCCTGCGAGAGCGCTTGGACCGCAAAATCACGGCGGTCCGCATGACCGTGGCGTCGTCCACCGCGACGCGCAGCGCAAAGGTCGACGCGACTCCGTTCTTGGCTTCCGGAAGCGTGCGGGACTCCGCCAGCGGAGCGCCGATCGCAAATGCACGTATCGCATTCCTCGGCACGCCGCTTGAGGCGGCAAGCGACGAGAGCGGTCGATTTGTGGTGAGCGGGCTTTCACGGGGCGAGCATCGAATCGAGCTGAGCACGCCGTGGCTGGACTCGATCGGGGCCGTTCGGCGCATGAAGGTCATCCTTGACGAACAGACGCCCCTCACGCTGTTCCTGCCGTCAGTGGTAGAGACCTTGCGTTCGTCATGTGGCGACCTGGCGCGGGAAGGCGACGGCGCGATCGTAGGTCAGGTCAGTTCGGGCTCGACCAGCCCTCTGCCCGGCGCACTTCGCGTCATCGCCGAGTGGGATTCCGTTGTCGAGCCAGTAATGCGTTCGTCGGCGGCGAGCGGAGGGTCGAGGGGCGTTCGCT